>JBEKAJ010000081.1:0-12341 GCA_050018295.1 Occallatibacter sp. | reverse complement strand
TTGCTCTTCGATTATCTGGTGGAAACGCGCGGCTGGAAGAACGGCGTGGCCAAGAGTGTCGCGACCACCGACCTGATCAACGCGCTCGCCGAACATCACAAAGTTCCGATCTACGAAACGCCAGTGGGCTTCAAGTACATCGGCGCGTTGATCGATCAAGACAAAATCGCCATCGGCGGCGAGGAGTCGGCGGGACTTACCATCCGCGGCCACGTGCCGGAGAAAGACGGCGTGATTGCCGGCCTGCTCGTGGCGGAGATGGTGGCCACGCGCGGCAGCAGCCTCGGCGCACAATTGAAGGCGCTTTTTGCCAAGGTTGGTTCCTATTTCCCGGTTCGTGAGAACTTCCACTTGACCGCGGAGCAGAAAGCCGCGTTCACTGAGAAGTTGAAGGCTGATCCGAAGGAGTTGAGCGGGCGCAAGGTCGTCCAGGTTGTGAGGACCGATGGACTCAAACTGATTCTGGACGACGGCTCATGGGTTTGCTACCGCCTTTCCGGGACGGAACCGGTGGTGCGAGCCTATACCGAAGCGCGCAGCGAACGCGATATGCAGGCATTACGGTCGGCGGCCGAGAAGTTTGTGCTGAACTAGGGCGGCCATTAGCGCGGATTGGAATTCGATGCCGGAAGAGAATGTGCACGTGAAGACGGCGGCGACAGGCAAGAAGCCTGCATCGCTGCGCACTTGGGCGCTCGGATGGACGCAGCGCCTTTGGCGGCCGGCGGGCACCGGGATCGCAGTTGTTCTGGCGCTGCTGGTCACTTGGCACGTGATCTACGGCAAGCATGGCTTGTCGGTTTGGCAGCAGAAACGCGCCGAGGACCGCGCCCTGCAGCAGGAGATCAAGGACCTGCAACAGGAAAATGCGCAGATGCGGCTGCAGATCGAGCGCATGAACTCGGATCCCGACGCGATTGAGCGCGAAGCTCGTGAGAAGTTGCACTATGCCAAGCCCGGCGAGGTGATCTACACTCTGCCAGACCAAACCCAGACGCAACAGACGACGGGCAAGTGAACCTCTGGATTCCATTTCCTGGCTCCTAGCTGTTCCCGTTCTCGCCATTGGGGCTCTGCCAACTCCTTGAGATGGAGGTGAGTCATGGCACAAAGTAGTACTGAGCTACCGGTTCGCGGCGTCATCCCAATCGATCAGTTATTTGGCGACGAGGAAAACACCCGGCTTCTGCTGGAGATGGCTTCCAAGGCTCAAAGCTACATTTCAAAATTCTCGTGGTGCAGATCCGTTCGCGAAACCTATTTTGGAGATGGCTACGGAAAAGTTGTAGCCGTCTTCTTCTTCCACATCGAGCCATCCCGGCCCGACGTCGATGAATGGTTGTGGGTGGTGGTAGGCGACCTGCCATCAGCATATCTCGTGATTGACGCGTGCAAGACTCCCTCGCAGGCGCTTGAGGGATACATCGGCGAAATGTCAGAGTGGGTAAAGCTGGCAAAGGAAGGCCGCTCGTCAAAGGACGTAATTCCTGTGAACGCACCAGCGACACCCGAATCTGCCGGGATGTTGGAGGCTAGGCTCAAGGTTCTGAGTGAGAGAATCGTGCCTGCCCTTCAAGCGAATGAGGCTGTACCCTCCTAATCCCTGTTCCCTTGTTTCCTTCAAAAGTCGATGTGCGCCCGCACCGTCGTCACGTACACCGGCCCGCGGTCGGTGTTGTAGCCGGGATGCGCGATCTGCGTGCCGCCAACCATGCCATAGAATCCACGCCAAAGGTGAGCGTTGTAATACCACTCCATGATGTCCTCGCGCCCGTAGGTCAAGTTGCCGTCGCCCAGCAGGAAGCCCAGCCCGCCGTAGTGAAGATAGTTCTGGTGGTCGCGCTTGATGGCGTTGGAGACAAATGCCACACCCACTTTGTCGTTGCTCCGCCGCCAGCTCTGGCCTCCGTAGTCGCCCCCGAAGAGGATGGTCTGCCCGACCTCGGTATAGGCGAATGACTCGTGCTGGTCCTCGTCCCAGCCGAAGCGCGCAAAGAGCCGCAGGCTGTCGGTCACTTCCTGTTCCGTGTTCAGCCCAAAGCCGTACTTCACCGCGCCGAAGCGCTCGGTTTTGGTGATGTCGGGGGTCGACACTTGTCCGTCGAGGTACTGGTCGACCGACTCCCGGTAGTCGCCCATGTGCGCGTGATTCACGTAGCTCAGCACGCGCACCGCTCCCTCGCGCTTCGGATTGAGCCACTCGGCGAACAGTCCCTTGCGCAGCTCGAACTCCCAGTTCTGCCCGTTAGCGCGGCTTAAGGCCCAGTCAAGATCGATCCCGTTGGCGATAGTGGGCATGGCCGCGATGGCATACCGCGCCGACCAGATCTTATCGTCGTACTCCAGAATGCCGCCTACGGTGTAGCCGCGCGTGTCAGCCGCGTAATCCCACGCACCGTTGTTATCGATCGTCCAGTTGACCCATTGCAGGTGGCTGTCGGAACCAACGGAGTTGACGTCGAAGCTGTCGGGCAGGCTCATCTTACCGATTCGAATCTCAAACCGGCGCACGGGCACTTTCGTCGCCAGCGCCAGGGGCCCGCGATCCCGGTCAGTCATCTCGTTGGTCAAGCCGAAGGTCTGATGAATCTCGCCGCGCGAAAGATATGGCTTGATGCTTAGGGTGGGGTTGCGCACCACGTCGAGGTTCGTTTCGCCGGCCAGCCCCAGCGCCTGGGAGATGCCGCGCCCACCGGCGTTTTCAATGTCAACGATGAAGTCAGTGTTGTACCGAGTGTTTGCATGCCATTGATAGCCGAGATAGAGCGTCGTTACTTCGGACGCTTTGGTTTCGAAATCGTCGATGAGGCTGTTCGCTCCCTCGTAGGGAGAATGGAAATACCCGTGCATTTGCAAGATGCTGTTGGCTTGGCCCGAAACCCAATAGGGTGCCGTATCGGAGTGCGGAAACATGGTGAGCGTTTCTGCTGCGGGTGGTGCCGTCGGCCCCGCGCCCCCTGAGCCTCCCTCCGTCGCCGAATTGATCCCGCTCCCCACCCATTCGAGATGAATGGGGCCAACCGCTGACAACGTGAACGGAAGCATAGCCTGGGTCTGCCGCCCTCCTTCGCTCGCTGCAAGACATTGCGGTTTGGGGACCTGGGGCAGGTTGCCGCTCGCCTCGCTCTCCCCGGTTTGCGCGGCGGCGAATGCGGCGGTAAGCAGAAAGGCACCGGCCAGCATAGGCAGCGCACAGAAAAACGAGTTGGAGTTCCGGGGAGGCATAATATGGATGTAGGACGACTATACCCCCCCTTGGGTCATACTATACCCCAGTAGGGTATTGTTAAACAGAGGAGCCGGAACATGTCGCATCAGGAACGCGAAAAACTCAAACTCTTGCAGCGGTTGAAAAAGCTGCGCGGCCAACTGGACGCGGTGGAGCGCTCGCTGGCAGCCGACGAGGACTGTGGCGGTCAACTGATGCAGCTCGCCGCGGTGCGCGGCGGCGTCAACAGCCTCATGGCCGATGTGCTCGAAACACACATCCGCTTCCACCTCGTAGACGGCGTTAAGGAGCAGATTGCGCCGGAGTTGGCCGAGGACCTGATCGATCTGGTGCATGCGTATCTGAAGTAAAGTCATTCTTTAGCACGCGATCTGCAGGCTCGTCGCGCAAAGAGCACCGGCAGAAGTGCTCTTGCTCATCGTATCGGGCCGATGGCGCTTGAATTGTGAACGCCGGTTGAATGATGGATGGGCGATGAATCCCTGATTTCAAAATTGCGCCACCTGCGCCAGCCGGGCGAATCGGCCATGAGCTCTCCGCCTGATAAAATGAAATCTGCCGCGCTGTGCGGCGCATCAACTGATTCTTACTCCCCTCACCGTCCCGAGGGCCCGCGCGGCCGAACCCGAGAGAAGGAAAAACTGCACCTGTGAGCCAGACGATACGCAATATCGCCATCATCGCCCATGTGGACCACGGAAAGACGACGCTGGTGGACGGCATGTTGCGCCAGGCTGGAACATTCCGCGCCAATGAGCAGGTCGCCGAGCGGGTAATGGATTCGAACGAGCTGGAGCGCGAGCGCGGCATCACCATCCTCGCCAAGAACACAGCGATCAACTTCGGTGGCGGAAAAATCAACATTGTGGACACCCCGGGCCACGCCGACTTTGGCGGCGAGGTAGAGCGCGCGCTCAAAATGGTGGACGGAGTGATGTTGCTGGTCGACGCAGCGGAGGGACCGCTACCGCAAACGCGCTACGTGCTGTCGAAGGCGCTCGAGGCAAAGCTACCCCCGATCGTGGTGATCAACAAGATTGACCGGCCCGATGCGCGCCCGCAGGAAGTGCTGAACGAAATCTACGATCTGTTCATCGACCTCGACGCGGACGAATCGCAACTAGAGTTTCCGGTCTTGTACGCCGTCGCCAAGGAAGGCAAAGCAACAACTGATCCAGCCAAGCCGGGCGTGGATTTGCAGCCGCTGTTCCGGGCCATCGTGGATTCGATTCCGGAAGCCACGGGCGATCCCGGCGGCGCTTTGCAGATTCTGGTCGCGAATCTCGATTACTCCGATTACCTCGGCCGCATTGCCATCTGCCGCGTCTTTCAGGGCACGTTGCACGCCGGTGACGAAGTGAATATCTCGCGCCGTGACGGCTCGCTCTACAAAACGCGCATCACCAAGCTGTTCACCTTCTCGGGGCTCAAGCGCACGGAGATCGAAGAGACCACGATGGGCGACATCGTAGCCGTTGCCGGCATTGAAGGCATCACCATCGGCGAGACCATCACCAGCGTGGAGAATCCGTCGCCACTGCCGCTCATCGTCATTGATGAGCCCACGATTGCGATCCAATTCAGCGTGAATACCTCGCCGTTCGCCGGCCGCGAAGGCCAGTACGTAACCAGCCGCAACCTCCGCGAGCGTTTGGAAAAAGAGCTGCTCACCAATGTGTCGATTCGCGTGGAAGAAACCGGTTCGCCCGACAGCTTCAAGGTGCTGGGCCGCGGCGAGCTGCAACTTGCCATCCTGATTGAGATGATGCGGCGCGAGGGCTACGAACTGATGGCGGGCAGGCCGGAGATCGTAACGAAAATGGTAGACGGCGTGCGCATGGAGCCGGTCGAGCACCTCACCATCGACGTACCCGAGCAGTTCACCGGCACGGTAATTGAGAAGCTCGGCCCACGCAAGGGCGAGATGACCAAGATGCATAATCACGGTTCGGGCCGCGTGCGGCTGGAGTTTCGCGTGCCTAGCCGCGGGCTCATCGGCCTGCGCAGCGAGATGCTCACCGAGACGCGCGGAACCATCGTGATGAACACGCTGTTCGACGGATACATTCCCTATCAGGGCGAGATTCCACAGCGGCCCACGGGCGCGCTCATCGCCGATCGGCTGGGGCCGACGACAACCTATGCGCTCAATGGCCTGCAGGAGCGCGGAATCCTCTTTGTCGGAGCGAGCGTGGAGGTGTACGAAGGAATGATTGTCGGCGAGCACTCGCGCGACAACGACCTCGACGTGAACGTAGTCCGCGAAAAGAAGATGACCAACATGCGCGCCTCTACCGCCGACGACGCCATCCGCCTTGTGCCTTACAAGACACTGAACCTCGAGCAGGCCATCGAGTTCATCGCCGACGATGAGTTCGTCGAGGTCACGCCCAAGTCGGTGCGCCTGCGCAAGAAGATTTTGCAGCAGAACCGCCGGCCCAAGCGGTGGGAAAAGGCCGCAGTCGCCGCCCTCTGACTGCTGCTCCCCATCAGGACCGACCGGAGCCGCATCATCTTAGAATTGTCATCCTGAGCGACCGGAGCGCAGCGAAGGGAGTCGAAGGATCTGTGGTTGCCTTTCTGAAGGCATTTGCCCCATGCAGCAATTCCTGAAAACCGGCCGCCTCCTCCTTCGCCGCTGGCGCGACTCCGACCGCCTACCGTTCCAAGCCATGAACGCCGATCCGCGGGTGATGGAGTTCATGCCCGCTCCGCTTTCACCCGCCGAGTCCGACGCGCTCGTCGACCGCGCCCAAGCCCACTTCGAGCGCCACGGCTTCGGCCCGTTCGCAGTCGAGCTGCTCGGGGACAAAACCTTCGCCGGCTTCATCGGTCTGTTCATCCCGGCATTCGACGCGCCCTTCATGCCCTCGGTCGAAGTCGGTTGGCGGTTCGCGTTTGATTGCTGGGGTCGGGGATTGGCGACGGAAGGCGCGCGCGCTGTGGTCCGCTACGGATTCGAGGAGCTGGGCCTCGACAGTGTCGTATCCTTCACGGTTCCCGAAAACCTGCGCTCGCGACGTGTGATGGAAAAGATCGGAATGACGCACGATCCTTGCGACGACTTCGATCATCCACGCTTGCCGGAAGGCGACCCGCTCCGCCGCCACGTCCTTTATCGGCTCAAACGTTAGAGCCTCTTCTTCGCTTCCAGCGCCCGCTCCAGCGCTTCTTCCGCTGTCGCTCCCGTCGCCGATAAATGCCCCATTTTGCGCCCAGCTCGTGGCGTGTGCTTCTCGTAAAGGTGCAGGCGCACGCCGGGAACCGTGAGCGCTGCTGCAAAGTTCGGCTCGCCCTTCAGCCACAAATCACCGAGCAGGTCCACGATCGCCGCCGGGCTGATCAGCTCCGTCGAGCCCAGCGGCAAATTGCAAACCGCTCGCACAAGCTGCTCGAACTGGCTGGTCACGCAGCCGCGCTCACTCTGGTGATAGCTGTTGTGCGGCCGTGGCGCAAGCTCGTTGATGAAGAGCTCGCCCGCCCGCGTGACGAAGATCTCCGCGCAGAGCAGCCCTTCAATCCCGAGCTTCGCCACGAGGTCCGCGGCCAGTGTTTCGGCGCGCGATTCAAGCGCGGCCGACACGCCTGCCGGCAGCACGCTCCAGGCCAGAATTTGATTCTCGTGGTGGTTGCGTGCGGTGGGATACGCGCGAACCTCGCCCGACGGACTCCGTGCGGCCATCACGCTGATCTCGCATTCGAGATCAAGGGCTTGCTCGGCCACAGCAGGCCGCGCGCCAATCGCGCTCCACGCTTCGGCGACTGTCCCGCTCGTCGCCGGCGAATCCAATCCAATGCGCGCCTGACCGCGGCCATCGTAGCCTCCGTGGCCGATCTTCAGGAAAACGCGCCCGCCCAACGCAGCCACTGCATCATGCAATTCCGCTTCGCTACGGACGACCCGAAACGGTCCCACAGGAAAGCCATTTTCAGCGAGCCACGCTTTTTGCAGTGTCTTGTCTTGAATGATGCGGATCGGTTCCACGCCGGGCCGCAACGGCGCAAGGCTCGCAACTTCGCACAACGCGTCCACGCCGATCTGCTCAATCTCCAGCGTCACAGCGTCCGCGCCTGCAGCCAGCCTTCGCGCCGCATCCACATCATCCCAGCTGCCCACGATCGTTTCATCGGCCACAAAACTCGCAGGACACCTCGCCTCGGGATCCATCACGCGTACGCGATAGCCCATGGTGCGCGCGGCAATCGCAGTCATGCGCCCCAACTGGCCTCCGCCGAGAATGGCCAGTAAACCTCCCGGGAGTATCTGCTTTGATTTTGGAGCGGAGGTGGAACTCACCCGGGCTGCTCCTCGCCTAGCTTCTGGTCGAGCACTTCCTGAGTGCGCGCCGCGCGCCACGCGGAGAGGCGTTCGTAGAGAGCGGTATCGGTCGCGGCCAGAATCTCCGCGGCGAGCAGCGCAGCGTTAGCCGCACCTGCTTTGCCGATGGCCAGTGTCCCAACGGGCACACCCTTGGGCATCTGCACAATAGAAAGCAGCGCATCGAGGCCGTTGAGCTGCGTGGCGGGAACGGGAACTCCGAGCACGGGGACGAGCGTTTTCGCGGCCAGCATCCCGGGCAGATGCGCCGCGCCGCCGGCTCCGGCAATGATCGCGCGCAGGCCACGCTCGCGAGCCGTTTCTGCGTATTTGAAAAGCCAGTCCGGCGTGCGGTGCGCGCTTACGATGCGCGCTTCATGCGGAATCTTGAGCGCGCGCAAAATTTCTACGGCCGCCGAGAGCACTTCATAGTCGCTCTTGCTGCCCATTACAACGCCTACCAGCGGTTGTTCGCTCATGGGGTCATTATACGAAGGTTCGTCCGTGATAACGGTTCTAGTGCCGGTGCCACGCCTCAACAGCCACTTCGATCACGGCGAACAATACGCTCACGGCCGCAAGAAATCCCTTGGCGCGTTGCCAGTTCTGCTCGTGGCGGTCCATGCGCCGCTCCAGTTCCGCCAGACGGCCGCCATTGCCGTCGCCCATTAGTCCGGTCATCTGCGATTTCAGTACACTTAGATCGCTCAGCACCTGGGCCTCGAATTCATTCATCATGCGCATCCGCCGGACTCCGTTGAGTACCTCATTTTTTGCTCACGCTTCCGATCAAGAGCTCAACGGCAGATTGATAAACAGCGCCGTTGAGAACTCCGAGTAATTTGGCGGTGTGGAACCGTCGTACATCCGAATGTAGAACCGATCGCTCGCCGAAATGCGTGAAAACGTAAGATTCGGCTCCGAGCCGCGCAACACCAGCGTCGGATCCTCGCCGGGCATGAAAGCAAAATCGCGCAGCCGAATCTCGAACCCGCCACCGCTTGGCGGAGTTACCCCCGTATTGACCGTCACCGTGCTCCCGTTCATCGCGGTCACAGTAAGACCGGCAAGATTGGCCAGTACGGTAGGGGCAATGGGAGCTGGCAACCAGGTGTCGGCCGGCACCGCGGCGCTCGTCTTGATGGCTAAGTCATCTGCCCAGTCATTGGCAAAGGCAATCTCGTAGGTCACTAGGTCCGGGTAACTGGCGCTGTAAGTTACTTTGACCGTACGTACCACAACTTCCGCATTCAGATTTGTCGAAGGCGCGATAAGCAGCAGCGCGTCGCCAGGCCAAACATCCGCTGCAAAGCTCGTCCGGTTCCCTTTGTACGTTCCGCTCCAAAGCGCGCTCACGCTGGCTGCTGCCTGCTCCATCACCAGCGCGGCGTTGCGGCAATCCGCGGAGCTGCGTGCCGGGGGACGAGTGACTGAGCCGATCCATGCGGCCACCGTTGGCGAGCCGGCTTGTATCAGCGCTTGTTGGCTGGTGGAGTTCACCGCGCGGCCTACGGCCCGCCCAACCGTGCGGTATGTCACTGCAATCTGCTCACCTGCAACCGGTGTGCATCCGGTGTAGAACGTGACCTTGCCGGTGCGCTCCAGATGGCACTCCGCGGCTTCGGCGGTTGTGCCGACCCTTCGCGTGTACGCTCCGCCGGTCGGTGGCGTACTTACCACCCAGCCTGACCCTAAGTTCGTCAGGCTTACGGCGCGAATCGTTCCGATTAGATTGATACTGCTGGCCGGCGCCACCAGGCACGAGCCAGGCAGGTAGGCAACAGCCCCGTCATACAGTGTGACAGGAGTTGCGCCCACGCCGTTGACAAATTCCTGTATCTCCATCTGGATCTTTCCAGAGGCGATGGCCCATTCACCGCCGGCAGCGATGGGCCCCTGATCTCCAAAGGAGTAATAGATTGCTTGCGCGCGATTACATTCCGAACAATGGATGCGGACACGCAGTGTGTATTGATTGGCGGGGTTCAATGCAAACGTGATTCCCGCGGGAGTGCCCTCCACGACTGGCTGCAGCGTCACCGCCCCGGTGCCTTGTTGCGCCGTAGCCTGAAAACCTGCGGTGCAATTCGCCGCATTCAGGAGGCTGGCGAAGAATCCCGCCACGATGCCGGTGCTGCCTGGAGACAGTTTCACTCCCACTGCTTCAAGCAGCAGAGTTCCACCCATTTCGATGGGATCGATCCATGTCAGCAGCGTTTGCCCGTCGATCCCGTTGCCGCCGTTCATCGCCAGGCCGCCGGGGCCAATCGTAAGGTAGCCCGTTCCCTCGGAAAACTCCCACACCGTCTGGTTGATTTGTGCCTCGTTGAAAAGCTCGCTGATAATTGTGGATTTTGAGGTCGCGGGAAAGTATGGGTCAGCTGCCAGATTGAACTGCGTTGTTGCTCCGTCGCCGAGGAAGTACTCCGTAACATAGGCTGCTGGCTCATTCTCTCCGCAGACGGTCACATCGTTGGCCAGCGCGCGTTTTACGCTTCCCGTAAAAGCCAGGTTACCCAGGTTCAGGCTGCCATCGGTCTCGTTCAGGGGATGCACGGTTGTCTGTACCGCGGACAGCGTAATTGCGCCGCTCAGTGCGCGATATGCGGCCCGGGCCATGCCAGCCGCCTCTCCGGCGCTTTTGCTCCAATTTGCTCCCGGCTCCGGGGTAAAGTTCCCCACAAGAGTGTTCAGTGAAGACGTCCGCAGGGACGTCGATCCAGTGTGCGCCACAAGGGCGGCGAGCAACGTCCCCGCATCCTCTTCGGCCAATCCGGCGCTGGGCGGCATCAGCACCTGGTCCAGCAGGATTTCATCGCTCACAGCCTGAATCGCCAGCCGGTAGCGTGGCCCTTCAAAGCCCATTCCCGCATACTCCGGCAAGGGAGTTACAGCGATATAGCCCGTGAAGTAAGTTGTCCCGTCATCGCCGGTCACCGAAACAGATTGAAAGCGCGCAGGCGCCGCAAGACTGCCGTTGACCGGTAGGCTCAACCATAACTCGCAGACAGTCGGTGCATTCAGCTTGCGCTCGATGGTCAATGGACGCACGGAGTCGAACGCAGCCGTGTAATCCTGCCCTTGGATCCTTATTTTCATCGCCACTCTCTGTCTGGTAACTCAGATTCTCTAGCGTGTGTTACACAAGCGCGTTTGCCGCAGGGAGAAAGCTCCGGTAACATACCACTCGTTCTCCATCCAATGGATCTATGATCGGCAGCGCCAGGAACTGTCCCTTGAGTAGTACCCGCGAATGTCCGCCTTGATTCTTTTGATTGAGCGGTGAACTAGTCTCCTCCGCTCCAGTCATAGCTTGCAGTCTTGGATAGTGGAAGAAGATTCTCTCTCCCTGGCTGCCTACCATCACAAAGAGCCCCGACCACTCCTGGTAAAAGCTCCCGCCTTCTTGATCAACAAATCCAGTCACTGTCTGCACCTTGGCGCCCGTTGCAGGGGCGCCGCCCGGCAACGGCTCGGCCAGCGTCAGCCCGGTCGCGGTCACTTGCGATACCAGCGCGACATTGAACGTTACGCGTCGCACGTAGTCCACATCCATCAGCGGCTGGCGTACGTACGCTCCGGCGACCGGCGTGCCCACGTAGCCGGTCTGTCCGGTGTAATCCGCATCGACAGCAACGATCGCGCCGGGTGTGAATTTAGCCGCGTCCGTAAGCGCTAGCACGATCGATGTGCTCGTCGAACCGCTTTGCGGTGTGACTGCGGGCGATGCTTGCGCTCCATCAGCTGCAGGAGCCGCGCCAATCGCCAGCGCAAGGATGTTCATATGCTGCGAACCGGTCGCCAGACCCATCGTCAACTTCATCCAATTTAGGAATTGAAGACTTACTTGCGCTTCAAGCGTCTCGCGCACCTGTTCGAGGGGCGCTGCCGGAATTCCGGTCATCAGAGCCGCCGACTTACTCGCCGTTTTGCGCATAAAATCCTGGACCCATCCCAAGCTGATCCACGGCGCGGGTGGAGCATCGAGACTAAACCGGCCCTGTTCCGACGGATCGAAAAGAACGGGCGTCTGCGCGCCGCGATTCACCGGCGCAAAGTACGCACGCACCCTTCGCGCCACCGGCGCCGGAGCGGAAAACCAAGTTGCGGCCATTTACTCCCCCTGCTCCTGGTAGCTGTAAATCAACACTGTCGCGCTGCGGCTCAGCCGGTCGCGCTGGGTAACAATGGGCGAGAACACCGGCTCAACCCAGAAAACCTGCGTAAGCATGGCGGCGGGCGGTGTAGCGGCGTAATTCAGCTTCGGTGTGTAGAACGGCTGAATCATCGCCATCAATTCCTCGTCCATGGCGCTCAAAGCTCGGCCGCGGTCCAGCCCGCCAAAGCTCTGCGTGCCGCAGGTCTGGTAGACGACTTCGCATTGCTCCCCTGTCATCGTCGAAGCGAGATCCATATCGACAGCCAGTCCCAGCCAGCGCAGCACAAACACGTCGCTGGGGAACTGGCTAAACGGAGCCTCTGCTTCCTCCACCAGGATTCCCGGCCTTACGGTGCCACGCACCAGGATCGTCCGCTGCGGATTGATCTCAGTGAGCCGCGTGCGCAACGCCATATAAAAAGAATCTTTCGCATTCTGCATGGATGCTCCTCACGCGGTTACACCGCCTGCTGCCGCGCCTCGCGCAAAAGCAGCCGGTAGAGATACACCTGGCCGAACGCCTCATTGGAAGCGATCGACTCAATCAGATAGTCTTGCCCGGCCACGGTAACCGCCAAAGTCATGGCGAACAGAGACTGTGCCGACGGCAAATCGAGCGTGTTGATCTGCTGCTC
>JBEKAJ010000080.1:0-12450 GCA_050018295.1 Occallatibacter sp. | reverse complement strand
ATCCCCGAGCCGCCCTTCACCGACGTCCCCGGTGCCGTAGCCGAAATTCAGGCCGGCCGCATGGTCGTTGTGGTCGACGACGAGGACCGTGAGAACGAGGGCGATCTCACCTTGGCCGCCGACCACGTCACGCCCGAGGCCATCAACTTCATGGCCCGCTACGGCCGCGGCCTCATCTGCCTCACCCTCACTGAGGAGCGCGCCGACCACCTGCGCCTACCACCCATGACGCAGCAAAACTCCTCGCGCTTCGGCACCGCCTTCACTGAGACCATCGAGGCCCGCGAGGGCGTCACCACCGGCATCTCCGCCGCTGACCGCGCCCGCACCATCCGCACCGCCATCGATCCCCGCGCCACCCCGGCCGACCTCGTCCGTCCCGGCCATGTCTTTCCGCTCCGTGCCCGCCGTGGCGGCGTCCTCGTCCGCGCCGGCCAAACCGAGGCCTCCGTCGACCTCGCCCGCCTCGCCGGCCTCACCCCCGCCGGTGTCATCTGCGAAATCATGCGCGACGACGGCGCCATGGCCCGCATCCCCGACCTCATCCCCTTCTGCCGCCAGCACGGCCTCCGCATGATCACCGTCGCCGAGCTCATTCGCTACCGCCTCCGCAACGAGCGCTACATCGTCCGCGCCGGCGAATCCCGCGTCCAGACCCGCTACGGCGAATTCCGCATGATCGCCTACGAGAGCCAGGTCCAGGGCGGCGAGAGCCACATCGCCCTCATCCGCGGTGATCTCTGCCCCGACTGCCCCGCCTTCCACGCCGGCCCCGCCCCCGCGCCCGTCGCCAACGGACTGCACGAAGCCTCAGCCGCAGCATCAACCGTGACAGCTGGCCCTCTCTCTGGCACCCTCAACGGCGCCGCCTCGCCTGCCCCAGCCGAGCCGCGCCCCACCTGCCCGCATCCCGTCCTCGTCCGCGTCCACACCCGCTGCACCGCGGGCGACGTCTTCGCCGCCGACTGCCACTGCCGCGAAATCCTCGACCAGTCCATGCGCATCATCGCCGAAGAAGGATGCGGCGTCATCCTCTACCTTCACAACACCTCGCGCGGCTTCTCGATCGACCACACACCCGCCGCTCCCTTCGGCCCCGAGGTCTCCGCCGTCCCTGCGGCTGCCGCCCCGCAGGACGCAGGCCGCCTCATCCTCCATCAGGAGCTGCGCGCCCGCGAAGGCTCCCAGGCCCGCAGCGGCCGCATCCTCCGCGCCATCGGACTCGGCGGCCAAATCCTCTCAGACCTTGGAATCCAGCGCATCCGCCTGCTCTCCAACACGCCCATGCACATCCCCGCCCTCGAAGGCTTCGGCCTCGAAATCGTCGAACAGGTCCCCATCCCCGTCGAAGAGTGCTCTCGTGTCGGATAAGGCCCCGCGGCGCTCCATTCCTCTGTTTTTCCATGAAGTTTTGTTCATTCTGGCCAAAAGTGGTCAATATTGACCACGTTGCCCCGTAGAATACCTGTATGATCGCAAAAACTGTGTCGGGGAACTGATCCTCCGGAAAGAACTTGTGTCGCCAGGTAGGCCGGGAGGGATCTTTTCGGTCAATTCACCGAATTCCATAGACGCACGCACGATCGTTTTCTGAGTATTTTGTCGTAATCCAACTTCAGCGTGGCATCTTCTTCGTTCAGATGCCGCTTCCCACCATCGCCCCTGCATTACGGAAACCCCGCAATCGCTGTGAGGCCAACCGCACCAGTACTTTGAAAGGTTGGACCGATTGCGCGTCCATCTAGTCAATCCCAGCGACAATTCATTTGGCACCGCGGTCATTACGCCGCGTTGGCTATTTGTGCTTGCAGCCGCCACACCGCGTTCTGTCGGAGATCCCATTCTCGTCGATGAGTCGCTCGAGCAAATTGTGCCCGAGTCGATTCAGCCCGGCGACATCGTCGGCATCAGCGTGCACACCGGCAATGCGCTGCGCGGATATGCGGTCGGCCGCATGGCCCGCAGCCGGGGCGCTTGGGTCGTCTATGGCGGCATTCACGCCACTCTCTATCCTGAAGAGGCGCTCGATCGTGGCGAAGCGCATGCCGTGGTCAAGGGCGACGGCGATCTTGCCTGGGGCAGGGTCGTCACCGATTGCCTCGCCGGCAAGCCCGAAAAAGTCTACGAAGGCGGCCGCATCGAAGGCAGCGAATTCCTCTCCGCGCGCTGGGACCTCATGGATCCCCAGAAATACATGTGGGCCTCGGTGCAAACCATTCGCGGCTGCCCCAAGCACTGCTCCTTTTGTAGCGTCTGGCGCACCGACGGACAGAAGCCCCGCCAGAGGAAGTTTCAAAGCGTCGTCGACGAAATCATCGCGCTGCGCCGCCTCGGCTTCCGCTTCATCGCCCTCGCCGACGACAATTTCTATCCAGTCACCTTTACCGATCTGCGTCTCGCCCGCGAGCAGGGGAACACAGACAGGGTCGAGGAGCTGACGGCCATTCGCAACGAGCGCCTGCTGCTCATGGAAGAGTTGGCCAAGCTGCCCAAAGACATGGTTTTCTTTACGCAGATGACCATGGAGGCAGGCGAAGACGGTAGCTATCTTGACGCCATGCGCAAGGCCAATATCAAGGGCGCGCTTGTTGGCGTTGAAGCGGTAACTCCGGAGGGACTGAAAGCGGTCTATAAAGACTGGAACTACTCAGGCGAGGCCCTGGCCAAACAACTGCAGACCTTCAAGCAGCATGGCGTTCACGTCCTCGGTTCGTTCATCTTTGGCCTGCCCACCGACAGGCCTGCCACCTTCGACGCCACAGTAGAGATGGCGATCAAGGCGGGCGTGACCTTTGCCCAATTTGTCATGATGACGCCATTCCCCGGTACCGTCGATTTTGGGCGCTGGGAAAAAGAACAGGCCGCGGATCCCATGATGGTGGCTGGCGAGCCCATCACCCGCTACTGGATGATTCCCACTGAAGTGCGGCCCAAGATGTTCACACCGCATCCGACCATGAGCTCTGACGAGATTCGCGAGCGTACGCAAAAAGTCTGGGACCGCTTCTACACCTGGGGAGCCATTTGGGAACGGTCCGCCTGCACGCCGACTCTGCGCGCCCGCCTCGGTTTCATTTTCCTCTCCAAGCTCTACCGCCAGATGTATGCAGGCACGGGGATATCTACTGACAGCGCTCGCCGGAAAAAGTCGAAGCGATGGGCTCGTTGGACCGCTCGCCAGTGCAAGAAGCTCTTCCAGGCTCGGCCTATGCCGGAGCTCGAAGGGCCAAAGTGGGAAATCGGCTTGCCCCGATTGGGCCAGGCTGCGTTTGAAGGCGTCGGCGGGCGCGAGATCAACGGCCCCTTCGCGGTGCTGCCCGACAACTAGGCCCGAAGGATCTCGTTAGTCGGCAAGTCCAAGCCTGAGTCCCGCGCAGTCGGGGAATCTCGCTTTTGGTTAGCAAAACCTGCCAACCCAGCACGACGAGCTAACGGCTAAAAGCTAATAGCTAATAGCTACCGGCTACTGGCTACCGGCCGCCGGCCCTTCTCACCTCGAATACGCAAACGTCCCGCACAAATCCGTCGACTTCGAGATCGCGTCGAACGTGAACACCGGCATGTCGTCACCTGAGAAGAACGCCACCTCGAGCGTGTGCCCTGTGACGTACGTCGCCATCCACTGCGTGTTCTCGCCCCCGCACAGAGTGTTTTTGTGCAGAAAGCGCTGCCCCCCGGGGATGTTCAGCCTGTAAAGCATCCCGTTGATCCCGGCATTTACATCCGCGTCGAATACCGCGCTCACCTCCACCGGCTTCAACGTGCGGATCGGCGCCAGCGGATACGTCAGAAAATCGATCGTCAGCCTCTCTTTTGAAATCGTAATGTCGCTCGTGATTGACGTCGCCGTCGTGCTCGCCGCGTGCCACGCTCCCTGATCCTGCGCTCTCGCCTGCGCCGCGCCCGCAACCGCCCCAGCCAGTAGCGCACTCGCGACGGCACCCAGCACGATTCGTCTCTTCATGTTCTTCTGCAATTCATCCACACAATCTCCCCCGCAACCGCCAACTCACTACGATGAGCTAACAGCTAAAGGCTAATAGCTAATAGCTGGCTTTTCTACCACCCCAGCACATACGCAAACACCAGCGGCGCCACGATGCTCGCGTCGCTCTCAATGATGAACTTCGGCGTCTTCTCGCCCAGCTTGCCCCACGTGATCTTCTCGTTCGGCACCGCGCCCGAGTACGACCCATAGCTCGTCGTTGAATCCGAAATCTGGCAGAAGTACGCCCAAAGCGGCACATGCTCGCGCTGCAAATCCTGGTGCAACATCGGCACCACGCAAATTGGAAAGTCCCCCGCGATCCCTCCGCCAATCTGGAAGAACCCAAGCGGCGTCTTGGCTGTCGTCTCCGTGTACCACTCCGCCAGTTCCATCATGTACTCAATGCCCGTCCGCACCGTGTGCACCTTCTTCACGTCGCCCGTGATGCAGTGGCCCGCATACATGTTCCCCAGTGTCGCGTCTTCCCACCCTGGCACAAACATCGGCAGGTTCTTCTCCGCCGCCGCCAGCAGCCAGCTATCTTTCGGATCGATCTGGTAGCTCTGCTTGAGCACCCCCGACAGCAGAATCTTGTACATGAACTGATGCGGAAACCACCTCTCGCCGGCCTTGTCCGCCTTCACCCACTCCGCCAGCACCTCGTTCTCAATCCGCCGCATCGCCTCCATCTCGGGGATGCATGTATCCGTCACGCGATTCATGTGCCGCGCCAGCAGCGCCGCCTCGTCAGCCGGCGTCAGGTCGCGGTAGCCAGGTACGCGCTCATAAAAGTCGTGCGCCACCAGGTTGAATACATCCTCTTCGAGGTTCGCCCCCGTGCAGCAGATCCCGTGGATCTTGTCCTGCCGGATCATCTCGGCCAGCGACAGCCCTAACTCCGCCGTGCTCATCGCCCCGGCAATCGTCACGAACATTTTGCCGCCGTCGGCCAGCAGCTTGTTGTAAGCCTCGGCCGCGTCAACCAGCGCTGCGGAGTTGAAATGACGATAATGATGCTTGATGAATTCAGTAATCGGTTTCATGGCGTTCTTTCACCCCAAAATTCCAACCTAACACAGTGAATCCGAGGGCTTGTGAATTGCGCGGAAAGGCGCCCAGGTTATTGATTCCCGCGGGTTTGTCCGTTTGCCGCGGCGGGAGCGAGTTGCGCGAGAAACGATCAAAAAAAGACTGTGAAACTGTGAAACTGTGGAGCGAGTGGCTGCAAGCAACTGATTCTAAAGGCTCCACAGTTTCACGGTTTCACAGTTTCACAAAACGGCATGGGGGGGTGGGTAAAGACAGGGACCAAGGGACCGAGGGAACGAGTGAGCCAAGCAGCCGTTGGGGGGTAATTGTTATCTGCTCGTCGAGCATGAAACCATTGTGCGCCAAGGCGAGCTAATTATCGGCAAACTTGAGAGGTACGATTTACGCTTTGTTTTCAGCTGCATGGAAGATTTTTACGCCTCTCGGGTCTTGCGCGACAGAGAGGGAGGCGGTTGCGCAGGAAACGCGGGCGTACTGCTCAGAGGTAAACGCACGCGCGACAGATACCGCAATTCGAAGTGAAAAACGAACGCCGAGAGCTACTGGCTACAAGCTACCGGCTACGAGCTGCCTTCTCCAGCAGCGCATTGACCTTCGCCATCACTTCAAACGCATCCGCCACATACACCACATCCGCCTTGCCGCGCGTCCATCCGCAGTTCGGATCGAGCGACACAGCTCTGCGCTCGCCGACGAACCGCCAGCCCACCACATGCGGCTCTTCGCCGTGGCAGCAGGTGGCAAGGCCCTTTGGGTGCCGCGGCGTCGAGCCCGTCTGACCGACCTGGTTCAAATGCGTCAAAAACGGCAGCACCGAGTTCCCTTCTCCGCCCTGGTCAACGAGAGATTTGCTGCTGCCCAGTGATGCGCCCGAGGCGCCAAGGAACCCGAGAATCAGCTCGCCCGCCTCCTCCACGTGAACCTGCCCGTCCGGCTGCTTCTTCGTCCAGCCCGCTCCGGCTACAAACAGCAGCTTCGCGTCCGGACGAATCGTCTGCGCGCCCTGCTTCGGCGCTCTTGTTCCCGTCACCTGCGTGCGCAGCGCCGGCAACTCAACAGCAATGGCAATCTCATCCGCTTGCGCCTGAGCCGCTTCGCCCGCAAAGGCTGCGTGTGTCCCCGCCTCGGCAAAAGCCGGATGCGTTCCAGACCCGGCGTAAGGCGCGTGCGTACCAAGGTCGAGCAGTAGAAACCACGGCCGCTTTTCGCGGCTCACGACTGCCTCGATCCGCTGCCGGTAGAACCACCGCGTCGCTTCAACGCTTTCCGCTTCGCCAATGGACGTGATGTGAGTGTCGATGACGCCGCCCACGCGATGCGCAACCGCGGCCATCACCCGCGCAAATCGTGAGCTCTCAGGCGCGAGCACAATCGTCGCCTGCGCCGCGCGGCACAGCGCCTCGCACGCCGCCGCATCGCTCGCGAACCGTGCCTGCGCGAACGCCTCGCCCTGAACCGCCAGCAATCGCGGTCCCGCATTCATCACCGCGCTCGCCGCGCTAGTCGCATGCTTCGCGACGATGCCGATGGTCAGCTCCGCGCCCAGCCGCTCCGCCAGTTCCCTGCCCGCGGTCACGGCTTCGAGCGACCCTTTGCTCAGCGCTGCTCCGCTCTCATCCGCATGGGTCAGTACGAGAATGGATTCCATCACTCCGCTCCCATCCACGCGACGATCTCCCGCGCAATCTCCTCCGCACTCATGTTCTTCTCGACGCGCGTCTCGCGTTGCTGCCTGGGCAGGCTCACCGAAACGTAACGCAGCCCGTTTGCCTCGAGCGCCGCCGTCTTGGCCTTCTGCAAAGCCGGCATAATCGTGCGCATATTCGCCATGCCCACCTGCGGATTGTTCCGCGGCTCCGCCAGATTGCCGGTCGCCCAGCCCAGCACTGCAGGCGCACCCGCGCAAACGCTCACCTGATGCTTTCCGCCCTCCACGCGCTCCAGCACCTCAAACGATCCGTCCTCGCGCAACTCGATCTGGTCTACTCCCTGAAACTGGTCCGCGATGCCCAGCCGCTCGCCCACAAGCTGCAGCGTCACGCCTGCGCCCCGCGACGCCGACTCCCATCCTCCGAATACCAGCAGCCGCTCGCGCTCAAGTCCCGGAATCGCGGCAATAGTGTCGGCCAGCACCGCCGCCGTCGCCTGCGCATCCGGGAATCCTCCGATTGGCCCATCGACAGGAACCAGCTCAAAGCTCACCTTCTGCGCCACGCTCATCATCACCTGCTGCAGCTTGGCCTTGGGCCCAAGGCTCACCAGCCACACCTTGCTCCCCGGGTTCTTCGCAGCCAGGTTTGCCGCCTCATAGAGAGCGCTCGCCGCCCACGGATCGAGCACCGCCGGCAGCACCATTTCGTTCTTGATCCCCGGTCCATTCGGCCCGGTGGTTGGTTCAAGCGTCTGCAGCGGATCAGGAACAATCCCCGCGCAGACGACGATGTGGAAACTCATAGCCTCTAGCTCCTAGCTTCTAGCTCCTAGCTTTTTCTTGCCAGCGGTCGAATTGAGAGTCTGAATAAAGGAAGAAAGCATCTTGGACACCTCGTTGCTGAGGAGCCCAGCTTCGGTGAGTACATCCGCGTTCGCCAACGCGAGCCTTTTGACGACAATGAGTTGAGTTTGCAGCTCGTAGATCGATCCTTGCGCTAGCCCGAGAAACTGCCGGAACTCCGCGGAACTCAAACGTCCGCGTCCCTCCGCAATATTGCTCGCCGCAGAGACGCTCGCCCGTCGCATCTGTGAAATCAATCCATACATTTCGTCTTTTGGAAACGCTCGCGTGAGTTGGTAGATGCACACAGTTAGATCGATCGCTTTTTGCCAAACGACCAAATCTCGATAGTCCTGCGCCATTCTCGGGCCCTCTCCAATTTCGATTGCATTGCGCTTATTGCGTCGATCCGCACTACACAGCTAGCAGCTAGAAGCTAGTAGCTTGTCTCTCAATTTTCCGCTGAGTGCAAACCGCCACTCCCAGCGACGAACTCGATGTTCGACCGCTCGCCGTCGGGCGACTGCGCGCAGTTCCACAGGCACGCGCCGCAATGCACGCACTTCTCGCGCTCGAAATCGGGCGCGCCATCATCGCCCAGCGTAAGGGCCTGCCCCGAGCACATGGCGATGCAGGTCTTCTCCCCGCACGCAATGCATCGCCGCCGATCGAGGAACACCACATGATCCGCGAATCCCGGCATGGCCTGAACCTTTCCGCCCATCAGCAGCGCATCCTGGTGCGTGACGAGTAACCGTCCGTCATAAGCGATCTCCGGCCAGCCGCGCGCGCTCATCAACGCATCGTGCAGCGGGCGCCCGTCCGCCATCGCAAGTCTTGCCGCTTCCTTTAGCTTCATGCCGGCTTTGCCGTACGCTCCGAACCGGCGAATCTGCTTCGGCGCCGGTGGAATTTTCGTCCTCAGCGCGAGCCGGCCGCCAGTGAGCCCCGCCAGCGCCATCCCCACCATGCCGCTGACAAACCCCCGGTGGAATCCGTTCCGCGCGTCTTTCGCTTCGCGCGCTCCGTGCTCCACCCAGCTTGCGCGCCGGCGAGCTTCATACGCCGCCGCCAGATTCTCCTGCGTGAATGTCTTGCCCGCGCGCAGCAGCTCCAGCACCGCCTCGCCCAGTTGCACGCCCGTGGTCCACGCCTCGTCCACGCCGGAGCCAGTCAGCATGTTGGTCGAGCCGGAACCCTCACCGATCCGCGCAAATCCGTCGCCACTCAGGAACGGCTCGCCGTGCTTGCCCGACTCCTCGAGTGACTTTGCGCCCCACGAGCGCAGTGTGCCGTCCTTCAGGTGCTTCCACAGCGCGGGGTGCTGGATATAGTGCTGCAGGGTGCGGTAGGCCGTGCGCGCCGGATCGCCCAGCCACGACGGCACAAAGATGCCCACCGAAACCAGCCGCTCCGGATGCACATAGAGAAAACCGAATATCTCCGGCTCCGGAAATCCGAATGTGTGCCACACGGTGCCGGGCTCGAGCTGAGAGTCCTCCGGCAACTCGATCACCATCTTCATGCCCAGCGCCCACTCGCACCGCGCATGACCGGCAGGCAGGCCGAATCGCTCGTCGAGCTTCTGGCCCACCGCGCCAACTGGGCCATCCCCCACAACGGTCAGCCGCGCGCGAACATCCATGCCCGCCGCGTAGCCCTCAGCCGGGATGCCGTGCCTGTCCACTCCCTGATCGGCAAGGCGAAGGCCAAGAGCGGTTCTCTTTTCCTTGCCGTTGTTCCCGTCGAAGATCGGACCACTCACTGGCGTCCCCGGCCAGATCTGCGCGAGCCCGCCAGCCATCAGCTGCGAACCCACCCATTGGTTGAACTGTCCGATGGATAGAATCAGGCCGCCGTGCTTGTGCAGAAAGGCAGGCGTCCACGGCAGTTCAAACGCGTCGTCGCGAATCCACCACTTTTTGCCGGCTCGAAGCAGAGCATCTCCAAAACGCAGAAGCAGCGACCGCTGGCTCGCCCCAATGGGATCGAGTAGGTAGAAGACGCGCTCATGCTTCACCGCCGTGGCCATGGGAATTTCAGCGGGATCGAGCGTAGGAAAGCTCGCGCGAATTCCCTCGCCGCGCGTCACCAAGCCGCTCACGCCCGCGGCCAGATCGTCTGCGCGCTCGTAACAGACGACCTGCAGCGGCATGCCCGGCGCAACTTTGCTTTCAAACGCGGGATCGCTGGGGTTCTCGCGCCACGCTCGAGTCAGCGTGGTCAGGAATCCGCCTGTCGCCGGGCCAAAGCCTGCGCAGGCGATGTCAACCTCCATCGTCTGGCGGTCGACTTCGAAAGGTTGTGAAGCCGAGCTCATGCCGCTCCTGCTGCGGGATAATCGAGCGCCTCGGGAATCATGACCTTGCTCACGGTTTCCGCAGCGCGATCTTTCGCTAGCCGCGCGCCGGTAAGGCACGTGGTCAGCTTGCTCTGCAGCCGTAGAAACTCGCTCGATCCCGCGCAGCCCGCGCACGGCCCGGCCTTCGCCGGATGACTGCCGTCGGCAGCTAGAACATCGACGGCCATCGCCATGATGCCGGGCATCGTCTCTTCCAGCTCTTCGAGCTCCGCCGCGAGGAAGCAACTGCGATGGTCCTGCTCGTCCCACGCCGGATGACGATTGTAACCAAAGACCAGCTCCGCGCAAATGCGCGAAACTTCGCCTGCCGCCTGCGCCGCCTGCGTGTGGCACAGGTCGCTCAGGAATTGCACCGTTCCGGCCAAACCTTCCGCCGCCACTGCGTCCACGGCTCCGCGCGCCTCCAGTTCAAGCGCGTCGAGAATCTGGCAGCGCGAAGCCATCAGCCAGCTCAGCGCATCGGCCAGCGCAAAGGTCACCCCCTGGCGCTGCCCGTGATAAAGCTTGCCGCCTTCGGGATCGGTGGCTCTTTGCAGATAATTCAGCGTCCACGCCCACAGCTTCATCGCCGACGCCAGCGTGCACGCGCCGGTCCCGGGATGTGTCGACGCAATCTTCCGCATCTCCCCAGTCCACGCGGCAAACTGCGCCAGGAAAACATCGCTGGTCATCGTCACCGTCAACTGGCGCCGCTGCACGGCTTCTGGGCCTTCGTACGTCGCCTCCAGTTGTGCATCCATCCACTTGTTCGCAAGGAAGCCCGGACAATCCTCAGTGATGCCGTAGCCGCCCATCAGGCTCACGGCCTCGCGCATCATGTTGGCGCCGTGGCCGGTGTTCCATAGCTTCGTCGCCGGGCACAGCACATTGGCCTCGGCGTCCTTCAGCACGTACTGCACCAGCGGATCGGCTTCCAGCTCCGCGCGCCGCGCGCTGTCGTCTCTCAGCTTCGTCAGCTCGATCGCGCGTTCCTCGCTCTCTTTCAGCGCCTTCATCTCCGCGCGCCCGCCGTTGATGCCGCGCTCCTTCAGCATCGCTGTCTTCTGCTTCTCCAGCGGATCCAATTCGTCGAACAGCCGTGCCGCCGCAAAGCCCAGCGAGGCCGCCGCCTCACCCGCAGCCCAGATGTCGACAAGACGGTGCAGCGCGTCCTCCCGCTGCTGGATGCCCTGCTCGTAGCGCACTGAGCCCGGCTTGGCGCCCTCGGCTCCGCGGAAACGCTGCCGCTGATAGCGAATCACCGGTTCCGCCGCCGACAGCAGCTTGGCCGCGGTCATCAGGCCCACCGGCACGCGCGTCCGCCGGAACACCGCGTCAATAATTTCGCTGTGATTGAAGTTCGGCACGATCACGCCGTTCTTCACCGTGTATCCGCCTACAATGCGGCTCGCCGGCACTTTCAAATTGAAGACCGGATCACCGGTGGACGAAAGCTGGTGCACGAGCTTCTTGGTCGCCGTGCCGCGGTCGAACGTGCCCTCGTCGGTCTCTTCCAGAATCACCACGCAACTGCCCTTGATGCGCTCGTCGTCGGAGTTCACCGCCGCCGTCACAAAATTTGCAAATGCAATTCCCGTGATGAACCGGCCGCGCTTGTCCACCCGCAGCCACGGCTCCTCGCCGTCTTTCCATTCCGCCACGCGCACCTTGCCGCTCAGCATGCCGGTATCCACGCCCACATACGGAATCGGCTCCGTCAGTGCGAAGGCTCCGCGCCACGGCTTGCGATCTTCTCCTGCTTGCGGCGGTGCGGCCAGCTTCTTGTAGCGAGTCACCTGCTCCGCGGTGCCGCGTTCGTGGATCGGCGAAAGCGCCAAAAATCCAGCCAGGCTTGCCGTCGCTGCGCCGCCGTCCACCCACGCTAACTCGAAAGCCGCCAGTCCCAGCGCCAGGTTCTTCGGCCCGACGATGAATCCACCCTCCTCCGGCTCCATAAACGCCGCCGTGATTCCCGCGCGGTCAAAGGCGTCCATCATTTCGTCCTTCGCCTTGGTCCACTCGTGCGTGTTGCGCTCGCCCGCGGCTACAAGCCGCGCCACCGTTCCCCGCGCTACGCCGCGCGCCGATGCAACCAGCATCTGCAGGTCATACCGGTCGGCGAACCGCCATTGAATCTGCCGCACCGCATCCCCGGGAAGCGTCAGCATCGTCTTCGTTTCAGGAATCGCAATTGTGCCCATGCAGGGCCTCCTCAGGCAAAACAGTTTCACGATTCGTGCGTCATTGTTGCGTCCGCACAGGGCGGCATTTTCTTGATGAAACTGCCGCTCAGCGGCCGTTGCTTCGGCGTAGCGCGGTCGTGGAACTACTTCAGCGGCTCTATTGTCCTTAACTGAGCCCTCGACGGCATGTGACCCACATCACTCCGGCGGCCTCGCGACTGGTCGCTGACGGCTGATAGCTGAATGCGGTATTTGTGATCTGCATCGGGCCGCTTGTGATACCTGTCACTGCGGCCAGTCCCCCAAAAAGAGCATTCCTGTGGAGTGGCCCCTGCGGCTAAAGCTGTTCCACAAATTGCTATACCCAGTTCCGCAACCGCAGGGTGGCTTTTTC
>JBEKAJ010000079.1:0-12459 GCA_050018295.1 Occallatibacter sp. | reverse complement strand
AAATCCACCCCGGTGCCGTTGCGGATGCTCCAATTGCGGCCGCCGGGGCGCTGGCGCGCCTCGAGAATCGTGCACGACCACCCCGCTTTGCCCAGCTCATAGGCCGCGACAAGGCCGGAGATGCCCCCGCCGAGAATCACCACGCGAGTGCCTTTGCCGTCGACGAGGCGTAGCGGGCCGGTTTCGCCAGCCGCTTCAGGAATGGCCAGCAGGCCGAGAGATTGCATCAGGACGAAAGCTGCGCCGTATCCACCCACATGGCCGGCTCGCATCAGGAACTCGCGTCGAGTGAGGCTCATCTTATTTGCCTTTCTGGAGATAGAGGTCTTGGAACGGGGAACCGAATAGCTATTTATACCGCGGCAGCGTAGGCCCTCTGACGGCTCCGGAGGCATGGTCCGAAAAAATCCCGAAAAAGTACTTGACACCATACACTGTGTGTCATACAGTGTGCTTCGTACAGTGTATGGAGTACAGCATGACCTTGACCGAAAACCTCTTCGAAAACCTTCGCATGGAGCTGCGGCGGGGCTGCCTTACTTTGGCGGTTCTGGCGCAACTCAAGCAGGAGCACTACGGATACACGCTGCGCAAAGCGTTGGCCGAGCGCGGCATGGAGATCGACGAAAGCACTCTCTATCCGCTGCTCCGCCGCCTTGAAGCGCAGGGACTGCTCACCAGCGAGTGGCGCGAGGAAGAAAAGCGCAATAAGCGGTTCTACCGGCTCTCGAGCGACGGCGAACTGATCTTCGCCCGTCTGCTGGACGAGTGGAACGCCATCAACACATCCATCACCAACCTTCTGTAAGGAACTGAGGAATTGCCATGGAACTTCTCGATCGTTACCTTCAAGCCGTAAAGAAGCACCTGCCCTGGGAACGGCAGGACGATATCATTGCCGAGCTGCGCGCCAATCTCGAAGCGCAACTCGAAGACAAAGAGGCCGAGTTCGACCGGCCGCTCACAAAGGAAGAAGCCGAGGATTGGCTCAAGCAGCTCGGCTCTCCGCTCCAGGTGGCCGCGCGCTATCAGCGCCAGCAGTACCTGATCGGGCCGGCAATTTTCCCGACGTACTCCTACATCCTGAAGCTGGTGCTGGCATGGGCCACGGCGATTTATGTCATCGCCAGCGTAATCACCATTGCTGCACAGGGGTTGGGCGTGGAAGCATTGGTGGGCATTTCGCTGGTGCACGTTGCGCTGCGCCTGCCGTGGATTTGGCTCATCAACGCAGCGATCGTAACGATGATCTTTGCGGCGGTTGAACGGACGGGCGCGCGTTTCCCGGAAAAGCTCCGGGCGTTTGGGCCCATGGCCGGGCCCATGATCGGACCCATGACCCCGCCGTGGTCGTCAATGGATCTTCCGCCGGTTGGCGCGGCTGACGGCGATTGGGCCAAGTCGCGCAGCTTCACGCGCGCCTTGCTCGGAGTATTTTTCGGCTGCCTGTTCCTGGCGTGGCTGTTGCTGGTTCCTCACTATCCGTTTCTGATCTTTGGTCCGGGCGCGTGGCACCTCAAAGCGTTGCCTTACAAGTTTGCGCCAGTGTGGTCCACCGTCTATTGGTGCGTGGTGTGCGTGAACGTATTCGATCTGGCGTGGAAGATCATGAACCTTGCGCGGGGCGCATGGCAACGCCCGCCGAACCGCGCGCTGAGCCTGGCGATGCACGCTCTTTCGCTCATTCCGCTCGGCATTTTGCTCGACGCTCCGGAACACAAGCTGTTCCTGCTCAAAAACCCAGCGGATGCGGCAACGCTTGGCGGGGCACTGGCGGCGGCGAACAAGGGAACTCTTCAGGTATTGGCGATCGTCGTTGCGATCGTTGTCCTGCAACTCGGGTGGGGAATCGTGCGGGTGAGCCTGGATGCGTATCGCAAGCGTGTGGCGGCTAGGTAGCCGCCACGCCCATCAAACTTGCATCACTTCGGCTTCTTTCCTCTGTGAAAGCTCTTCCATGCGGCGAATTTCGCCGTCGGTCATCTTCTGCACTTCTTCAAGCGCGCGCTTCTCGTCGTCTTCGCTGATCTTCTTGTCCTTGGCGAGCTTCTTGAGAGCATCGTTGCCGTCGCGGCGAACATTCCGGACCGCCGTGCGGTGCTCCTCGAGCACTTTGTTCAGGTGCTTGCAAACATCGCGCCGCCGCTCCTCGGTCATGGCGGGGACAGGAACGCGGATAATCTTGCCGTCGGAGAGGGGATTGAAGCCGAGGTCCGCTGTCTGAATGGCTTTCTCCACTTCCTTTAGGATGGTCGGGTCCCAAGGCGAGATGACGATGAGCTGCGGCTCGGGCGCCGAAAGCTGTGCCAGTTGATTGATCGGCGTGGGCGTGCCGTAGTAGTCGACCTTCACCTGATCGAGCATGTGCACGCTGGCGCGGCCCGTGCGCGTGGCGGCCAGATTGGCCTGGAAATCTGCCACCGACTGATCCATGCGTCGTTTGAGGTCGTTGTAGAGGTCTTTGAGCGCCGGATTGCCGGCCATGAAAGCTGTCATTGAAGCTTCCCTCACTTCACGAATTTGTCAACGGCTATTCTACAACTCCTGCGGCGAGAGGCGAATGCTTGCAACGGCTTACGCAACGACCGCTAAGCCCGTCGACGCCGCCTGCTCGTGCGCGTGATAGCTCGACCGCACCAGCGGGCCCGATTCGACGTGGCGAAAACCCATGCGAAGCGCTTCCATCTTCAGCTCGGCGAACTCACGCGGAGTGTAGAGGCGCGCCATGGGCAGGTGGTCGCGCGAGGGGCGCAGATATTGGCCGATGGTCAGGATGTCGCAGCCGGTAGCGGCCAGATCGCGGAAGACGTCGAGCAGCTCGTGGGTTTCTTCGCCGAGGCCAACCATGACGCCGGATTTTGTTACGCCCGCGGGGTTCAACTCCTTGGAGTAGCGCAACAGGTCTAAAGAGCGCTCATAGCGCGCGCCGGAGCGGACGACGCGATAAAGCCGGGGCACGGTTTCGGTGTTGTGGTTGAGCACTTCCGGGCGGGCTTCGACGACCGTCCGAATGGATTCCTGGTCGCCCTGAAAGTCGGGAACCAAAACTTCGACGCGGCAGCCGGGCGCCTGGCGGCGAATCTCCTCGATCACGAGAGCGAAGGCGCGCGCGCCGCCCAGGTTGTCGTCGTCGCGATTCACACTGGTGACCACTGCATGGAGCAGCCCTAAATTCGCCACTGCCTCGGCGACACGGCGCGGCTCGTCGAAGTCGATGGGCTCCGGGCGGCCTTTGGGCACGGCGCAGAATCCGCAGCGTCGCGTGCACAGATTGCCCAGCATCATGAAGGTCGCGGTCTTGTGGTGCCAGCACTCGCCGATGTTGGGGCACTGCGCGCTCTCGCACACGGTATGAAGGCCGAGCGAGCGCGCCAGCCGCTTGAGGCTGTGGTAGTTCTCGCCCACAGGCGCGCGGGCCTTCAGCCACTCCGGCTTGGGCACGGGCGCGCGGCGCGCGGATTCAATCTGCACCAGCTCCATCCTGTTATTGTAGCCAGTTGCGTGTCCTCGCGGCGTGCTACTCTGAGCACAATTGTCAGAGCAACCACTCAGCGAACCATGCAAAGCCTCTCAGTGGCGATCGTCGCACGCAATGAAGCGGAGAACATTGGCCGCACGCTGGCCAGCGTGGCCTGGGCCAACGAAATCAACCTCGTCGATTCGGGTTCCACCGACAAGACTGTCGAAATCGCGAAGAGCTTCGGCGCGCGGATTTTTTACGAGAGCTGGAAGGGCTACGGCCCCCAGGTCAACTCCGCTATCGATAAGTGCACCTGCGATTGGATCCTGAATCTCGATGCGGACGAGTGGTTAACGCCGGAGCTGGCTCTGGAGATCAAAACGTTGCTCAGTGGCCAGCCCCGCTATGCCGCCTACATGGTTGCCAGGCTCAACCTGATCTTTGGCCGGTGGATGCGCCACGGCGGCCTCTACCCCGACCACAAATTACGGCTCTTTCGCCGCGGCAGCGCGCGCCTCCGCGAGGATACCGAGCCGCATGCCACGCCCAAAACGCAGGAGCCAACCGGCAAGCTGAAAAACCACATGCTTCACCGCCAGTATCCGACGTTTGAGTATTACCTCGAACACATGCAGCGCTACAGCACCGCGACCATTCCATTGTTCTTGCGCAAGGGCAGGACGAGCGACTCGATCTTTGCTTTCGTCGCGAACACGGTCATCAATCCGGCGCTCACCTTTATCAAGAACTACATCTTTCGCCTTGGCTTTCTTGATGGCAGGGAGGGTCTGATCTTCCACCTGAATCATTCCGCCTACGTCAACTGGAAGTTCGCCAAGGCGTGGGAAGCGCATCGATCAGCGACAAGAGAGACCACTCATCCCATCGCGCCCGCAGATTCGGTTGGTGATTCCGGCGCGTCATCGCTTCCCGAGAAACGATCTTCCGAGCAATGACCTCTCCAAAGAATTCGCCGCCCACACCTGCAGCGCCCCGTTTTCTGCTGGTGATGACGGCCACCGTTGCGCCGCCGGCGAATGCGCAGGTCAAGCGCTCCTCGCCGCAGGTTCGTCTCGAGGATTACAAACGCGCATTGCGATTCTGGCTCCACTATCCTCACGCGGCCGCCGAGCGAATCCTCTTCCTTGAAAACTCCGGCGCGGACCTGAGCGAATTGCGCGCGATTGCGGAAACCAAAAACCCGCAGCGCCGCGAAGTTGAGTTTTTGTCGCTGCCGGTTCACGAGATTCCCCCCGGCACAAACTACGGCTACACAGAGATGCAGATGCTCGACGACGGTCTGGCCCTGAGCAAAATCCGCCACGACACCACACACATGATCAAGGTGACCGGTCGGTTGACTTTCCCTGCTTTGGGCAAGGCGCTCGACCGCATCGCCAACTCGCGCTCCGTTCCTCTGGAACTGATGATCGATTGTCGAAGGCTCGGGCTTTTCCGGCGCGGCTACGACGCGCGGGTTCAGCTCTTCGTTTGCTCTCACGCCTTCTACGATCGCGTGCTGCGCAATTCGAATCGCGAGATGAACTCCACCGACGTTCGATTGCTGGAACACTTGATCTACCGAAAAGTCATTCCGTTCAAAGGCCGGCCGGGCTGCTATCTGCGTTTCCCGTGCAACATCGACCCTGTGGGCCACTTCGGATTCAAAGACCGGCGCTACGACTCGCCGCGCACCGCCGTCTCGCGAGGAACGCGCGCGCTGTTGCGCGTCATCGCGCCGAATTACTGGTTCTAAATTCTGGTCGGAGAATTTGCGCTTTCAGAGTTGGCCCGCGGCGGCTGACTTGTTGCCGCTTTTCTCGTTCTCACTTCAGTTTCTCCCGCACATCGGAGCGGACCAGATAGAGGAAGAAGAGAAGATTTAGCAGACCCTGCACCAGGGAGGAAGCAATGTGCTGAGTCGTGTAAGTGTACAGGAACGATCCAGCCAGAAGCGCCACAGCGGCGAGCGTGAGCGCCCACGCCCAGCGCAACAGCAGCAGCAAACCCAGCGCGCCGGCGATGAAGAAAACTGAGAACACAAGATAGAGCGCTCCGGCGCGGTGGTTCACCACGGAAACAACGGTGACGCCGGAGAGCAGGAGCATGTAAAGGCTGATTGCGATGAGGCCCGGGAGCTTGAGCAGCGACGGCTTCCGCGACTTCCGGCCTGTAGGCGCCTGCGCCATGCCGGGTCTAGGAGTGCTCGTGTTGGCGTTCGTGCTCATAGCGTGTGCAAGTAGGCGAGCAGGTCAGCAAGCTGCTCATCGCCCAGCGGTGTTGCGGGCATCATCCCCCGCCCGTCGAGTATCACTGACGTAAGCCGTTCGTCAGTGGGCGGCGCGCCAGAGGGCATGGCCTTGACCTTGGTGATCGCCTGCAAGCCTGGCCCGTGCAGGGGCTTCGTCGACGTCGGATAGTGGCAGCGCGCGCACTTTGCCGCGTACACCGCCGCGCCGCGCGCTTCCTGGGGCGTCCACTCTGACGACGGCTTCGACGGCGGCAGAGTGCGGCAGCCGGCCAAACCGAAGGCGAATGCGGTCAAAGCACAAGCCATAAGAAGATTCCACGTGCGCATTGCCTCCCATGATACAACCGCTTAAGCCGCGTTCAGCATGTGCAGTGAATGAGTGTTACCCGTTTGCAACTGCTTTCCTGAAAAGGAATGGCGGCTAGGAATGGGAAGGTTCTGTCGCGCCTGCCCCTCACTCCGCCGCCGCGATGGCTTCGGCGATGCGGTCGATGGCCTGATCCTCAGCGTTACTGCCGGGATAGCGGCTGTTGACGAGAATCGAGAACGCCAGCATGCGGCCGCTCGCGGCATTCACGTAGCCGGAAAGGGTGTTCACCTCGTCGAGCGTCCCCGTCTTGGCCCACATTCGCCCTTTCAGCGGCGAATCCGTGAAGCGGTGATCGAGCGTGCCGTCGACGCCGGCCACGGGCAATGTTTCGCGCCATTCCTCGCCCCACGGCTGCTTCGACGCATACGACAAGAGCCGCGTGAAAGCGCGCGGCGTAATTTTGTCGTTGGTGCTCAAGCCGCAGCCGTCGAAGAAAAAGAAATCGCCATTGTCGACGCCTGCATTCACCATGAATTGGCGCACCACGCGTGCGCCCTCCTCAAAGCTGCCGTCGGTTCCATAGAGCTTGCCCAGCAGGCGCAGCAGCAGCTCGGCGTGCAGGTTCTGGCTGGTCTTGTTGGTCACGGTGATGTCTTCAGCGATGGGCACCGACATATGCGCGCCCAGAATGCGGCGGCCCTCCGCCGGAGCGGCGATTGAAGTGAAGTTGCCGGGCGCGAGCTTCAGCGGCTGCTCGCGTTCAGCGGCGAAGTCGCCCGTGCCGGTCTGGTATTTGTGGCGCGACTCGGCCGCGCCGGTCACCTTGATCCCGCGCAGCATGAGCGCCTGCCTGAATGCTGCCGCCGTGAACTGCGCTGGATCTTCGACGGCCATCGCAACGCGCATCCCGCCGGCAGGAGCCGTGCCCCACGCCCGCACCAGCAACGATCCGGGGCGGCGCTCGAGGCCGGGGTAGGCTTCCTGCCCTTGCTCCACAGGAGTCATGCTGTTGTCGGTGGTGTAGTAATCCACGTCCGGCGTCCACTCGGCTAATGTTGCGCCGGGCGCGGCAGGGTCGGCGGTGATGTCGAGCTCGTCGGTGTTGTCGTTAAACGTGAGTGCGGAAACCGGTGCGCCGTAGCTCCACTGCAGCGCGTCCCAGCTCCAGCCCAGCGCATAGGGCTCGCTCACGAAGAACGTATCGTCGCCGATCACGTCTCCATCCACTGTGCGCAGGCCTGTCTGCTCCACCTGTTCGGCAATCAGGCCCAGAACGTCCATGGCCGTCTTCGGTGTAGCGCTGGGCAGATTCTCCTGAGCTGCCGGCACGGATGTTCCGGGCTCAACATATGGGTAGTGGCGCCCGCTGATCGTCGGATCGCCCACGCCAAGCAGCACCAGGTTGCCATGCAAAGTGCCGCTTGCATCGATGTCGCCATCGGCGGCCACAAACGTGGTCCAGGTCAGCGTGTCCACCGGCAACAGGGCAAAGGCCGCTGCGGTGGTCGTCAGCTTGGCGTCGGAAGCGGGTGTAAAAAGGCGCGCGTCGTTGAGACCGTAGAGCGGTTGCCCATCGAGAGTGGTCACGCTGATGCCGAAGTCCGCGTGGCTCAGCGCGGGATCCGCGAGAATGGCCTGGATTCGGTCGGCAAGCGGGCCCGTCATGGGGACGCGGCGCTCGGGGCGCGGATTGCTGTGGGCCTGGGCGGGAGCTTGAGCTCGCAGGCCTATAGAACAAACCAAAAGGCTGCTCAATGCAATGGTTCGCCGAAGGGAGACCATGCCCCGAAGTGTAGCAAAAGACATTAGTGGCGCGGCGTACCATCGGAAATGAGCGCGTATGAGAGGCACGGCACAGTGGCGGCTGCGGACGCGGATCCTCGAACTCGGCCCGCGCACGCTTGTGATGGGCGTCGTGAATATCACTCCGGACTCGTTCAGTGACGGCGGGTTGTTTCTCTCGCCTAAAGCAGCAGTCGCGCATGGGCTCAAGCTGATTGAGGACGGCGCGGACATTCTCGATCTGGGCGCGGAGAGCACGCGGCCCGGCTCGCGAGCAGGTGGCGCGGCCGCGGCTGTCAGCGCCGAGCAAGAACAGGCACGGCTGCTCCCGGTCCTCGAAGGAATCCTGACGAGTCTGCCCCACGCAGTGGTCTCTGTCGACACCTACAAAGCAGAAACAGCTCGGGCGGCGCTTGCAGCGGGCGCTGAAATCGTCAACGACGTGAGCGGACTTACATGGGACCCTGCAATCGCCGAAGTCTGTACCGGGTTTCACGCTGGAGTGGTGCTTTCGCACACGCGCGGGCGGCCCGAAGAATGGCGCGCGCAACCGCAGCTTGAGTCCGATGCACTGCTGGCAACGGTGCGCGAGGGACTGGCCGCGAGTCTCGCTGCCGCCGAACGCGCCGGAATTCCGCTCGATTCCATCGTGCTCGACCCCGGCTACGGATTCGGCAAGCACTTCGGCGAGAACCACACACTTCTCGCGCGTCAGGCAGAATTACTCGAACTCGGCCGGCCGTTGCTTGCCGGTCTCAGCCGCAAATCGTTCCTCGGCCATACGCTGGCGCCGCTCTTCGGTGGCGAAGCCGCGCCCATGGCTAACCGCGAGAACGCGAGTCTTGCTGCGATGACCGCCGCGATTCTCCACGGTGCGTCGATTGTGCGCGTGCACGTGGTGCGGCCCGCAGTCGAAGCCGCGCGCATCGCCGACGCAATTCTCGCAGCCGGGTGAACTCGCCTCGAACTACACGCTGATGCCCACCTTGTGCCGCGGCCACAACGGGCGCAGAGCTGTGTGGTCGATCATCGGCTCGCCGTCGCACTCCACTTCGATCACCGTTGCAGGCTGGTCAGGCGCAACCAGCGGCAGGCCCGTCATCCTCAACGTGAACTCATCCTGCGTATACTCGACCTTCTGCCCCGTCTTGACGAGTCGCGCGGAGAGCACCTTTGGCTTAAGCCCGGCAAAGGCCACCACCGCCTCGGGCTTGTAGAAGTCCAGCCACTCCGCCGCCGGAGTGTGGCTTGGCCAGAAGTACACGTGCACATAAAGCGTGTTGCCGCGCCGCGTGAAATTCAGGTTAGTGGCCCACTCGGCCTGAGTGCGCTCGGCGCCGTAAATTGCCTTGCCATTCGTGTCGAGCCATCTGCCCACCGTCTCCAGAATCTCGACCGACTCCTGTGGCACGGACCCATCGGGCTCAGGACCGATATTGAGCAGGTAGTTGCCGCCGCCGCTCGCACAGGTGATCAGGTTCTCGACAATGGTTTTGGGTGTCTTCCATGCGTCATCACCGCGATTGAAGCCCCAACTGTCGTTCAGCGTCATGCAGGTTTCCCATGCGCGTCCTGCCTCGGCGGCCTGGATGTGCTGTTCCGGCGTGGCGAAATCTCCCGGCAACAAATTGCGATTGTTCACGATGATCTCGGGCTGCAGCGTGAAGACCATCTCGTTCATCCGCTCGGATTCCCATTGCTCGGCTGTCAGCGGCCACGCCACGTCGTACCAGAGGATGTCGATCTTGCCGTAGTTGGTCAGTAGCTCACGGATCAGACCGTGCGTGTAGTCGACGAACCGCCGCCTCGCTGCGTCGTCGGACTTGCAAATTGCGCCGTCGGGGTGGTGCCAGTCCATCAACGAGTAGTAGAAGCCCACGCGCAACCCCTCGGCGCGAGCAGCCTCAACGAACTCGCGCACCAGATCGCGCCCCGGCCCCTGGTCCATGGCGTTGTAGTCGGTCAGTTGCGTGTCCCAGTTGCAAAAGCCCTCGTGATGCTTGGTGGTCATCACCATGTACTTCTGGCCGGCGCGTTTCGCCAGCCGAGCCCACTCGCGTGCGGCGTTGGGCTTGGGGTGAAAGTGCTTGGCCAGCAACTCGTACTGGAACAAAGGAACTCCCTCATTCTCCTTCGCCCACTCATGCTGACCGATCACGCTGTAAAGGCCCCAATGGATGAACATGCCGAACCTGGCCTCGTGCCACCAGGCCATGCGCAAGTCGCGCGTGGCGGCTTGCTTCAGGTCGGCAGCCGTCGGCGCGGGCTGTGGTCTGGCGGCCTGCGCTAATCCCAATCCGTCGGCATTCGCGGCGGCCAACGCCGCCGCGCCAAACTGCTTCATGAATGCCCGTCTCGTCCTCTCGCTCCAATCCATCGATTCATTCCTCCCGCTGTCGCATTGTCCGGGGCGCGCATCCATCTTCGCATAGGGAAATAGAACAGGGCGGCGCGGGAGAAGTCCGAAGCCTGAAACGGAGTAAGGTGAACCGGTCAGTTTGTGCATGCGGCCTGTCGGGATCGGCCGTTCGCTATTGCCTGTCTGTGGCCTTATAGAGCGCGACGCCACCGAGGAACACCAGTGTGGCGAGGGCCGTGAACAGCACCAACCAGGTCCATCCGGAACCGGTGAGTGAAGCGGAGAACAGGTTGTCCCAATCGAGTCCCGCGCTTTGCGGAAGCTGTTCGAGCCAGGTGAGCCAGGCGAGGCCATGGCGCGCCTCGAAGCCTACAAATCCCAATCCGGCAACAAGCGTAACTGCGAGGGCAAAGATCTGTGCGCCGAGAAGGGGACGCGTGAGCCGTTCGACGGCTGCGTTGCGGCGGCGCAGTTGCGCGCGCCACAGCAGCACGCCCGGCGAGGCTAGCTTCGCCGCGGCAACTGATTCGATGCGCGCATTCTGGAAAGCCTCGGCCACAAGCGCCAGATCGCTACATGTGCGGCATTCTCCCACGTGAGCACGGAGCTCCAGCGACGCGGCGAGCGGCCATTGGCCGCCTTCGATCAGCTCGCGGATTTCTTTCTCGTGCGGGCAGCTCTTTGGCATCATGACTCCCTCCCAACAGGTGCTGCCCGCTCGCGCAGGAAGCCGGCGATCTTGCGCCGCGCGCGGAACAGCAGCAGGCGGATGCTGGTCGCGGCAAGGCCCGTCACTTTTGCGATCTCGCGATGTGAATAGCCTTCAGCGTAGGCAAGCCATAGCAATTGCCGCTCGCGGGAATTCATCTGCCGGAGCGCCGGACCCAGCAGGATTTGGGAATCGCTTTGCGCGGAACGGCCTTGCGCGGCGAAAAACTCTTCGGGGATCTCTTCGATGGATGCGGCGCGCGGACGGCGCCAGTGGTCGCGCAGCAAGTTGGTGGCGATGCGGAAAAGATAAAGGCGGGCGGCCGCTTCGCCTTCATCAGCGGGGGACGGGGCGCCCACCGCGCAGAGGAAGCGCACGTAGCTTTCCTGCATCAGGTCCTCAGCCAGAGCTGGATCGGCGGAAACGCGCGCGAGATAGGCCCAGAGCGGACGCGCCGATCGCTCGTAAAACGCGGCGAAGGCGTCGTTCTCCATCGCCTGTTCACACACACCGGCGGCGGCCGCTCGATCCAGCGCGCTGCCGGCGAATGCACCCGGCAATACGGATTCCCAGGACATACGTTCTTTCGCCACGGCTAGGCCCTTCGCCGCTCACTGCCTGTCCTGTGAGCCGAAGGGCGCGGCCGGATTCTGAGCGTCGAGCTTCTCGGGCATGAGGCCCAACCGATGGGCCAGAACCCAGGTTGCCGCTGCCGAAAGGATAAACCCGATTCCCGGCATCAGCGCCAGCGTCCCCAGCACTGCCATCGGCGTCTCCATGCCGGGTCCGACATTTCGCAGCAAGAACAAGCCAATCCCCAGCAGCGTCATCACAATCCCCACTTGCAGCGGCGTCAGCACGCGCGCCACGGTGTTGGGCATGTGCTGCGCTGTTTCCACGCCGAGCGGAATAGGCGATGCCGCAAGAAACCGCTTGCCCGCCTCTGTTTCCATATACGCTGCCAGGTCCTGGCTGGTGCTGAACTTGTCGATCAGGCGGGCGTGGATCTCGCTCTGCTGCTTGAAGGCGCGGTTCCAGCGGCCGGTCTCGACCAGGATCCGGATCATCCAGATGAGAAAGAGAAACAAGGCCGGCATGATGATTATGGGAGCGATTTTGTCCATCACGGCCGCTGTCGATCCCTGCTCGAATGGCGGGACGAGTTCGGGCCACACGGCGCGCTCCAGTGCCTGGTCGCGGCGTCCGCCGCCCTCGTTGAGGCGGCTGAAGAGATAAAACTCGGGGTTGCGCGCGACGTCAGGATGGCTCGAGAGGAACTGCGCCAGCTCAGGGTTATTGCGGGCCACGTACTGCTGGTCGGCCAGCAGTGAGGGGTCGTGAGCCACAACCGCGGTGAGCGTTGGGCTTAGACGGAGCAACATCATCAGTTGCGCCTGAGTTTCGGCTGAATCCTTCACGGCTGAGGCAGTTGTCTCGATTGTGGTTGTCTTGACCGGCGCAGGCGCAGGTTGCTTCGGAGCCCCCGATTGCGTTTGCGCTCCGGCGGGAAGCATGAGCGCAAAAGCAAGCGCCGTTGCGGCGCAAAAAGACAAGGTCAGAAAGACGTTTGAAGGGAAAAAGCGGTTGC
>JBEKAJ010000078.1:0-12619 GCA_050018295.1 Occallatibacter sp. | reverse complement strand
TGGCCAAGCGCGAGCAGTTTTTCTCCCCAGGCGTGCGCTGCGGCAAAGTCGCCGCGATTGGCCTCGATCTCCATCTTCATGTTGATGGCATCGCTGTCGTTGTCGAGCAGCTTGAGCCTTGCGTCGGCCAAAGCAAGAGCGTCGTCGTAGCGTCCCAAACCCATGAGGGCTTCACTGTTGTACAGGAATGCCTGCTTCGATTCCGGCTCCTGCTTCAGCAGTGCCGAAGAAACGTCAAGCAACGCCGCAAAGTTGTCCTGGAGCGAGTAGCCGTCGGCAAGCGCGAGCTGAATATTCGTGCGCTCGCGATCGCCGGCCGCATCCTTCAAGCCCGCTTCGAGAACCGCAACGCCCTGCGCAACCGTTGGCTTCGTTTCAACCATGATGGCCGCCGCGGCCAGCTTCATCTTGCGCGCATCGGCCGCTTCCCCTTTGATCCAGAACCGCGGAAACACGGGCCCGCCCAGCGGATCGTCGCCGCCCTCCAGGTGCTGATCCTCGCGCATCCAGTCCAGCAGCGCCTTGGCGCCCTTCAGATCGCCCGCGTTGACGCGATCCAGCATCTCCAGGGCAATTGAATTCGGCTTATCGAGCGAATCGAGCACTTTGTACTGCCCATCCTCTTTCACGATGAAGACGGTCATCGTGGTGCCGTTCAGCAGCTCCACCTTTTCCCTGTACCCGGTCGCATCGTCGCCCTCGCCTTTGGGATCGAGCATCTGCAGCAGAATGTCTTCGGTCACATCGAGCGAGCTGTCTTCGCGGGCCAGTTGGCTGTTCATCTGTTTGCCTGAATTCAGCTCGTCCTTCAGCTCGTCGGCATCCATGGCTTTCAGCACCTTGACCCCATTGCGGCTGAGCAACGCGGCGAAGCTGTCTTCAGTCAGGTTGGCGTCGAAAGGAACCAGAGCGAAGCGCTTGACCATGTCTTCCGGCGTGTTGGCGAACTTCGCGTCCTCGTGGTGGATCGCGCCGCGCAGCATGTTGGCCAGGCCCAGCGTGCGTGCCGCATCGTCGCCCGCGGCGCCTGCCTGCAGAAAGTCCGCCGCCTGCGGATACTGCCTCACATTCATGAGCATCTCGCCGGCCGTGCCCGCGGTGTCTTTGAATGAGTCCTCGTTTGTGGACCGCTTGTTCGCCTCGGCCAGGCCCGCCTTGCTGTCCTGCATCATGCCCATGCTGGCGGAAAGCAGCGGCTTGGGCTCGGGATTGAGCGTCTGCGCAGCCTTGTATGCGCCGGCGAAGTCGCCGCCGTAAAACAGCGCGAAGGCCAGATTGTCGGCAATGCCGAGATCGGAGAGCTTGTCCTCCCCCAGCGCCTCATATTCCTTGATCGCTTCCTTCATGTGCGACTGTCCGCTGTAACGTCGCCCGACGGAGTCGTATTCCAGAAGAATGGCCAGGTCGCCCTGTGCCGAGTGATCGTCAGGATCGAGCTTGATGGCCGCGCGATAAGCCTCTGCGGCGCCAGCCAGGTCGCTGCCGGCGCGCAAATTGCGGCCCACCAGGTCATGCTTCAGAATGTCGGCGAGCGTCCGCTCGGCAAGCGCCGATGTTGGATCGAGTTTCACGGCCAGTCGCGCTTCCCCGCGCGCCGCCTCGCCCATTCCCGCTTCAAGCAGCACATTAGCCACCTGCAGATGGTGCACCGCTGAATTCGGATTCTGCGCGATCAGCGCGCGATAGCTGGCCAGCGCCTCCTTCACCTTGCCGTCGCGCAGCAGCGCCGCGCCTTGCGGCTCGAAGTTCACCAGGATCGCCGGCCCGTCGATCAAATCGGCTATTTCGTTGCGCAACGCAGTTGCTTCGGCCACCGTATAGCGCCGCTTCACCGTGTCAAAAGCAAAGTGCGCCAGCACCACGCCATCCTTGCCGGCGGAAAAACTCTCCGTCAGCAGGGCGGGGCCCGCCGAAATCGTCGCGTCCTTGGGCAGCTCCTTGGGAATGAATCCGGCGGGCGGGATCAGGTGATAGGTCCACTCGATGTTGTAGGGCGCGTCCAGCCACCAGTCTTCCGTACGCGGCTTTTTGGGCTTATCGGGCCCGGTGTTCTTCTTCTCGTCGCTGTCGTCTTTGCGCTTCAGTTCGTCCGGCAGCATCTGGAAAAGCCGGTCCACGCGAATTGCGGCCTGCGCGCCCTCGAGATTCGTGTAGCCGCGCTTCGCTTTCTCGCATGCAATCGTGAGTTTGAAGGGCTGGGAGAGATCGGCCGGGTCGGTGCGATCTACCTTCGTCAAATCGTCCGAAACGTACTCTGACTGCACGTATCCGCGCAACCCCTCGCGCGTGTCCTTGTCCGGCTTGTCGGCGTAGTACGCGCGGTACCCCGACGCGTAGATCCCCTCGGGCTCGGTGATCTCCACCACATTCGCAGGACCGTTGTCCGTCAGCGTAAACTCCCGTGTCTCCACCAAGCCGTTGTCCTTCGAAGTTGACTCCGGCGTCTTCACCAGCGCAGTTGTCGTGGCGCTCGTGATGAGCGCCAGCCGCCCCTGGTCGCCCATCGGAATCTGCCCCAGTTGCGCGTAGCGGTCGGTGGCGTCAATCCATATCGGATTTTTTTCCGGCACATAAACGATCGCGTGATCGAACATGCCCATGCCGGGCAGATCCGCGGGAACATCCATCCGCGACTCGACACTGAGCAGCGCCACGTTCGCGGGAATGCCGGCAGCGCGTAGCATCGCCACCAGCAGCGTGGCCTTGTCCTTGCAATCGCCGTATTTCTTGGCCAGGGTTTCCGCCGGATCGTGCGGCACAATGGCGGCTTCGCCGAATTCGATCCCCGTGTACCGCACCTCGCGGTCGAGATAGTCCACAATAGCCGCTTCCTTTTCGGCTGCGGACTTTTTCCCGGCAATCAGCGGCTCAACGAACGCCTTCACCGCTGCGGAGCCGGAAAGATTGTCGACGATCTTTCCGTATTCGGCTGCCACGCTCTGCCACGACGCGCCCGTTGCGAATCCGATGATGGGAAAACGCACTACATCCGGGGGAAGGTACGGCTCGCGCGGATCGATGCCGTCGATCGAGCCCACATCGAAAGTGAGAGTCACGCGCCCGCCCGCTTCTGTGCGCACAGGCTTCATATCGGGAAGCAGAAACAAGTCGGTCCGCAGCGGCAGCGCCGCGGGAGCGTCAAAGATCACCCGACTGCGCGCCACCGGAACATTCTCCTGCCCAAGTTCGACACGCCCTGTACGGCCCGGCGCAAACAGCGGCTCCGTCTCTGTCTCGGTGTACTCCTCTTCCACCACCACGCCCGGAGCGATCGCTGGGAACGGCGCGCGCAGCCGCTTGCCGTCGCTGTAGGTCTTGTAGTCGCCGCCGCGTGCCGGCGCTTCCGTAATCGTGTTCGCATCAAGGGTGTGGACGCTGAAGTCCTGCCCAATGACCCTGGCGCGAATTTGAGGTCGCGCTTCGTGCCACGGCTCCCAGCCAACTGAAAGAGAGTCCCATCCCTCAGCGCCCTTCTGCGTAAGTACCTTGTAGACGATGCGGCCTACATGAGTCATCCGCCCCGCTTCGTCAAAGGTGTAGCTCTCGTCTTCCACCAGCTCCACCACGTTAGCGCCGTCGGGCGCAGGCACGGCCGATGCCGCTTCGTACAACGCTTTGGGATCGGCGGAAAAGTCGGGCGCAGCCCACGGATCAACGGCCACACTGGCGGCCGCATTCGCAGCCGGAGCTACGGGCGATTGTGCAGGTGTGGCGCCAGTAACGGCGCATGCGATGAAGGCAAAGAAAAGGCTGGGTATGAATGGACTCGAGAAGGAGTTGGACACGGGTCACCCGGCTCGCTGGAATGTGAACACAACGGTAAACCGAGCGGAGCCGGAGCGCAAGCAGCTGCGGGGCGCAGCGCCTCTTATAGTGTTACGGCTGGGCCTCCCGCATGGTCTCGCCTACGGCTATACTGTTCCAGGAGTTGACCATGGATAACCAAAGCGGCACCGCCGGAAATAGCTTCTGCGGAGGATGTGGTGCGCCCCTCCTTCCAGGCACGCGTTTTTGCCCTTCATGCGGCAAACCCGTCGAGCCACTCGGTGCGCAGACCAATCCCACGGGTCCAATGCCACCCGCCCCTCAGCCTCCTCAGCAATTCCCCGCTCAAGCTGCCAACATGGCTGGATTGGGCCAACAAGGGTTAAAGTGTCCACGGTGCGGCTCCACTCAAGTCCAGGCCGCGAAGCGAGGATGGAAGTGGACAACGGGTTATATAGGAAGCGGCAAGATGATAGCGACTTGTCTGCAGTGCGGAAACAAGTTTTAGCCTGGTCGTTCGGTTAAAGCTTCAGCGCATCCTTAGACCGCTTTCGCACTCCCGCCGCAATCCTTCTCAGCTCCGGCAGCACTTTCCCCAGAGCCGCCGGCGCCGCGCCGCGCGTCCCCAGTGCGAAGTACACATCGCGATAGTGCCGGTAGAGCTGCTCGTAAACTGCCGCTGACTTCGCATCGGGCTCGACCGTGCGCAGCGGCAGGCAGACCGCGGCTTGCGCCTCTTCGATCGTTTTGTACGCTCCGGCGGCAAGCAGCGCAAAGATCCCTGACCCCAGACTCGTCGGAATCCCCGCGGGCACCAGCACCGGTTTGTTCAGCACGTTCGCGTAGACACGATTGAGCACTTCGTTCTTTTGCGGAATGCCGCCCGCATTGATCACGCGATCGATGCGCACTCCATGTTCCACCATTCGCTCCAGAATGATGCGCGTGTGGAACGCGGTGCCTTCAATGGCGGCAAAGAGCTCATCTTGCGCCGTGTGCACTAGGTTCCAGCCTAGCGTCACGCCGCCCAGCTCGGGATTCACCAGCACCGTGCGGTCGCCGTTGTCCCAGCTTAGCCGCAGCAGTCCGGTCTGGCCTGCCTTGTACGCATCGAGCCCCTCACTGAGCGCGGCCACCGTTGTTCCCGCGCGCTTGGCGATGGCCTCAAAGATGTCGCCCACCGCCGAGAGTCCCGCCTCGATGCCCGTGTAGTCCGGATGCACGCTTCCCGGCACCACGCCACACACTCCCGGAACCAGCTCCGCCTGGCGCGCCATCGCAATCACGCATGTCGACGTGCCCACCACGTTCACCGCGTCGCCTTCGCGGATGTTCGAGCCGATCGCGTCCCAGTGCGCGTCAAAAGCGCCCACGGGAATCGGAATTCCCGCTCGCAGCCCCAGCGCCGCGGCCCACTTTGCGGAAAGTTTGCCCGCAATGTGATCGCTGGTCAGATACTCGCCACCCATCTTCGCGCGCACGCCGGCAAACAATGGATCGACCGCAACAAGAAACTTCTCCGGTGGCAGCCCGCCCCACTTCGGATTCCACATCCACTTGTGACCCATCGCGCACACGCTGCGCTTCAGCGCGCTCGTCTCCGTCACGCCGCACAGCGTCGCCGCCAGCATGTCGCAATGTTCGAGCGCCGTCACCAAGTGCGCGCGCTTCTCAGGGTTGTGCCGCAGCCAGTGCAGCAGCTTGGCGAATCCCCACTCGTGCGAGTAAACGCCTCCGCACCACTCGATGCCCTCGAACCCCAGTTCGTGCGCTTTGCGCGTAATTTCCTCGGCCTCGGCGAACGCGCGATGATCGCACCATAAGTAGTATTCGTCGAGCGGCTCCAGCCCCTCGCCCACGGGAATTACGCTCGACCCGGTGGTGTCGAGCGCGATCGCGGCCACCTGCGCGCCATCGATCCCCGTGCTCTTCTGCGCATCCTTCGTTGCCGCGGCCAACGCGGCCATCTGGTCGCCGTGCGATTGCGTCGCGTAATTTGGGTCCTCGCGCTTGCGGTGCAGCGGATAGCTGGCCGATGCGGTGCCGATCGGCCCCTTTTTGCTGTCAACCAAAGTCACGCGAACGCTGAGTGTGCCGAAATCGACGCCGGCCACGATCGCCATGTAAGCCTCTCCCGGGTAAACGCTTGCTGATCCGCCCATCAGACTACACCATCGCCCTGCCACCACTGCGGCGCTTCGCGTCGCCCGCAACTACTTCTTCGAGCCAGTGAACATCGAGGTAAGCTTGCCCATGATTCCGGGCTTGGCGGTCGGTTGCGCGGCAGTCGGCTTGGCCGGCGTTGCGGGCGCCGAAGCCGGTGGGCTCTGCGCTTTCGGCGCGGCCGGCAGGGCCCCGGGCCCGGCGCCTGGATTCGCGTCGTTTGGTCCCCCAACGACGACCGTCGCGTGTGCAAACTGCGGCGGTGGCGCTGCGTTGTCCTGGTTCTTCACCAGGATTGTGATGCGCCGGTTGGATGGGTCGTAGGGATTGCTTTTCACGCGCAGCATCTGGTCGGCGAATCCGCGCACCTGCGTCACCTGGTCGCCGCGCACGCCATCCTGCTGCAGCAGCCGCCGGGCTGAGTTGGCGCGGTCCGCCGAAAGTTCCCAGTTGCTGTAATTCGCGTTGGTCGAGTACTGCGCCGCATCCGTATGCCCTTCGATGAGCAGTTGGTTAGGAAGCGTCTTCAGCTCCGAAGCCAGCAATGCCAGCAGTTCTTGCCCGCTCGGGCTCAAGCGCGCGCTGCCGCTTTGATAAAACGTCCCATTCTTGTCCTCGATCAACTCGATGCGCAGCCCCTCGGGAGTAATTGTGATCTCAATCTGCTTGATCAGCTTCTCCAGATCCTTGCGCTCCGCAATTTCGCGCTCGAGCTTTTCCTTGAGTTCCTCGAGCTTCTGCTGATTTTGGTCGGCTGCCGACGCCGCGCCTGCGCCGGTTCCCGACCCGGTTCCCGACATCGTGGTGCCCAACAGGCTGCCGGTTCCCCTGGGATCGTTGAAGTAGCCGGCCACCGCTTTCTTCACCGGATCGCTCTGGCCCATCAGCCACAGAACGATAAAGAGCGACATCAGCGCGGTCACGAAGTCGGCATACGCCACCTTCCACGCACCGCCGTGATGGCCGTCATGCCCGCCCTTTTTCTTGATGACGATGATGGGTTGAGACTTCGCCGCCATTCAATCACTCAGTCCCTAGTCCCTATGTCCCTGTCCCTACGCCGCCGCCGCTTCCACCACCGGCTCGGTCTTGTTCTTGCAGTTCTTCTCCATCTCGTCGAAGCTCGGCCGCGCATACGCCGGAATCGCGCGCCGACCCAGCTCAATCGCAATCATCGGCGCCGAGCCCTTCAGAAACGCCAGCAGCAGCACGCGCAGCACATGCAGATACTCGTTGTGCTCGTCGGCCAGCTTGCGCATGCTTGCGGCCAACGGGCCAACCACGCCGTAACACAGCAGGATGCCGAGAAACGTTCCCACCAGTGCCGCGGCAACGTGTTTGCCAATCTCCTCCGGCGGTCCGCCCAGCGAGCCCATCGTGATCACCACCCCAAGTACCGCAGCCACAATCCCCAGGCCCGGCAGCGAATCTGCTACCGTGTTCAACGAATCTGCCGGTTGTACCGCCTCGTGATGGTGCACCTCCATGTCCAGCTCCATCATCTGATCCATGTCAAACGGCTCCACGCCTCCCGTTATTGCGGTGCGCAGCGTGTCGCAAACAAAATCCCGCGCGTGATGATCGTTGAGAAACTCTGGATAGTTTTTGAAGATCGTGCTCTCGCTGGGCTTCTCCACGTCCATCTCCACAGCCAGCAATCCTTCTTTGCGTACCTTGTTCAGGAACTGGTACATCATCTTCAGCGTGCTCAGGTAGCGCGCCGTCGTAAACGGCGAGCCCTTCAGCGACGCCATAAGCCCCGCAACAATGTCCTTCAGAATGCGCACGGGATTCGCCACCAGCAGCGTTCCTGATGCCGCGCCCGCAATAATCAGAAGCTCGGCCGGCTGCAAAAGGACAAGCATGTGCCCCTTCTCCATCAGGAAGCCCGCAATGATCGCGGCGAACACCACGAAGATGCCTATGATGGCAAACATGTCGATCCCTCCGCCGAAGTCACGGTCGCATCGTTCGCCGCCGCAACGGTCGCCCGGTTCCCGCCCGTCCGGCTGCTCGTTTCCAAGGCCTCTCGCGCGCGCTCCAGCAGTTGCGCCAGCGTTTCGGCGCCGTCGCCGCCGGCCCGTGCCGCGCCAATGCTTACCGTGAGCGACACGCGATCGCCCCACCAGCGGAAGTCCGCCGTGCGCGCGAGACCGGCAAGCGTTCGCGCGTGCGACACCAGCATCTCCGCGCTGCGCTCGTGAGCCACAATCAGAAATTCATCGTCGCCCCAGCGGCTCATCTCCTCGGCCGGCCGCAGACCTTGCATCAGCGCGCGTCGCACCTTCTCGAGCATTGCGTTGCAGGCGCTTGCGCCGTGCGTCTTGCGCAACTCCTGCGCCTGATCCACACCGATCCACAAAACACTGAAGGGCGGCCCGCCACGCGTGAAGTCGTCGAACTCCATCTGCAGCCGTTCTTCGAATTCTCCCAGGGCCTCATCCGCACCCGCGTCGTCGCTGCTCTCTCCGTGCGGCAGCGCGTCAAGGCTCTCCGCGGGATGAAACAATGCCGCCGCTCCGATCCGCTCTCCTAGCCCGTCGCGCAGAACCAGAGCCCGCGCGATCACCGGAACTCTGTGCCCCAGTTTGTGCCTCGCTCGCACCAACGCACGCCGGCCCCCTCCCGCCGTTGCCCCAGCATCCGCATCTCTGGTTTCCTCCAACAGAAGTGGTTCCAGGCCCTCGGGCAGCGGCCGTGCCAGCAAGTCGATCGCTGCGTACCCGGTGATGCCCTGCGCCGCCTGGTTCCACAGCACCACCTCGCCCTCCGTGCCCACCAGAGCAACGCCCTCGGGAACGCTGTCAAACGCGGCTTCAAGCAGTTCATTGCGGTCGGTCATCGACGCTCTTCTCCGGCCCTGGTTCTCTCTTCGGCTTTGGACTAGGTCACATTGTTGCCCGGCCCTGGCCGCGCACTCATCCTTCGCGCACACCGGTTCGCATAGCGGCTTCTCCCTCTTAAATCGGCGCAAATCCGCGCAACTTCAAGGGGCTATTCCGTAATGAGGGAATTCAAATGTGGAAAGATTTGTGTGGCCTTCGCACCCAAACGGAGGGAGCGTGGCTTTCGCGACCAAACGGAAGAAGCAGGGATCTTCGTGCCCAATCGGAGGGAGCAGAAGCCTTCAGGCCCCTGAATCGCTCACCTAAGAATCTCTGGCCTTTAGGCCCGGAGACTCGGCTGCATCCTCCTCGGCAACGCCGGGATTTCTTTCGCAGCTTCTTCAGCCGTTAGGGACTAAATTGACTCGTTCGATGGTTCTCTAGTAACTCCGCACCCACTCCAGGATCGACCGCACGCCGATCCCGCTGGGCCCTTTGGCGATGTATGGCCGCGAGTCCTCCACCCACGCCATGCCCGCGATATCGAGATGGATCCACGGCGTGTCCTCGGCGAAGACGTGCAGGAACTCCGCAGCGATGATGGCCCCGCCCCAGCGCCCGCCCGTGTTCTTGATGTCGCCGATGTCCGATTTGATCAAGTCCGCGTACGCGTCTCCCAGCGGCAGCCGCCAGAACTTTTCTCCGGAAATCGCCAGGGCCGACTCAAATTTGCTGTACGCCACGTCGTCGTTCGAGAAGGCGCCGGCGGTGATCTTGCCCAGCGCAACCGAGATGGCGCTGGTCAGCGTCGCCGCGTCGATCAGGTGCGTCGCGCCAAGCTGCCGCGCGTAGGTCAGTCCGTCCGCCAGCACCAGCCTGCCCTCGGCGTCGGTATTGATAATTTCGATGGTCTTGCCCGACATCGCCGTCTGCACGTCTCCGGGCTTCTGCGCCGTCCCCGAAGGCATGTTCTCCGCCGCGCAAACAATCGCAATCACCCGCACCTTCGGCTTCAGCAGCGCAATGGCGCGCATCACGCCGATCATCACCGCTCCGCCGGCCATGTCGTACTTCATCTTTTCCATGTTGTCTGCGGGCTTGATCGAGATGCCGCCGGTATCGAAGGTGATGCCTTTTCCCACCAGACCCAACACCGGGCCCTCTCTAACTTCCTCCGGCTCATACCGCAGAACAATCAGCGCCGGCGGCTCCGGCGATCCTTGGGCCACGCTCCAGAACGCTCCCATCTTCAGCTCATGCAGCTTTTCCGTGGAATGAACTTCCCACCCCAGGCCAACCTCCTGCGCCATCAGCGCCGCCCGCTGCCCAAGGATCGTTGGCGTCAGCTTGTTGCCCGGCTCGTTCACCAGCGAACGTGCGAAGTTCTGGCTCTCGCCCACGATTACGCCCTCGGCAAAAGCCGCCTCGACCGCTGCTCGCTCGGCATCGCCCGCAACCGCAAGCGTGAATGTCTGGATGCTTTGGTCCTTGCGATCGCTGCGGTAGGTGTCTGCGTCGAAGTCGCCCACAAAGGCGCCCTCCACCGCCGCCCTCACCACGGCTGCGCCGCGCAGACTTTCGGAAGAGGGGAGTGCGAGAAGCACCTCCCGAATCTCGCGCGGTTTCGCAAATCGCACAGCCGTCCCCGCGGCATCGCGCACCGAATGCACCGTAGCTTTCGCCAGCTTGCCCAGCCCGACAATCAGCAGCCGTTTGGCGGCCAATCCCGCCGGTGCATGCAGCAGCACCGTTTCATTGGCGCCGCCTTTGTATTCGCCGGTTGCAAGCAAGCTTGCCGCAGCCGCCTGAACAGCCGGGTCAGCCGTGAGCAGCGTGGGCTTCGGTTTCGCTTCCGGTCCCTTTTCGGTTTGAGTGTCGGCGGCCAGAACGGCCATCAGTTCGGTTGCAATCCCCGCGATCGGGGCAAACGAGGTTTCAGCGCGCATAGTGCCCATTCTTCACGGATCGCTCGGCTTGTGGCAAATCTGAGCGTGTCGGGACGCGCGTCGCTCCGCGTCTGCCGCCGCCCCAATCTCGGAATCGCGCGACAACCCCGATCGCGCGATGAGCTAAAGCCAATGGCTACTAGCTACTAGCTGCTTCACCGCCCCCCTCGGTGCTTGCTCGCCTTGATCGCCGCCCTCGCCTCCCGGTCCGCCTCCCGCCGCCGCTCCGTCTCCCGCTTGTCCCAATCCTGCTTGCCTTTGGCCACCGCCAGCTCGCACTTCACCCGCCCGTTGCGGAAATACAGCCGCGTCGGAATGAGCGTATGTCCCTTGATCTGCGTCTTGGAGAGTAGCTTGCGGACTTCTTCGCGGTGCAGCAGCAGTTTCCGTGTGCGCGTTTCGTCGTGGTTGGCGATGTTGCCGTGGGAGTACGGCCCGATATGCATGTTCAACAGAAACGCCTCGCCATCTTTGATCAGGCCATAGGAGTCTTTCAGGTTGGCATTGCCCTGGCGGATCGACTTCACCTCTGTCCCGCGCAGCGCCACGCCGGCCTCGAACTTCTCCAGCAGAAAGTAGTTGTGGCTGGCCGCGCGATTGTGCGCCGCATCGCGCTGGCCGCTGGCCACGGGATCGCGGGGCTTCGCCGGTTTTTTGGCGGCTGGCGAATCCTTTTGGGCGATAACATGGCTGGTTTGGCGGGCCATTGGCAGCCTTCCTTGAATTCTCATCGTAGCATCGGGCCATATCTCAATGGGCCACGAAGCCCAGCGGAGCTTTGTTAGAATGAGGGAGCGTTTTTTCCGAGCAGATCGGCACGATGAATCACATCGGGACGCCCGTCGCGGTCCACAAGGGCTTGCAGCCGTGCGCGAATCCGGGTCCGTCGCCATGCCCCCTTTGCCGTGTTTTGGAGTCGTATGAACCGTCGCACCTCCGCACCAGTCGCAGTTCGAACCATAGCGCCGCGATGGTCCCTCGTTTTCGCACTTCTGGCCGCCGCAGCCGCCCTCGGCCTGCCCTCAGCCCGGCTGCACGCGGAATCGGCCAACTCTGACTTCAAGCAAGGCCAGGCCGCCGAGGCCCGTGAGGACTACGACACCGCTTTCGAGCTTTACCAGAAGGCCTACACTCGCGATCCGAAGGACGCGCGGTTCAGAATCTCGCTCGCGCGCATTCGCGTCACCGCTTCCTCCCTGCACATCACCAAAGGCCGCAAACTGCTCCAGACGGGCGACCTGCAGGGCGCGCTCTCTGAGTTCCTCCACGCCGCTGAAATCGACCCGGGCAACGAGGCCGCGCAGCAGGAGATCGCCCGCGTGCGCCAAAGGCAAGGCGCCACCGCCGCCGCTCCCGAGGTGGGCCTTCCCCAGCCGCCCGGCGAGGAGCAGGAACTTGACCAGGTCGAAGCTCCTCCTGAACTACACCCCATCACCAACGAGCCGCTCTCCCTGCACATGGCCGAAGACGCCAAGGTCGTCTATCAGGCAGTTGCCAGGGCTGCCGGTGTCAATGTCCTGTTCGACCCCGACTTCAACTCCAAACGCATCCAGGTTGACCTCAACAATGTTTCCCTCCTCGATGCCCTGCGCATCGTCGGCGTCATGTCCGATACCTTCTGGCGCCCGGTCACCAGCAACACCATCTTCATCGCGCAAAACTCGCGCACCAAGCGCCAGGAGCTCGACGAACAGGCGGTGCAGACCTTCTATCTGACCAACGCCTGGCAGCAAAACGACCTCAATGACGTGCAGACCGCCCTGCGCAACGTCATGCCCAATGCCAAGGTCTACGGCGTGCAGAGCCAGAACGCCATCGTCATGCGTGCCACGCCCGACGAGCTTCTCCTCGCGCAGCAGCTCATTGACGACCTCGACAAGGCGCGCGGCGAAGTTGTCGTCGACATCGCCGTCCTCGAGG
>JBEKAJ010000077.1:0-12822 GCA_050018295.1 Occallatibacter sp. | reverse complement strand
CCCAACCCGCCTGTTTCACTGAAAGAATCGAATGAAGCCGAACGGCATTCCACCATGTGCGCGTCTTTCGGGCTTCTTTTCGCTCTTAAAGAAAAGCGACAAAAACCCTCGTGGGAGGAGTACGCCCCGGCGCGAGGCCGGACGCGTAACCCTCCCACGAAGATGCTGAGGCCCTTGGGTAACTCAGACGCTCGGCGCTTACGCCAGTGAGCTGCTGATGCTGCTGAAGACCGTGTTCACGGCCGTTGCCACGTTGTTGACGCCCGTGATGCAAACGAGTGCGATCAGGGCAACCAGCAACGCATACTCAACCAGGTCCTGACCTTCCTCGCCGTTCTTCAGACCTTGGAATCTCACGTACATGTCTACAAGGATGTTGCGCATTCTTGTTTCTCCTTTGTGATCTTCCGGCCTGAGCCAGCGAGCTCGGCCGCCGCGATCTTCCGCGGCTTTGCGGACAAGGCTGAGTGTTCAGGTTCTTTGCCTTGCCCGGTTGTTTGCTGCTCTTTTACGAGCGGTTGTCCTTAGCGCGAAAAGGCGCGTTCGGCGACTTGCCGTTACCGCGCCTTCCCGCGAAGGGGCTGAGGTCCTGGATATTCCGTGTGCGACTATGCCAGCGAACCGCTGATGTTGCTGAACACAGTGTTGACCGCCGTAGCGACATTCTTCACGCCGGTGATGGCTGCGAGAGCAATCAGGCAAACCAGAAGGGCGTACTCGACCAGATCCTGACCTTCCTCGCGGGCCATCAGGTTCTGAAGCTTCACATAGAGCGCCAGAAATAAATTATTCATTGTGCTTCTCTCCGAGGGTTCAAATCCCCAGCCTCAGCCGGGCGCTCTTTAAACAGCATCTGGCGTGCCATTCTCAGACGAAATGCTCATCAATTTAGAATCAATACCTTACGAGAGGTTTTTCCCGCGGTGACTACCAGAACTGTCTACCCCCGTTTACAGCCGCTCGCGCACCGGTCAGCCCCTGTATACATTCAGCCTTCTCTTCCCTCCGCCAACTGCCTCCCAAAACCCGCCATCATCACGCCAAATCCGCCTTCCCTTCGCCTCCTTCCACCGCCTCCTACCGCATCGTCCTCAACATAAGAAGCCTCCAATGAATCAGTTCTCTTCGCCATCCCCAGCAGCTGCCGTAGAATAGCCTCCATGGCCAGCAAGCCGGACCCCCCTCCTGTTGAGGAGCCCCGCGACTTTGCTCAACTTGCAATTGCCGTCGCCGCGGGCCTCGCGCTTGCTGTCACCATCCTCTTCATCTTCGCCGTGCCCGTAGCAGGCAAATTGGCTGCCACTCGCGACTTCGTCTCTTACTGGGCCACTGGCCGCCAGCTCGTCCACCACGGCAACCCCTATGACCGCAACGCCATCTCGGCCCTCGAGCACTCCGCCGGCCTCGACGCCCGCGCCGTCCTTATCATGCGTAACCCGCCTTGGGCGCTCCCTCTTGCTTACCCGCTCGGTTTTCTCGGCCTCCGCATCGCCGCCATTCTCTGGACCCTGCTCCTCCTCGCCTGCTTGCTCATCTCCGTCCGCATGCTTCATCAGCTCCACGGCGCTCCGCACAATCACATCCACTGGCTCGGCATTGCCTTCACTCCCGCCATCATCTGCCTCACCATGGGCCAGACCTCCCTCTTTGCGCTTTTGGGGCTCATCCTGTTTTTCCGCTTTCATCGCTGCCACCCCTTTAACGCCGGTGTCGCGCTCTGGCTCTGCGCTCTCAAGCCGCAACTCTTCCTGCCCTTCGCCGCTGTGCTCGTCCTCTGGATCGTCGTCTCGCGCAGCTACAAGCTCCTCGCCGGAGCCGCCTTCTCCCTCGCCCTCACCAGCGCCGCCGCCTTCCTCATCGACCCTTCGGCCTGGCCCGATTACGCTCGCATGATGCGCTCGCCCGCCGTCGACAACCAGTTCATTCCCTGCCTCGCTGACGCCATGCGCCACTGGCTTCTTCCTCGGGCCGCCTGGCTGCAATACCTCCCCGCAGCCCTTGCCTGCCTCTGGGCGCTGGTTTACTTCTGGCGCCGCCGCGCTCACTGGGACTGGCTCACAGACTCCAGCCCGCTCATCCTTGTCTCGCTTCTCGCCGCTCCTTACTGCTGGTTCTACGACCAGGGCCTCGCCATTCCTGCGCTCCTCGATGGCGCCTATGCCACCCGCTCGCGCAAGCTGCTCGCAATTCTTGCTCTGCTCATTCTTGCCGCCGATATCGAGATCTGCTTTGTCAAGGTCACCTCGACCCTCTTTCTCTGGACCGCCCCCGCCTGGCTCCTCTGGTATCTCTTTGTGCGCGCGACCGCCGCGAGAGACTCAACGCCCCCGCCCATCGAATCCACCTGACTGGACGCCGCGTCAGTATTGAACGCCTTGGTTCGCGCTCCGCAACCTCCATGCCGCTTCACTCGCGAGCACCACACATGCCGCACCTATAATTGCCATGACCCAGCTCCAGAAAGGTCCATCATCCTTGGCCAGCAAGCGCGAATTCACTGCACTCTTCATTGCCATTGCCTGCGCGCTCGGGGTCGTCTACACCACTCTCTTTCTCAGCATCTTGTCCTTCAATCCTGCCATCGTTGCCCGCCGCGATTTCATCGTCTACTGGGCCACCGGCCACCAGCTCGTCCAGCACGGCAATCCCTACGACCCCGATGCCCTCAACCGCATCGAGCGCAATGCGGGATTCAGCGGCCCTGGCTCATACTTCATGCGCAACACTCCCTGGGCCCTGCCCCTGGCCTTCCCGCTCGGCTACTTCTCGCCCACGGCCTCCGCTCTTCCCTGGTCGCTTGTGATGCTCGGCCTCCTCATCGCCTCCGTTCGAATCTTGTGGAACTCTATTGGTCTCGCGTCTAGTCATCTTGACTGGCTTGGCTACTGCTTTCCTCCCGCTCTGTACTGCGTCAACCTCGGCCAGACCTCCATCCTCCTTCTCTTCGGACTCGCCGTCTTTCTCCGCCTGCACAAGTCGCGCCCCTTTGCTGCCGGTGCCGCGCTCTGGCTCTGCACCGTCAAGCCGCATCTCTTTCTTCCCTACGCCCTCGTCCTTCTCGTCTGGATCGTCGTCTCCCGCAGCTATCGCATTCTCGCCGGAGGCGCTGCAGCCTTCGCCGTTGGCGCGCTGATTACCGCCCTCGTCGATCCCGCCGCTTGGAGCCAGTACGCGTATTACATGCGCACCTCGGTTATCACCCGCGAGTTCACTCCCTGTCTCGGCGACCTCCTCCGCGACCGAATCAACCCTTCCGCCGAGTGGATCGCATTCATCCCAGCCGTTCTCGGCTGCATCTGGGCCTTGATCTATTTCTGGCCGCGCCGCCACGCCTGGGATTGGCTCGAGCACGGCAGCCCGCTCCTGCTCGTCTCGCTTCTCGTCGCCCCCTTCGGCTGGATCTTCGATCAATCGGTCGCGCTTCCCGCAATCCTCTACGCCGTCTCTCGCAACCCGTCGCAAACCATGCTCTCTCTTCTCGCGCTCATCTACGTCCTCATCGAAGTCCAGATCGTCTCGCCCTTCGGGCTGCACTCGGCTCTCTATCTCTGGATCGCGCCGGTCTGGCTCGTCTGGTATCTCTTTGCGCGCGCCTCTGCCCGTGAGGCCGTTGTTCCGGCCGTCGCGCCGTCATGATGCCTTCGGGCCGGAGCGTGGAACATGCATATCCTTCAAATCCTGTTGAGTCCGCCGGTCCTGGGCATCGTTGCCCTCTTCCTGTCAGCCGTCTGGATGCTCAGAGACCAGAAGGACAAAACCCGTCCCCTGCTCGTCTTTGCCCTGGCTCTCAATCTCTTCTACGGTTTTCTTCTCACCACGGTCATGGGCAGCGAAGGCGGTCTGTTTCCTTGGAAGTTCGACCATATTCTCTTCTGTGTCGACCAGTCGCTGGGCCTTCAGGCCGCTTCCATTGCGCGTCCGCTCCAGGGCTTTGCGCGCATACCCCTCTGGGTCGTCTACCAACTGATGGTCCCGATGATGATCGTTTGGTTTCTCGTCACCAGCTACCGCAAACTGCGCGCTTCCGTTGTGCTCGCATACGTCGCCGAGCTGGTTACCGGGCCGCTCCTCTACGCTCTCCTTCCCGCCTGCGGCCCCATCTACGCCTTCGGCAAGCAGTGGCTCTCTCCGCCCCCCGCTTTGTTCGTCGTCCAGCCCGTCCCGATCCGCCTCGCGGGAATGCCCAACGCGTTTCCTTCTCTCCACGTCGGCACGGCTTTCCTGTTCCTCCTCTTTGCTCCGGGCAAGCTGTGGAAGGCCGTCGCGTTCGCGTTTCTAGCAGCCACATGCCTCGCCACTCTCTCAACCGGCGAGCACTATGTCATCGACCTCATCCCCGGCCTGGCCTTCGGCGCATTCGCCGCCGCTGTCGGATCGAAGGATCTCAACCAGGCCTCGCTCTTCCTCTCGACTGCTCTGGCCTGGTCGCTCCTGATGCGCTTCGCATCCTTCATCCTCATCGCCCATCCCTTCGTCACGCGCTCGGCCGCAGCGCTCACGATCGCGCTGGCCGTCTTCGCAGTATGGAAGCAGTGGAGCGCTCAGGCCTCGCCTACACAGGAATCCCTGCCAGCTTCCTGATTCCGGTGCCCGACCCTCACCGTCACACGAGCCCTCACCAACCTCCTGACTCTGGGTGCCCCGTCCTTCGCCTTCTTTCTGGCGAAGGGTGGGATCGCACCAGCCTCATTCTCCCCACTGTCATCTCGAGAGACCCCGAAGCGGAGTGCAGCAAGGCAAAAGGGGGAGTCGAGGGATCAGCATTTGCTTTTCGCCAGCTTACCCAATCGTCTTCGCGGCCCAACAGTCAAGCAGACAAGGCTTCTCCCTGATCCTCTGCTTTTCTTTGTCAAGCCCCTCACGCCCAGATCATTTCGCCATACCGGCCCTAAGTCGTTGTTTTTCTGATCTCTGACCCCTGATCTTTGGCCTCTGTCAACTTTGCCGATTATTTCCTGCTCTCGGCGCATACTCGTTTCATGATTGTTCAACCAGGCCACCATTCACTGTCGACCGCTCGTTATTCTCCTCGATCCATGTTCTTCTGGTCCCCTGTCCCTGCTTCCGACCCCACCCCCCATGCCGTTTTGTGAAACTGTGAAACTGTGAAACTGTGGAGCCTTCCGAATCAATCATTTGCAGCCACAAGTCACACAGTTTCACAGAAACTGTGAAACTGTGAAGCGAAGAAGAAAAGACCGCGAATGGATACCCAAATTCCTCAAAAGGAAACGGATAGCGGCAAACTGACCGCTGAAAACCGATTTCTGAAAATCGCTCAAAAAAGCCGATTTTCGAAAATATCTGAAATTTGCTCGCTATGAGCTTGCTGACCTGCCGGCTCGCTGACTTCCTAGCTCCGCTAACACCGCTAGCTCCGCCGACTCCGCTATCCGCGCTCTTCCGCCGCCGCAATCTCCAGCGTGTCTCCACGTTCGCTCTGTGTCTCGCGAATGGTTCCGGCAGGAAGCTCCAGAATGCTGTGCGCCGACAGGCACGCGGATAAGCGCCACGGCCCAACCGCGCTGCGCGCCTTCTTGATCCGGCGCTCACGGTCCAGGTAGACAAGATCGATGGGGAATCGCATGAAGAACGTGTGCACCGATTCGCAGGGAGCGATCCACAGTCCTTCGCCGTGCTTGAGGCCATCACGGCCCAGCAATCCTTTTCTGCGTGTAGGTCCCGTGTGTGCGGCTTCAAGCCGCGTAGCCAGCACTGTCCCGCGCGTCACGTTCACAACCTGCAGCGGTCCCTGCGGCCCAGCCTGCGCGGGCGGCGAAAGAAACTCCCCCACAGCTTTAGCGATCCTCTGCAAGGGATTCATCCGCTCGCCTCAGAGTTCTCTTGGCGTCCGCGTGCGGCAATCACTATGGTTGTGGCGGAGCTGTCCCGGCAGTCGACCCGCCCGCAGCGCCCGAGTTGATGGCCGCTCCGCCCATGCCGAATCCACCTGTTCCGGTTTCGATGATCAGCGGCTTCTCCGGCTTCATGCTGTCAACCAGCGTCTCCACCGGTATCGATGTCGGCGATGGCGGCAGAGTGTTCTCCGGCGTCTTCGCGTCGGGCTGATGCATTGCGATATTCGAATTAGGCGGGATGAATGGGACCGGGAAATTTGGGTTTGACACGTTTGCGCCTGCCGGATACGGCGAAACGATCTCCGGCGTCACAATCACGATCAGCTCGGTATCGTTCTTGGTCTTCAGCTCCGATTGGAACAGCTTGCCGATGATCGGAATGTCGCCGATGAAGGGAATCTTCTGGAAGGTGTCGTTCGTGCTCTTGTCCAGCAGGCCGCCGATCATAAAGCTCTCTCCGTCGGCCAGTTCCACCTCCGTATTCACCCTGCGTGTCGTGATTCCCGGCACTTCGAATCCCGAGATGGTCGCTTCGTGGGTGTAATCCAGCGCGCTCACTTCCGGCGCCACTTGCAGGTGGATCGTCCCCCGCGGCGTGATCGTTGGGATGAAATTGATCCGTATGCCATACTCCTTGAACTCGATCGTAACCGCCGCCGAACCGCTCGCTGTGCCCTGTACGACCGGATAGGGGAACTCTCCGCCCGCCAGGAAGCTGGCTTCTTTGCCGTTGGTCGCCATCACGTTTGGCTCTGCCAGCACCTGCACCACTCCCTTCGTCTCAAGCGCGGAGATGTCCGCGCCCACACCCAGGCCGGGGAAGTACGCAAGCAGGTTGAACTCATTTGTTAACGTTGCCGTCCCGCCGACTCCGGAGACTGCTCCGCCGGTGCCGGAACTGCTGCCGCCGCTCGTGATCGTTGGCGGCGAGAACTGCGTGGTGGTCACTCCACCGACGGCGTTTCCCAGCCCCAGGTTGAACAGGTTGATGCCAAGCTGTCGCGCCCGGTTGCGGTCCACGCTGGCAAAGCGCACTTTGATCAGAATTTGCGGATCGGACTTCGGCACATCCACGTCAAGCAGGTTCACGACCTTCCCCGCTGATGACGCAATCTGTACCGCGCGCGATGAGCTCACCAGATTGCTCACCGTGCCCCGCAGAAAGATGTTGTTGTTGCTGTAACTCACCCGGATCGCTTGGCCCGGCAACTCCGACCTGAGCTCGCGCCGGATGGCGTCCAGACTGTCGCCTGTTACTGTCGCCTGAGCCCGCACCGTAACGTTGAAGAACTGGCGTCCGCCGTGAATGTCCCAGATGATCAGGCTCGTTTCGCCGGCAGCTTTGCCGTCGACCATGATTTCGGTGGGGCTGATCGCAGTGGCTTCCGCAATGTCGCCAACCCCGACCGCGACGCGCTGGATCGGTTGCGCGCAGTCCACGAGCACCGATTTCCCCACTGTTACTGAGAGCTCGTTCGTCGAGTCCTCATAGGTAGTTTCTGCTGCTGGCGGCTGCGCAGCGGGCGCGGCCTGAGCCGGCGCGCTCTGAGCCCACACTGCCTGCCCGGCAAACCATGCCAAGGCTAGCACGCTGCAAGTTACGATGGTGACCGCTGCCTTCGCTCTCAATGCTGCCCCTCAGGTGAAGCAAACTTCTCGTCTGTGGTTTTGTTGCCGTTCATCACGACTATCGAATAGGGTTTCGCTGCGGGCTTGGCAGGGCCTCTCGCGGCTCGCTCATGTGTCGCCGGCGGAGCCTGGCTGCCAAATAGGTTGCTCATTGCCGTCGCCGGAACCTTTGTGACCTGCGTATCCAGCGGGTTGCGGAGCACCAATTGAATCTTCAATGAATTGCTCGCCAAGCTCAGCAGCTGGGCTTGGTCGGGTGTTACCAGCAGGTTCACCACCTGCACCTGTTGCGGCTTGCCTTCAGCATCTCTCTGAATGTCGGTGCCGGCCGAAAGAACCTGGATGTTCTGCAGAATCGTCTCCGTCACCACGCCTTGCGAAGCGCCTTCGCCCGGCGGGTTACCTGAAACCAAAACGTCCACGCGCATGCCGGGGATCACGAACCCCGCTACCCCCACCACCTCATCCACTCTCACCGCGCATGCCCGCATGCCCTGCGGAATCGTCGGCGCCAATCCGCCGCCGGAGCCAAGACCCGCTAACTGGCTGTCCAGAATTGGCTCCCCTTGGGAAATCTGCGTAATTACGCCCCGGCCAACCGCATCTTCCTGTTTCAGAATCGCGCCCTTGGGCGGCGTGCCCGCCACCGTCATGGTCGTCAGGTCCGCCGTCGTTAGCACCGCGCCCAGCGGAATGTCCTTGGCTGCCGCGACTACCTGCGTCGTCGACACAGGCTTCGACGCCGATATCCTCACGCTCACAAGCCGATAAACCACCCAGGTGCAGGCGCCGGCAATCAACGCTGCAACCAGAAGGATCGTCATCAGTCTTCGATTCATTCCTGCACCGATGGAGCCGGCTCTCGCCAACTCCGCCCTTCTTTGCTTGCCTCACCGGCTGCGTTTGCTAGCTCCGCCGCGAGTGTCTTTTTCGTCCCCACTTCCGGAATTCATAGGCCCCATCTCATCCATCCCCCGCTCCTGCGGCTAAGAATGGAATCCGAATTCGATTCCCGCTTCCGAAAATGCCTGCACATTGCGCCCACTCCGTTCATATTGATCGAGTTCGGCGCGCAGTGCGGTTTCAGTGTAGTCCCTGAAAGCCTCCCAAATCGCATCAGAATCGCCACTATCTATCGATGAGGTATCAAAAGTGCTATGGGGGAAAGCCTCTCGATGAGCGATTCTGAAAAGGGCAACAATGCAATCCCGCTAAGGAACCGCCCGCCATCATGCCGCACTCGCGTTCAGGGGGCTGTTCCACGATAAGTTTACCGTGAGTTTACTCGACAATCGGAGGTCGCGCTTGCATCTTCCGTGTTATAGCCGCGACAAGTTTCATGTGCCAACGTGGGAGTTTCCCCAGACAAAACCCTTGGTGCGCACGTTCCAAAAGTCATCGCCTCTTCGGAGAATCTCTATGGGGGGATCCAACCGTTGATGAGTTCTTCTTACACGGTTACACTCTTCAGCGAGCGGCCCGATCTCGGACCGCGCCCCACCCCGATTGCGGCTTCCATCGTTCTTCACATCTTTGTGATCGCCGTCTCGTGGTTCAGCCTCGCCTACAAGCCGCAGTTTGTCCGGGTCACCGCGGAGCACTATAAGCTTCGGCAGCTTGAGTTGCACATGCCTGACGACGATGCGCATAGGTCCGTGCCCCATATCCCGTATCCTGCCCCCGCTCCCGGCGCCCACGCCCCCGCTTCCGAAGGCAAACCGTCGCCGAGCGAGCCTGCTCTCCGCGAGGTGGCGCAAGCCTCGCCGGGCCCGCAGACGCTCATCCAGCCCGACATTCAAGATCCTGTCAAGCTCCCCGATCAGATTCCCGTGCCTCAGGTCGTCATCTGGTCGCCAAGCAATGTCCCGGTCAGGAAGATCGTTCCCCCATCGCCCCAGAAACCTACGTCATCCGACGTCAAGCCCTCGGTCGAACGTCCCAATGAAGAACTCACCCTGGCCAACGTCAATATCGCTTCCAGCTTTCATCTCACGCCCAGGCCGATCGTGACCGCGAGCACCACTTCCCCCGTCACCGTGCACGTTCCGCAACAGGTGCAGTTGCCGCCTGTCACTTCCTCGCAATCCGCGGCCCAACCCACGCCGGCCTCAATTCTGTCACTGTCCAACCTGCGCATGAAGGAGGGCATTGCCACCCTGCCGCCGGTGAATGAAAGTGTGGTGGTCAGTGGGCCGGGAACGCTGGCGGGGCAGGGGAAGGACGCTTCGTCGCCCGGCAAGGACAAATCATCTGCCAAACCAGGCCAGGGCGGATCAGGCCAGGCTCCAGCGGGCAACCCAGACAATCATGCCTCTGGTGCCGCCCAGGGTCAGCCAACTCAGGTGGCCGGAACCGGCCCTGCTGCTCCCAGCAACAAACCGGAGGGCCCCGAGGCCGGAAACGCCAATGGCCCAGACAGCCTTGCAGGCGATAAGCTTTCGACGACCGCCGTTACCGTCCCCAAAGATGGCCATTTCAGCTCCATCGTCATCGGAAACTCGCTTGAAGATCAGTACCCCGAAGTGGCCGGGGTTTGGAATGGAAGAATCGCGTACACCGTTTACCTGCACGTCGGCTTGTCGCATAGCTGGGTGTTGCAATACTCTCTTCCCCGCACGGTCGACACCTCTGAAGGGGGCGCAGTTACCCATCTTGAAGCGCCCTGGCCCTATGACATCGTGCGGCCCAATCTCGATCCCGGCTCCATCGATGCTGACGCGCTTATGGTTCATGGCTTCGTGAATCAATCCGGCTACTTCGAAACGCTCAATATCGTCTTCCCGCAAGCCTTTCCTCAGACCCAGTTCGTGATCGCTGCGCTCCAGAAGTGGCAGTTCCGCCCAGCCATGCAGAACGGCCAGCCCACCAAAGTTGAAGTGCTCTTGATTATCCCCGAGCAGTTTGAGTAATCCCGCCCAGGCCGCGCGGTGTTTCAGGCGATTGCCTTCCCCGCCCGCTATGCGCTGCAGCATTTTCTGCAATTGCTGTAGACCGATAGCACAAATTCAAGTGGCTTTTTCCTCAACCGGGGTCCCCGCAGACGGGTCTTCGTCTGTGGGGTGGAAGTAAAAGCCACCTGTCAATGCCCTCAGAAAGTCTACGTGTATTCCGAAAATGCTCTAGGTGGGCGCATTCCACCGCTGATTCGGAGCGCCTTTACGGCCGAGTTCCCAGTTCCTTGAACATCGCACCATCTGCCAGTGGCGTCACCACCGGCGCCGCTGCGCCCACAAACTCAGTCAATGGGCCGACGTTATCGTCGCTCGCCACCCACACGTTACCCGATCCGTCGATAGCGATGCCATACGGTGAGAACATCCCAAGGTTTACAAATCCATTGACGCCGCTGATCGCGGTTCCGGCCGAACTGAATTCGCTGATACTGTCCTCGTCGCCCCCGTTATCCGTAGCCCACACGTTGCCTAGGCCGTCAATGGCGATCCCGTAGGGATTGCTCAACCCTCCGCCGCTGTAGCCGCTTTTGCCGGTGATCGGTGTCCCGCTTGAGGTGAACTCGCTCAGGCTGCCGGGGCCGCCTCGGTTTGTCGCCCACACGTTGCCCGATCCATCAATGGCTACGCCGTAAGGTGAGTTCAATCCCCCTCCTGCGAAAAGAGTGACTGTGGGTGGCTGTCCGGGCAGGCTGCTTGGCACGGCTTCGGCAAGGCCGCCGGTGGCGGCAAGGTAGTTCGCCGTCCATACGTCGCCGGCGGTGTCCGCGGCAATACCCGCTGGGCCCGCCAGAACCTGGTTGCCAAACCCGCTGTTGCCAGAGAGCGCCAATCCGCCTGACGCGTTCGATTCGAATTCGCTCAGGCTGTTCCCGCCATTATTCGCCACCCATGCATTGCCGGTGATGTCGATGGCGATGCCGTATGGCTCGGTCAGCCCGCCACCCGTGAATCCGGGAGGACCTGAGATCTTCTGGCCCCCGGCATTGAATTCGCTGATGTCGTTTCCGTTAAAGTTTGCCACCCATGCGCTCCCGTAGTGGTCAATGGCCACGCTGGTAGGGTTGTCCAGCCCGGCTGCAATGAATGGCGAGCCTGTCTTCGGTATGCCGTTGGAATTGAGTTCCGTCAGGCTGCTGGAGTTGTAGTTTGGCACCCACACATTTCCTGCGGCGTCGATGGCAACTCCCTGCGGGGCCTTTCCTGAGCCGTCCAGCCCGCCTCCCGTGTATGTGATCGCGATGGTGAAGTCGTTCGGCGCCGAGCCCAGAGCCGGCTGGAACGCCCAGTTCGTCCCAATCAACCCAAACAGTGTCGAGACGTTTGACCCTGGGTTGTGCGCGATGTTAATGGCCGCCGTCGCCGTCTCCACCGGTTGTGTGTTCCCGTTTTTGGCGGTGCTGAACAACGTGCTGCATGGTGTCGACGACGGCCCCGCCGAGTTTACGCATGCCCCAAGAATGTCTGCTAGTGTGTCGATCTCGCTTTGCGGCACCACTCCGTTGCCGTTGGGCGTCGTAGTCAGCGCCACGCCCCGGCCCAGCGATTCAAGGTTGGTCACCGTTGCGAACGCGTTCGGGACATCCGTCGCCGTCGCCAGCGAGCTGCTTGAGCTCGACACATGCGTCGCGTCCACCGCAAAGCCGGCGATGGCATACGCCGTCGCGATCGTCGAGACCTCGTTGATGACAACATAAGGCGCGGACGAGAGCGAGCCGCACGTCCCCAGGGCTGCCATCAGGCCAATGGCCGAATTCGCACCTTGTCCCAATCCCGGATCGCCGCCTACCGCGTACAGGTACACCTGCGATCCCGCGCTTGGGCAGGTGAAGTCGCCGGTGATGCTGAATGTGCCGCCCGATTGCGTTGTGTAATAGTAGTTGCCGTTGTTGTCTTCGCTGGTGCCGCCGGCGCTTTCCAGCAGTGAAACTGCCGTATTGCCGTAGCCGGTCGTGTTGGCCGAGTACAGGTAGACGTGCGCCCCTACAATCGGCTGCTGCCCGCCGTGCACCATGCCCTGTAGTGGCGCTCCCGGAACGGAGCCGGCCGCCGTCTGTATCGGCGTTGTTCCCGGCACTCCTGAGCAGCCGGAAAAGAAGAGAACACACGATGCCAGTACAATCGTCCAGGAAATACGCACGGGGGGAACTCCCTTCGGTCGTGTTGCGTCGCTACCCGGTTTTCTAGGACGTTGTTACCGGATTCTCTGGGCAAAGTCAAGCCCACGTTCTATGTAGTGCCGTTGGGAATCAGCCGCGGTTCGCTCATATTGTCCACAATCGCGCGGAAGATTGCCGTCAGCTTCGTAAGGTTTTGATTCGTCGGCGCCGTCGCCTGGCAGCCCGAGCCATCGTCGGAGTAGAAATTCACCGCGGCCGAGGCCA
>JBEKAJ010000076.1:0-12966 GCA_050018295.1 Occallatibacter sp. | reverse complement strand
CGCACGCGGCTCAGCATCTTCGGCGCCACCAGCGCCGGCAGAATCTCCAACGCATGCACCGGCGTGTTCTTTATCTGGTTCGAAATCGTGTCCATCGCGCCCGAGTCCAGCAGGAACGTACGCTGAATCCCATACAGCCCGATGGCCAGCGCGTGCCGTAGCGGGTCAAGGTGCGTCGAAATTATGCCCCCCGCCCCTACGCGCTTCAGGTAGTTCACAGCATACTTGTCGCGCGAGAATCCGTTTAACAGGTCGAGATTCACGAGCGGAATCTTCTCCGCGGCAACTATCTTCTTGATCATCGACTCCACGTTATCCGGATCGCCGGTGAGTAAATAGATCAGCTTGCTGCGCGACGCAATCGCCTGCTCCACAAGCTCCGGTTTCCGTATCGCCGGAATGATCGGCGTGTCCTTGCAGTAGACGCTCAGCGGCGTCAGCGGCATCGGCGGCGTCGGCCCTCCGTTTCTTGCTCCTGTTTCACCCATTTAGGCCCCCGCACTCCGTGCACGCACCTTCGCTGTCGAGCCTCTCACAATCAACTCCGCCTCTACCTTCACCTGCGCCACCGAATCCTCTCCCGCCATCAGTTTCAACAAATTCTCCATCGCCATCTTCCCCATGCGCCGCATCGGCTGCCGCACAGTGGTCAGCGGCGGCTCAAGATACTCCGCAAAGAACAAATCGTCGAATCCCGTCACAGACACATCGTCCGGCACGCTCAGCCCGCGCGCCCGAATAGCCCTCATTGCTCCCAGTGCCGTCATGTCGTTGTAGCAGCACACCGCCGTGGGCGGATCGGCCAGCTTCAGCAACCCATTCACGGCCGCGACCGCCGCCTCGGGCCGGCCGTCACCACGCACCGCAAGCTCGGCATCGAATTCGATTCCCGCCGCGCCCAGCGCCTGTTTGTACCCCTCCAGCCTTTCCGTCTCAGACTGATAGCCGCTGCGGTCGCCCACATACGCAACCCGCCTGTGGCCCAATTCGATCAGATGCTCCGTCGCCGACCGGCTTCCATCCTGATTCGCGATCATCACCGAGTGCACAAACTCCCCCGGATACTGGTCGTTCACCAGCACCATCGGTACGTTCAGCTCCGCCAGCATCGGCAGATAGTCCGAGCCCACGCGTGAGGACGTTACGATGATCCCGTCCACGCGCCGCTCGGCAAGCTCCTGCACTACCTTGCGTTCCCGCTCCGCATCCGCGTTCGAGTTGGCCAGAAACACGGCATAACCGTGATCGTTGGCCGCCTGCTCGATCCCGCACGCCACCTCGCCGGCGAACGGGTCGGCCACCGTGGTCACCACCAGCCCAATGGTCCGCGTCCGCCGCGTCACCAGGCCCCGCGCCACAGCGCTGGGCCTGTACCCCGCAGCCTCTGCGATCTTGCGGATCTTCGCCGCCGTCGCCGTGTTCACCAGAGGGCTGTTCTGCAGCGCGCGCGACACCGTCGGGTGCGACACGCGTGCCAGCCGCGCAATATCCTTGATCGAAGGTTGGCGCGTTGCTCGTCGGCCCGCGCTGGCCTGCTCAACCCGCGCCATATTCCCCCCGCCCTTCTCAAACATCCCTAAACCCCTTATTGCACACGTTTGCTTGAGCACTCAGTCTCCTGCAACGGCAGCTCACTCGTCAATGCCCAGCGCCACACCGTAATCTTGAGGTCAGCCGACCGATGATCCCGCCTGCCTCGACCTCCGCAACACTTGAGCGCCGCATCGGCCTCCGCTCCGCCGTCCTCTTCAACATGCTCGAGATGATCGGCGTCGGCCCCTTCATCACCTTGCCGCTCGTCATCGCCGCCGCGGGTTACCGTCTCTCCGTTTGGGCGTGGGTGCTGGGCGCAGTCATCGCCATCGCCGACGGCCTCGTCTGGGCCGAACTCGGCGCAGCCTTCCCGCGCGCCGGCGGCAGTTACGCCTTTCTCCAGGAAATCTACGGCTCGAAGGGTCCCGGCAACTGGCTCAGCTTTCTCTATGTCTGGCAAGTTGGCTTCACCGCGCCGCTCTCCATCGCTTCGGGCTGCATCGGCCTCTCCGGTTTTCTGGCCGTCTTCTGGCCCAACCTCGACTCCGCCCCCATTCCCGCTCTTCCCGCGCTCCACTACTCCAACTTCGCCGCGGCCGCTGCGTGTCTTCTCGTCACCGCGCTCCTCTATCGCAACCTCAGTTCCATCACGCGTCTTGCCTGGGTGCTCTTTGTCGGAGTCATCGCCGCCCTCACCGGCGTCATCGTCTCCGGCTTTGCCCACGCCGCCGCTACCGGCGGCTGGCACATGCCTCAGGCTCCCGCGCTCTCCACTGCCCTTGCTCTTGGCGGGCTCGCCCAGGCCACGCTGCTCGCCACCTATTGTTATTGGGGCTACTACAACATTTGCTTCCTCGGCGGCGAAGTCCGCCGCCCCGAGCGCACCATCCCCCGCGCCATCCTGCTCTCCATCTTCTTTGTCGCCGCTTTCTATGTCCTCATGAACCTGGCCGCTCTCCCCTCGCTGCGTACGGCCGCCTCGCACGCCGCCGAATCCGCCGCGCTCCGCGTCCAGCTCGTCGCCGACATTGCGAGCTCCGCCTTTGGCCGTTGGGCCGGATACTTGATCGCCGCCCTCATCGTCTGGACCGCCTTCGCCAGCGTCTTCTCACTGCTCCTCGGCTACTCGCGCGTACCCTACGCAGCCGCCCGCGACGGCAACTACTTCCGCTTTCTCGCCGCCGTCCACCCTAAGCACGGCATTCCCCACCGTTCGCTCGTTGCTCTCGGCCTCGTCGGCGCACTCTTCTGCTTCTTCTCGCTCACGCAGGTCATCACCATGCTCGTCATCACCCGCATCCTGCTCCAGTTCTCGCTGCAGCAGGTGGGAGTCATCCTGCTCCGCATCCGCCGCCCCGATCTCCCGCGTCCCTTCCGCATTCCGCTCTATCCGCTCCCGCCCCTCATCGCCATGGCAGGTTTCGCCTTCATGCTTTTCGATCCACGCCGCGCCCAGGCGAAAGGAGGCAGCGGCCTCTTCGAACTTTACGGCGCAGTCGCCATCGCCACCAGCGGCACCCTCATCTATCTCCTCCGCGCCCACCTCCTCCGCCAGTGGCCCTTCGCGTCTCCATCCTCCGGGTAGCCGCACCTGCCCGCACCCGCCACCAAACCCCAACCCAGCACGTGACCCCTGATCCCTGACCCCTGATCCCTGACCCCTGATCCCTGTTTTCCTGTAACGCTCGCCCCCTCCACCGTGTCTAATAAATGCAGCCGCAAGCTTCCCCTTGCTGAGGTCACCCATGCTCATTGGCAAACCGCCCGACATCCCCTCCTCCGAGATCACTTCACACGACGCTTACCTCCGCTACCTCAACCGCCGCCGCTTCCTCAAAGGCGCGGCCGCGGCGGGCATCGCAGCGCTCGCCGCAGATCGCCTCGGCCAGCTTGTCTCCCCGCGCACCACCGTCCGCGCCGGAACCAAGCTCCAGACCGTCCCCTCGCCACTCACCACCACCGGCGAGCAGCTCACCAGCTACGACGACATCACCCACTACAACAACTTCTATGAGTTCGGCGTCGACAAGGGTGACCCCTCCAAAAACGCAGCCGGCCTGCCCACGCGCCCATGGACCGTCAAAGTCGAGGGCAAAGTCGGCAAGCCTCTCACATTTGGCATCGATGACCTCCTTAAGCTGCGACCGCTCGAGGACCGCGTCTACCGCCATCGCTGCGTCGAAGCATGGAGTATGGTCATACCCTGGGTCGGCTACTCGCTCTCCGAGTTCATCAAGCAGTGCAACCCGCTGCCCAGTGCCCAATACGTCCAGTTCATCTCCTACTACAACTGGCATGTGGAGCCGTGGGCCGGCCAGGTTCCATCCATCTACTGGCCCTACTCCGAAGGGCTGCGCATGGATGAGGCCATGCACCCCCTTACCCTGCTCACCTTCGGCCTCTACGGCGAAACCCTCCCCAACCAGGATGGCGCTCCTGTCCGCATCGTCGTCCCCTGGAAGTACGGTTTCAAATCCGCAAAGTCCATCGTCACCGTGCGCTTTCTCGATAAGCAGCCGCCCACAACCTGGAACGATCAGGCCTCCATGGAATACGGTTTCTACTCCAACGTGAATCCCAATGTGGACCGCGTTCCCTGGAGCCAGAAGTCCGAGCGCCGCATCGGCCTCCCCTTCTACCAGCAAAACCGCACCACCCTCATGTTCAACGGCTACACCGATCAGGTGGGATCGCTTTATGCTGGCATGGATCTGCGCAAGTACTACTAAACTGCAGCCAACGCGCTAAGATGCCGGGTGCCCCATCCCAGCGGCGCTCTTGTTCCTTGCCGCTAGGGTGGGATACCACAAACTCCAATAGACCGCTAACTTGCTGACTTGCTAACTATGTCTCGCTCGACTCTCATCGTCCTCAAGACTCTCGTCTGGATCGCCTGCCTAGCGCCCTTCTGCTGGCTGGTCTGGGGAGCCTTCACCAACAACCTTGGCCCCAACGCCACGGGCGCCATCGCCTTCGCCACTGGCCGCACCACGCTGCGCCTGCTCGCCATCACGCTGGCCATCTCGCCACTCCGCCGCCTGCTCCCGCGCCTCTCCTGGCTCATCAAGTTCCGCCGCCTGCTCGGTCTTTTCGCCTTCTTCTACGCCACGCTGCACATGCTCACCTGGGTTGCGCTCTACAACAGCTTCGATCTGCGGGCCATGCTGGCCGACGTCACCCGCCGCCGCTACATCACCGCCGGCATGGCCGCTTATCTTCTGCTGTTGCCTCTGGCGCTCACCTCCACCACGTGGGCCATCCGCAAGCTTGGCGGCAAAAACTGGAACTGCCTGCACAAGCTCATCTACTTCGCTGCCCTCTGTGGAGTCGCTCACTACTGGTGGCAAATGAAGCCCGGTGTCCTCACCCCCCTCGCGATCACCGTCGTCATTGCCGCGCTTCTCCTCGCCCGCCCCATCGTCGCCTGGATGCAGCGCCGCAAAGCGCAAACAAAAGTCGCCGCGTAAGCTGCCCTCGCGCCGCCACCGGGGTCTAGCCACTCCTCGGTCTTCAGTTACTTGTTCCGGCACAAAAATGGGTGCCCCAGGTCTCGGGTTTTCGTTCACCTGTTCCAGCACAAAAATGGGTGCCCCAGGGCCGGGGTCCCCGCGGACAGGTCTTAGTCCGTGGGGTGGAGGTCTCGCATTTGAGACCTGGGATACCTCGATGCTTATTTACCAATTTGCACGATCCGCGACGCAACTCGTCTACGTCACTCAAACAGCATCCTCTGCGCCACCGGCGCGCAGCTCCTCCGGTGCAGCGGCGTCGGTCCCAGCCGCCTCAGCGCCTCCATATGCTCCGCCGAGCAATAGCCCTTGTGCCGCGCCAGTCCGTACCCCGGATACACCGCATCCAGCTCCACCAGCAGCCGATCGCGATGCACCTTCGCCAGCACGCTCGCCGCCGCAATCGAGACGCTCCGCGCGTCGCCGCCCACCACCGCCTGCTGCGCGCACGGCCAATCGATCGTGTCGCGCCCATCAATGAGCAGATAGTCGGGCATCTCGACCAACTGCTCCACGGCCATCCGCATCGCCAGCAGCGACGCCCGCCGGATGTTGATGCGGTCGATCGTCTCCACATCCACCGCCGCAATCGCCCAAGCCACGGCCTCGGCGCGAATCATCGTGTCAAATTCGTTTCTCTGATTCTCCGTGAGCTGTTTCGAATCGGTCAGGCCCGGCAATCGGCAGCGTTCAGCAAAAATCACTGCGGCCGCAACCACCGGCCCGAACATCGGCCCGCGCCCCACCTCGTCGAGGCCGGCAATGCGCCGCGCTCCGCCGCGCCGCGCCGCGTCCTCCAGCGCCCATCCGCACACCGGAGCCCTCGGAGCCGTCCGAGACGTGATCATGCTCTCAGTATAAGAATTCTCCAGGAATCATCGGGTGGAAAAGTCGGCCAGCAACCGTTCATTCCCGTTCGAAACCGTAGTCGCGCTCAACGCGGCAAATACGTACTTTGAATTCCTCATACCACGCATCGCGTCCGCGTTCCTGCGCCACCAGGTGCCTCGAATTCTGCTTCCACGCGGCAATCGACTCCAAACTCTCCCAATACGACACCGTGATTCCCAGTCCATCTCGCGCCGATTCGATCCCCAGAAATCCCGGCTGCGTCGTGGCCAGCTTTTCCATCGCCTCGGCCATCTTCCCGTAGCCGTTCTCTCCCTCAGTGCGCAAAGAAGTGAAGATCACCGCATAGTAGGGAGCCGCCGGTGTTGCTGCAATCGCCATGCGAACAGTATATGGACAAAAATTGTCCGATATTTGGTAGCCTAGCTATCAATACAGGAGGTCATCGGCCATGCCCAAGTTCGTGATCGAGCGGGAGATTCCCGGCGCAGGAAAGCTGTCCCCGGATCAACTGCATGCCATTTCTCAGAAATCCTGCGGTGTCCTGCAATCCATGGGGCCGCGCATTCAGTGGGTCCAAAGTTATGTCACCGACGACAAGATTTACTGCATCTACATCGCCCCGGATGAAGATACAGTCCGCCAGCACGCCCAGCAGGGAGGATTCCCGGCAAACTCCATTGCCCAGGTCCGCTCAATGATCGATCCCACAACCAGCGAATAGAACTCCGGAACGCGCCCGCAGAGCGTCGCGCTCACCTCGCGTTTCTTCTCTTCTGTCTGCTGTTTACTGCATACTGTCCACTGTCCTGCGCACAGCAAAAACCCCGGCCGAAGCCGGGGCTCTTTTTGCGTTGCAAATTGTCCTTCACTTCCCACGAGCCAGGGTCACCTGATCCCTGACACCTGATCCCTGACCCCTGTTCTTACGCCCGCACTTTACCCGTCGCGCGGTCCACTTCCTTTAGTCGCGCCGCCTTGCCGCGCAGCCCGCGCAGATAGAACAGCTTCGCGCGCCGCACCTTGTAGCTGCGCACCACTTCCACCTTGTCCACCACTTTGGAGTTGAAGGGAAAGATGCGCTCCACCCCCTGCCCAAAGCTCATCTTGCGCACGGTAAACGTCGCCTGCGGGCCGCGATTCACGGCGATCACCAGGCCCTCAAAGGCCTGCAGCCGCTCTTTATCGCCTTCTTTGATCTTCACTTGAACGCGAATCTGGTCGCCGGGCACAAACGCCGGCAAATCGGAGCGCTTCAGCTTGTCAGCCAGGCGCTGCATTACGGGATGGATTGACATGTTAGTTTCCTGCGATTGAAGTCAGAATGTTTAGTTTATCAAAGATCGCCGCAATATGCCTCCGTCGCCGGACCCTCAATTTCCAGGTGTTTAGGCTCCCATCCCGTGCGCTATAGTTCCCCCATGAACGAAAAACGAGATCTTCTCCGCCACACCCTTGCCACACTGGCTTACCGCACGGTCCGCGCCTTGGAAAACGCCCCTGACTCCTTTGCAAACTTCGACAGCGCCGGCCGCCGTCCCGTGCAGATCCTCGCCCACATGGGCGACCTGCTCCACTGGGCGCTCTCCATGGCTCAGGGAAACCCCGCCTGGCACAACTCCCAACCCCTCGCGTGGCCGCAGGAGCAGCAGCGTTTCTTCGCCGCTCTCTCCGCCCTCGATGCGTACCTCGCCTCGTCCTCCCCGGTCCAGGCACCCATCGAGCGGCTTATGCAGGGCCCCGTCGCCGACGCTCTCACCCACGTCGGCCAGCTCGCCATGCTCCGCCGCCTCGCCGGCTCGCCCACCCGCGGCGAAAACTTCTACGTCGCCGCCATCGCCATCGGCCAAATCAACTCCGTGCAGCCTGAACCAGTAAAGCCCTTCTAGCTTTCGCCCCGCCACACTTCGTCAAAAGCCGCGTCCCCCGCACGCTTCCTCAAGGCGCACACATCCTCTTCGAAGGGCCCCCGGCGCGTCTCCGCACCGCGCCGGACGCATGCCTCCGGCCCTGTGGAAAATTTCGCTCGTTTTAGAATTATTTGTAACATTGCGGCCATTCTATTCCACTTAAGTGGTTGAAAATTAAAATAGTCTCGATTTTGCTTGACAATCGCACACTGCTCGTCTAAGAATGATGACGGTGACTATCGTCGCCATGGAGGTACTTTATGCGCCGTATACTCGCGACCAGCATCATGCTCTCCTCGCTGACTCTCCCCGCAGCGGCTTTTGCCAGCACGCCCGTGGACGACGCCACTGCCCCAACCCCCATTCGCGTAAGCTCCGGCGTCACTGAGCCGGTCCTCGTCAACTCCGCTTACCTCAGCGTTCCCAGTGGCTACTCCATCGACGCCATTCCCAGCGACGCTCAGGTCGGCCTCTCCCTCACCATCAACGAAAAGGGCCAGCCTGAGAACATTCAGGTCACCAAGTCCTACAACAAGTTCTGGGACGCCCGCGTCATCGAAACCGTCCGCGAGTTCCACTTCAAGCCCGGTACCGTCGACAACCAACCCACGCCCATCGATATGAACCTGGTCGTCAACATCACCAAATAAGCCCGCCGCAACCCGTCGGGATGCTGTGTCTGAAAGCCCAATTGGTCGAGCCCAACCGGCTCATCAACCGGAAAGCTGCACCTTCAGCACAGCATCCCTACGGTCTCACAACTTCTCCGCGCCACGAATCGCCTTGAGAATCCGCACGTCCTCCGCGCTCAGCGGCGCCCGCTCCAGCAGTTCCGGCCGATTCTTGAGCGTCTTGCGCAGTTGCTGCTCCCGCCGCCAACGCCTGATCTCCGCGTGATCGCCGTTCATCAGCACCTCCGGCGCGCGCAGCCCGCCGAACTCCGCCGGCCGCGTGTACTGCGGATAATCCACCAGGCCCCCGGCTCCATGCTGCGATCGCGGAACCCCCTCCACATCCACATCGATCTCCGCATCCGCCGCGCCAAAGCTCTCGAACTCGCCTGAAGCCTCGTTGCCCAGCACCCCGGGAATCAGCCGCATGGTCGCATCCACCACCACCGCCGCCGCCAGCTCGCCCCCGCTCAGCACGTAGTCGCCGATCGAGAGCTCCATGTCGCAGTAGAGCTCATTCACTCGCTCGTCCACGCCCTCATACCGCCCGCACACCAGCACCACGCGCTCCACGCCCGCCAGACCCCGCGCCACAGCCTGCGTAAAAAGCCGCCCCTGCGCCGACAGCAGAATCACCCGCGTCCCCTGATCTCTGATCTCTGCTCTCTGATCTCTGCTCTTGATTCCCAGCGCCTCCAGCGCCTCCGCCAGCGGCTCCGGCTTCAACACCATCCCCTCGCCGCCGCCAAACGGACGATCGTCAACCGTGCGGTGCCGGTCATGCGCAAACTCCCGCAGATCGTGCGCCTCCACCGTCACCAATCCTTCCTTCAGCGCCCGGCGCACAATCCCGTGCGCAAACACGCCCTCAAAGAACCCCGGAAAGATGGTCACAATGTCGAATCGCATGTTTCTGATGATAGAAGCTCGCGCTCCGCATCGCCTCAGAAACACGAATCATTTCCCGCCCGCACGCCCTTAGATGGGTGCCCCAGGTCCGGGGCCCCCGGGGACAGGTCCACGTCCCTGGGGTGGAGATCTCGATTTTGAGACCTGGGATAGCTCGACCCCACGCGCTCGCACGCCACAAGCTGCAAGCTACCAGCTACTGGCTGCTCTTCTCACCCACAGCCGTGCCGTCACCACCCCAAAAATAAACCCGCCCACATGCGCCAGGTACGCCACTCCGCCCGTCTGCACCGTTGCCACCGAGCCCACGCTCAGCAACTGAATCACAAACCAGAACCCGATCAGCAGCACCGCCGGAATATACGTCACCCGGATGAAGATCAAGATCCACACCACCGATCGAATCCGGTCCCGCGGATACGTCACGATGAACGCGCCCATCACCGCCGCTATCGCTCCGCTCGCGCCCAGGCAGGGAATCCTCGAGCCTGGGCTTCCCGCCACCTGCGCCAGCATCGCCACCACCCCGCCCATCAGGTAGAACGCAATGTAGCGAAACCGCCCCATCGCGTCCTCAATCGCCGGCCCAAACGCCCACAGGAAAACCATGTTGCCAAGAATGTGCAGCCAGCCCGCGTGCATGAACATCGCAGTAAGAATCGTGATCCAATGGTGGCCGTGCTCAATCTGCAGGGGAATCACCGCCCACCGCTTCACGAAAGCCTCGCCGCCCTCCAGCTCGAGCAGAAACACGTACGCGTTCGCCGCGATAATCAGCGCCGTCGCCCACGCAAACCCTCGCGTCCGTCGCGACGCGTCTCCAAGCGGTATAACGGTTCCCACGTCTCTCGCTCCCTCGCTCCCCTCTTCCCGGTCCCTTGGTCCCCCGTTCCCTTGGTCCCCGTCTTTTCTCTCCCTCTCCCCCTGAGTCCCTGCGGTCCTCAGTTCAGCAAGAATAAACTGCTCTCTACCTCAAACTCCTTATCTCGCGCCCAGCGCACGCGTGCTAAACTACCGCCACCCCAATGGCCCCTTCCATTGTCAGGCTTTCAAAAAATCAGCAGCTCTTCCTCTACTTCAGCTCGCTCACGCTGATCATCTTCGCCGTTGCGCCTGACATCCTCCTCGACATTCCCACCGCCTTCATGCTCAAGAACCACCTGCATGCCACCGCGTCGCAGGTCTCTCTCTTCCGCCTGCTCACCGGAATCCCCATGTACGTCGGCTTCGCTTTTGGCATGACCCGCGACCTCTGGGATCCATTCGGCTGGCGCGATCGCGGCTACTTCCGTCTTTTCGGCCCGCTCGCCATTCTCGTCTTTGTCTGGCTCGCTCTCACCCACCTCTCCTATTCCGGGCTGCTCATCGGCGTGTTTCTCGCCATGATCTCCTTCCGCTTCCTCATGGCTGCCTACTCCGGCCTCATCAGCCTGATTGGCCAGGAAGAGCTCATGTCTGGCCGCCTCAGCGCCCTCTGGATGGTCTTCCGGTACATTTCCTTCATCGTCGCCTACTTCGCCTCCGGTTTCATCACTGAGCACCTCTCGCCCCGCCAGACCTTCATCCTCACCGCCGCCGTCACCCTCCCGCTCTGCCTTTACGGATTCCTCAAGCCTCGCGTCGTCTTCAGCCATGCCTATGACAACCCGCACGCGCGCGGCACAACATTTCTCGGCGATCTCAAGCGCCTCGTGAAGCATCGCGCTGTCTATCCGGCAATTTTCATCATTCTCTTGTGGAATTTCATGCCCGGCTTCAACACGCCCATGCAGTTCTATCTCTCCAACCAGCTCCACGCGCCCGACTCGGTCTACGCCAACTTCAACTGCATCTTCTACGGCTCCTACATTCCCGTCGTCGTGCTCTACGGCATCCTCTGCACACGCTTTCCTCTGCGCAAGCTCCTCTGGTGCGGCGCAATGGTTGGCATTCCATCCATGATCCCGCTGGCCTTCATTCATTCCGGCCGCCAAGCCCTCTTGCTCGCGAGCGTCATGGGCATGATGAGCGCCCTCGGTCAGTGCGCCTTCTACGATCTCGCCATCCGCTCCTGCCCGCCCGGCTTGCAGGGAACTCTGATGATGGCTGCCGATGCAGTCAATAATCTGGCCTTCCGCGCCAGTGACGTTGTGGGCACAAAGATCTACGGCCTCAGCACCACGCACGGCTTTCTCTATTGCGTCATCGCCATGACCGCCACCTACTTCCTCATCTTGCCTGCCATCCTCTTCGTGCCCCGCGAGCTCATCTCCACCTCCGACGGCCAGCCCAGCCCCGCCCTCGACGCCGAATTGCTCTCCGAGCTAGCCGGATCCCCCGCAACCCCCTAGTACCGAGACCGCGTGAATCTGTAACGAAAGGAATGTAGCGCCGGTCTCCAGACCGGCTGTCGTGCGGGCGTCCACGCCCGCACTTTGACGCGAGCCATTACCAATTCACGCAGCCTGAGCAAGAGCCCGCGCGCCCCATCCCCTTTGCTGTCATCCTGAGCGACCGGAACGCAGCGCAGGGAGCCGAAGGATCTGCGGTTGCTTCTTGAGGAGTGCCGCGCGCCTCGCGCCCGCTTCAGCGGGCGCAAAGACGGTAGCCCCAGGCGCAAGCCTGGGGATCAAGTACGCGATTCCGTTTCGCCAGCCCGCTTATGCGGGCGCAAGACGGTCGGTCTCGAAAGAGCGAAAACCACGAACGCCGCCCCGGCCCTACGCCCGCACAGTCTCCGCGATGCTCACGGTTGTTTTAGAAGATCTTCTTCCCGAACGCAGAGCAAATCAGCTGCACGGCCAGCTCCGCCGTCCGGTTGTGTTCATCCAGAATCGGATTCACCTCAACGACCTCGAGACTCAGCATCCCTCCGTGATCGGCGAGAATCTCCATCGCCAGATGAGCTTCGCGATACGTTGCCCCGCCCGGCACCGGAGTGCCCACGCCCGGCGCCTCCACGGGATCGACCCAATCCATGTCCATCGACACGTGATAGCCGGCAGTCCCGTTCGCCGCCGTCTTGATCGCTTTCTCCATCACCGCGCGCAAGCCGAGCTCGTCGATGTCCCGCATGGTGTACGCCGTAATCCCGGCGCGCTGGACGTTCTCCCGCTCGGCCTCGTCCACATCGCGTATGCCCACCAGGACCGTGTGCTTTGGAAGCACCTTCGGCGACCAGCCGAGCAAACTGCTCAACTCGGCCGGGCCCATTCCCAGCACGGCTGCGAGCGGCATGCCATGCACATTGCCTGAAGTCGATGTCTCCGGCGTGTTCATGTCGGAGTGCGCATCGATCCAGATCAGCCCCACCGCCTGTCCCACCGCCCGAAAATGATTGGCCACGCCTGCCACCGTGCCTGCGGCCACTGAGTGGTCCCCGCCTAGCACGATCGGCGTAGCGCCTCGCGCGAGCGCCTGCTCGACGCGTTCGGCAATTTCCTGGTCGCACTGTGCAATCTCTTTTAGAAAGCGAGCATGTGCATCGCCCCGCCGCATCGTCTCCGCAACCGCCACCTGCACGTTGCCGCGATCGGTAACGGCATGGCCGAGCGCTTCCAGCTTGGCCTCCAGCCCCGCCACACGCAACGCCGACGGCCCCATATC
>JBEKAJ010000075.1:0-12997 GCA_050018295.1 Occallatibacter sp. | reverse complement strand
TCGGCACACACTTTGCGCGCCTATCGGCGTGAGCTGCGCGGCTTCGCTGCCTGGCTTTCCAGCCACCATCCCCGCCTCATCGTCGCCCGCATCGAGCACACCCACATCCGTTCTTACCTCGGCACGCTCTACGATCGCGGCCTCTCCAAGGCCTCCGCGGCCCGCGCGCTCGCCTCCATCCGCAGTTGGTTCAAGTGGCTGGCCCGCAACCACCACATCGAGCAGAACGCCGCCTCGCTCGTCTCCACGCCGCGCCTGCCCAAACATCTTCCCCGCGTGCCTTCCATCGAGCAGTTGAATCGCGTGGTCGACTCCGCGCTCGATGATGCCGCAAGTTGGCCCGCGCGCGACAGGGCGATTCTGGAAATGCTCTACGGCTGCGGCATCCGCAACGCCGAGCTTACGGCCCTCAATCTCGACGACATTCACTGGGCCAACGAGGCCATCCTCGTGCGCGGCAAAGGCCAAAAGCAGCGCTACATCCCTTTGGGAGACACCGCTGCCGAGGCGCTCCGAGCCTACATTGCCGAGCGCTCCGCCCGCCTGGCAGCAGATGATGGCCAAAAACTCCAGGAAGCGAGCGCCGGACAAAAATCCCTCACCACGCCGGCGCTCTTTCTCAATCTGCAACTGCGCGGCCTCCAGAAAGGCGGCCAGGCTCGCCTCACCACCCGCAGCGTGGGCCGCATCGTCAAGCGCATTGCTATCCTGCGCGGCCTTCCCTCCGACGTCCACCCGCACACTCTGCGCCACGCTTTCGGAACCCACCTTCTCGAAGAGGGCGCCGACCTCCGCGCCATTCAGGAGCTGCTTGGCCACGAACGCCTCTCCACCACGCAGCGCTACACCCAGCTCACCACCGCCCAACTCACCGCCGTCTACGACCGCACACATCCCCGTGCCCGGTAGCCGCCCCTTACCAGCGGAAACAAACGGAGGGACCAGGAACCTTTAGGCTCCTGAAAACCGCAGCCGCAACCATCCGGCCTTCAGGCCCGCAGACACCCACCTGAAAACCGATCAACGCGGCGAACCCGCGCCCCGAAACACAAAAGCACGATCCGAAGTCCCCATGTGGAGTCACTTTCCAGGATGAGGTGACGAACAGCCGGCTTTCGGTACTGATCTTTCCAGACGAGGCTGGCCCGTTCCGAGTTGTTTCCTAACCAGTAGTCTCCAGTTGGCCAGTCAACCGCCCTCAGCTCTTCCGTGGACCAACGGCAGATACCCTGTTTCCCCGCAGGTTCTCTTATCATGTAAGAAGCCCAGACGAACCCGATGACTGCCACTCCCACGTCTTCCGCGTTCGCCGCTGCGGATCGCGGCTGGAAAGAACGACTCACATCCGTTGCCCGCCTTCTGGGCGTATAACCGTCTTTACAGAGCCTCTCTCCCTTCACGCGCAAAGCCATGGTGAGGATTGAATCCATCGTTAAACGAGTTCGCATTTCGTCAGGTTTGACCGGTTTGTGCCTCCTTCTGGCCGCGGCATCCTTCGTGCATGCGCAGGCCGCCGTCCAGCTTCCACCTTTGCCATCCGGCGTGGGCCCGCTGCCAAAGGTTCTCGACCGATACCCCGAGAATCCCAGCCTGCCACCCACCTTCACGATTTCTGTCGGCCCGCTCGGCTTTTCCGTTCCCGGTGAAAGCTACCTACTGCGCGGCCAGAGCCTGGTTAGCCTCGATTTCCTCGACGAAGACAGGATTCTGTTCACCTTTCGGGTGTCGGGACTCATGCAGCGCGATGCCGGCGACAAATCAGATAACAAGAAGCAACAGATTCAAGCCCAGGTGCTGGCGCTTCCGAGCGGCAAGATCGAGTCCCGGGCGGCGTGGACCGTGCCCGACCGTTCGCGCTATCTCTGGGTGCTCAACGATGGACATTTTCTGCTGCGCGTGGCTGATGGTCTCGATGAAGGTGACGCCCAGCTGCTGATGAAACCCTATCTGCGTCTCCCGGACCGGCTGCTCTGGATCGAGATGGATCCCAGGCAGCAAATCATGATCGCCAACTCCCTCGAGCCCGCAACTCGATCACAGAACCCGGGCGAGTCCGGCCCTCCTGTCACGGAGCCGCCCACCGCGACAGCGGATGGGCAAAAGCCCGGCGAGCAAAGTGTTCTTGTGGCTCGCACTCAGAAGCTGGCGTCGGGCGACGTGATGCTTGTCAGCCGAGTGCCGTGGACGAATCAGACCTCTGATTGGCCCATGAACTCCGAAGGCTATCTTGAGATGTCGCAAGACGGAGCCAGCCAGTGGCTCCTGAAGTTGAATTCCTTTTCCGGCGGAGACCGGCTGCTGACTCGCATCGAGTCGACGTGCCCTCCGAAGTACAGTTTTGTCTCCGATTCGGAATTGCTGCTGACCACGTGCGATCCAGAAAGCGGGTGGAAGCTCGGGGCAATGTCGACCGGTGGCGTTTCGCTTTGGGAGGCAAGGACCGCGATGAACGCGATCTTTCCGCTGCTGGTGATGGCGCCTAACGGTTCGCGCGTGGCGCGGGAGACGCTGCTCCTCAAGCGTTCAGTCGACCGCTATAAGCGCATGATCGGCGCGAGGGATTTCGAAGGTCAGATGGTCAAAGTGTTCGATGCGGCCAACGGCAAAACAGTGCTGGAGGCCCCGCTCACCCCAATTCTCGATGGCGGCGGCAATGTTGCGATCTCGCCGTCAGGGCAGCGCGTTGCCATCCTCAGCGCAGGTGCCATTCAGGTCTTTCAACTGCCCGCACCGCCTCCATCCCCGCCCGGCCCTCACTGAACGCCCTCGTCCGCTTGCAGGATGCTTGAGGCGCATGACTCGCCGATGCATCCCCGCACGCCGGAACTTCTCGTCTTTTCGCGCTGCCTCTTTGGGTGGGAGGAGGGTTTCGATTGACCCGCCGGTGCAGCAGTGCCGGGAGCAGAAGCCATCGTGGCGTTCTGGTTTGAATGTCGCCAACCCGGAAGCTACTACCTGGCAAACAGACCTGCTGGTTCGAGCTGGTGCTTGATCCACACGCCCATATCTCCTGCGATCTTCCTGCCCCACTCCTGCTCCCTGCTGGTTACTCCCTGCCTTCTCGGTCCCTTGCTCCCTGCCGTCGTCAACCCCTCCACCATCCCCAAAGCCACCCATCCCCCTCATTCCAAACCAAATAATTTGGCAATAAAACGGTTGACGCACACACGGAACTTAAAGTCCTTCATCTTAAACAGCTTGTCTAGGGTAGTGGTTAGCGCCTTTTTCCTTGCGTTAGTCAGCGTCGTTGTGACCGGGAGTATAGTACCCAAACACCTGGTAGTGGTGCTTTTGAGTGGATACGGATTCAAACAGGGGGCGCGGAATGACTGACACCGCCTGTTCTCTTGCCGATCTCCTAATTCCGCTCGACAAACCTGGCCGTCCTTGGGAGAATTGGCCCTATCCTCTTGTTTCATGGTGGGATATGGAAAAGTTCTCTACCGGACCGCTTTACGCAATAGCAAAGATGTTCGGACAAATGCAGATCATGTTTGCTCAGTACCAGAAGGACGCTAGCAAGAATAAAGGGGTCACATTTCTCCCTGCTGGCGTGAAGCACATACTTCGCAAGAATTTGCGCCAGATTCGCATGTACTGCGTGAAGCTGGACCTCAAGGTGGCGATTGCTTGCATTGACGATGCGCTACTCGACCTCAAGTCGGAACTTTTCCTCCCTGAACGGTTGGACCGAATCTATACCGATCTGGACAACAGCATCCGCCGTGATATGCAAGCTGTGCTATTTTTTCACGTTCCCTTCAATCTGCGAGAGTTCTACAAACCAAAGGCGCTTTTTGGGCCAATGGTCGCAGACCGCTTTCCGTGTGCAGCGTATGACATCGAAGAGGCTGGAACCTGCTACACATTTGGGCGCTCAACCGCTTGCGTCTTTCATCTGATGCGCGTCATGGAGACCGGAGTGCGGCGGTTCGGGCAAATAATGGGGGTGAGCTTTCCGGAAGATAAGGAATGGGGCAAGATACTAAAGATCGCTTCTGGGAAAATCGAGCAGGAGAAGGATGCAAGACCTCTGCATGGCCGCGATCCAGAGATTGTTGTTTGGTATGGCATTCATCAGCACCTAACGGCTGTGTGTATCGGTTGCCGGAATCAGTTTATGCACCCCAAAGCTACCTGCACTATGGAGGAAGCGAAGGATCTGATCTCCCTTGTTGGCTCTTTCATGCGGGCACTGGCGAAGAGAACGCCACCAGTGATTCCAGGGCCGTCAACCACGCAGTAAAAAGAAGCGTACTACGTCTCTTAATCATCCACGCTCCCAATGCAAAACCGTTTATAGCAACCCTAACTAACAGGGAGGACAAAAGCATGGAATTTGAAAATAATGTAACTACCAGTATTGACTTGGATGGCTTGGGGGAGTATAAATGGTTAGAGGCAGACATGACTCCTACCCGGACCGAAATCATCAAGGCGTTGCAAGAGGACTTGGATGCCCATCGCCGAGAAGTCAGTCGTCTAGAAACTGCGCTGATTGCGCTGACTCCAGAAATTCCCAGAGAACCAAAGCGCGACACGCGGCCACTCCGAACGGCCACCTTGAGAGTAGGACAGGGGCCGACCCGCGATTGGCTACGTCAGGTATTAGCTCGGGTGGGAGAGGGTATGACTCCACAGGGAATCCGACAAACTGCCGATTCTCAGAAACTCCGAATCCCTAGGAACTTTCCACACAAGATGCTGCACGAAATGAAAGATGAACTGGTTAAGACGGATGGGAGATATTCATTGAAGGAAAAGGCCAGCGACTAGACGTTTCGAGGCGCAATCGCTGGCCTTCTTGTGGCCCCGTAGCTCAACGGACAGAGCACCGACCCACTAAGTCGCGGGATGAAGGTCCGAATCCTTCCGGGGTCATTCCAACATCAATTTAAGGCTCTGGTAGCGGCAGGAACCACTACCAGGGCCAGATCCTCGGGCCGAAGGCCAAAGGACAGGGTTGACACCCACTGTCATTTTGACCCCATTGCCCGAAGAAAGCAAGGGGAGAAATGACGTGCCACAACTGCCGTATCGAAATGGTCAGAGCGGGCTATTATGGCAAGCAGCGAATCCAGAGGTTTAAATGCCGACAATGTGGGAGGCGAATGGGCGATCCTCTACAGAAGCCTTTCAACGAGGATATTCGCCTTGCGCCTGAGAAAGTCGCCATGATCCTGCATTGCCTCGCAGAAGGCAATTCCGTGAGGGGAACCGCGCGACTGTGCGACGTAGAGAAGCGTACCGTCTTGAATCTCCTTGCAACGGCGGGGTGGCACTGCGAAAGGTTCATGGAGGAACGGATCAGGGACTTGCACGTGACAGACTTGGAGTTGGATGAGTGCTGGACTTTCGTGAGAATGAAAGAGAAACGCAAACTCGGCATAAATAAGGAGAATTCGGAGATCGGCGATCAGTACGTGTTCGTCGGACAGGACCGGGCAAGCCGAATGGTGATCGCGTGGCACCTCGGACGGCGCGATCAGCGGAACACAAACCAGTTCATCGAAAAGATACGGATGGTCACGGCGGCAGATCAGCGGTTCGATGTCTCTACCGATGCCTTCCATCCCTACGACGAGGCAATCAACGTGAGGCTATGGGACCGGGCCAATCATAGTATTGTGGTCAAGGTCTACAGTAAGCCAGAGGAGACAAGAGAACGGTACAGTCCTGGGGATTTTGTCACAGTTGCAAAGGAAGTCCAGCGCGGAAATCCCGACTTGGAGAGGGCAGGAACGTCACATATCGAACGGAAAAATGGTTCACTGCGGCAGTGGTGCAAAAGGCTCACTCGGCTGACCTATGCTTTCTCTAAGAAAAAGGAGAATTTGAAAGCGGCCTTGGCACTGCATTTCTGGCACTACAACTTTGCCCAAGTGCATGGATCGCTGAGGGTCACGCCCGCGATGGAAGCGGGCTTGACAGACCACATCTGGACCGTTCCAGAACTTATGACCACGCTATGACCCCACTACCAAACACCTTTCCGTCGGACAGCCAAGTAAGCTGCTGGCAGAATTGTGTTTTGTGGGAAGGCCCGCCGAGAACATCTTCGTAAGTCACCAGTCCCCAACTATAAAGAGCGCGATCTTTCCCACTTTTAATGCCTTCGATATCTTCATCAGGCGCGTAATCGTCTGCTACGGCCATCATTTGCGCGTTTTGATGGGCTCCGATGCAATTGCCTCCCGCCCCAAGCTCTTGTTTTGGCAAAGAGAAATCAAAATCGGGAGGCAGGGGAACGGGCAAGATCGCGGCCTTGATCTGATAGCGCACATTTCTCGCTGGAGTCAGCCCGGTGTTAAGAATGATCGGTCTCGCGTCGAATTTCAGATTCTTATCCCGCTCCTGAGGTATGCCGCCCCCGACGATGATGGTCAACCAAGCTCGCATTTGCTGCCTCAGACTAGCAATACTCTGCTGGGAAGCGACTGCGGCTTGCTGGGAGGCTTCGGCTGTGACTTCGAGGCTCTTAGCCACGCCTTCCATCGCATTGGCGGACCGCGCAGCCTCGCTAATGTGCCGCTCCATTGCGCTGCTCTGTTCTTTCGCAGACTCGACAGTTTCACGCAGCTTCTTAGCCTGATAGCCGAACACAAGCAATTGAAGGAAGGCGACGAGGGCCAAAACTCCCGTCAGGCGAACTATCCACCAATCGCTAGACGCTTTTTCTTGGCGATCCTGAGCGTCTTCTTCGGATTCTTGCTTAGTCTTTTCGGCTGGCAGAAATTTGACTACAAAAGGCGATTGCTCGGTTCCGCGCTCGTCACCACTGGTGGCCTGATTGGAGGCGCGGGAATTTTGCTGTGGTACATCACCAACTATTCTTGGAGCTGGCGATGGCCCTTGTAGGGCAACGAGGATTAGGATCGGCGCTAAGAGGTGCATAATTGATGCGATGAAACACGAATACCACGAAGGACCGAAGGCTGGCGAGAACTTTGAACGGTTGGCGCGGGCTGTTCTTCAGGCACCGAAGGTTGCGGTCCCGAAGAAGCAGCCCAAGGCAAAACCTAGACGCCGCAAAACGACCGGCAGCGACAAGGGCTGGAACGGTTCCTCTTGCCCCCTTCCCTGCCTTCCCGGTCCCTTGTTCCCTTCGTCCCTGCCGACGTCAACCCCTCCACTACCTCCAAAGCCACTCATCCCCCTCATTCCAAACACAATAATTTTCCTGCCAAGTTTGCCGATTAATTCTCCCGTTTCGCTACGCTATCTCTAGACAACAAAAACAGAGCGTATCTCCTCTTTGAGGAGCTGGTGGGCGGCTCCAGGGTGTCGGCTTTCCATAATCGGCGCCCCGGGCCGCCCGCCGTTTTTTCCGGTGCAACTGCCGGGTGCCCCAGGTCCCGAACCTGGGACCTGGGATAGCAACGACGATGGCCGGCTGATTCGCAAACGCACTGTTACTCAGCCTCTATCGAGCGAATAAATCGCGAAGACCGCTCGTAAGTCCTTTAGAAGGGAATACTTGGATTCCAACCCATTTGGAATCAATGGGTTACAGCACTTAATCATTTACTCAAGTCATTGAAAACAAATCACTTGACCTCAAAACCGGGGCCCCCCGGGGAGCGGAGTCACTCAATGTACAAAGCATGTCGACACATCAAGCCCAGCGGGCTGCGCTGCAAATCGCGGGCCCTCGCCGGAGCCAACTTCTGCTATTTCCACTCCAGGTTTCACAACCCGGCTACGAGCCCTGCAACCGAACCCCCTGAAACCGAACCGTTGAAGCTGCCTGTCCTTGAGGACCTCGCCTCCATTCCCATCGCCGTCGCGCGTATCTCCGAGGCCCTCATCACCGGACGCATCGACGTCAAGGTGTCGGCCCAGCTCTTCTGGGGATTGAAGCTCGCCAGCCTGGCCATCGCCAGCCGCGATGACGAACAACCGTATTCCGTCTTGTCCGTCACCCAATCCGAGCAAGGCGACGAGCTAGCCCCTGAAGTGACCCTGTGCGTCCCCGCCGACGATTGCAAAACCTGCTCCCGCGCCGAAACCTGCCGCTCATCCACCTACGTCCCCAGCCTCCACGATGAGGAGGACGCTGATCAAGACGCCAAGGACGATGAGGAAGCGGACGACGACGACGAGGACAACAAAGACGAGGACCAGGAAGCGGACGGGGACGAAGAAGAAGATGATGATGAGAACAATGAGGATAAAGAAGATGAAGAAGACGAAGACGACGTCGACGATGACCTCAATAACGAGACCACCGAAGAACTGGTCGCCGGCGCGAAATACCTCGAGTCCGTCAGCAACGCCCTCAAGGTAGGCGATATGTGTCAGGCCGCGCGCTTGCTTGGGGAGCCGGTCCCATAGCGAATGCGTCAAGGCTCGAAGCTGACAGCTGAAGGCTGAAAGCTAATAGCTAAAAGCTAGGAGCTAATGGCTATCTCAGGTCGAGTAGTCCGCGTTGATGTGTATGTACTGCGCTGTAAGGTCGGTGGTCCAGAACACGCACGAACCCTGCCCTTGGTGCAGCTCGACCGAAATCGAAAACTCGCGCTGGCTGATGTACGCGTGCGCCGCAGCTTCGTCGAACTCCGCCGCTCTTCCGCCGTCGCGGCAAATCTGCAGCTCGCCAAAGCGAATGTCGATGCGCTCCGGATCGACCTGCGCGCCTGAATACCCGATCGCCGCCGCCAGCCGGCCCCAGTTCGGATCGCAGCCCGCCCACGCCGTCTTCACCAGCGGCGAGTGAGCAATGGCCTTGGCCACGCGCAGCGCGTCGGCGTCGCTGGCCGCGCCATTGACGCGCAGTTCCACCACATGCGTCGCGCCTTCGCCGTCGGCGACCACCTGCTTCGCAAGCCACGTACACACCTCGGTGAGCGCCGCGGCAAAGGCTGCGTCGCCCACACCAATCTCCACGCCGCTGGCGCCGGACGCGAGCAGCAGCACGGTGTCGTTCGTCGATGTGTCGCCGTCGACGGAGATGCGGTTGAAGCTGACCTCGACCGCGGCGCGCAGGTAGCCGTCAAGGTCGGAAGGCTCAATCGCCGCGTCGGTCAGCACGTAGACCAGCATTGTTGCGTGTTTTGCCGCGTGTTTTGCCGCGTGCGGCACAAGCTGCGGATGAATCATGCCCGAACCTTTGCCGAAGGCCCCAATGCGGACCTCATGCGCGGCTCCGTCGCTGCCCTTCAAATCGAGCCGTGCGAAAGCCATCTTCTCAACCAGGTCTGTCGTCAGAATCGCGTGCGCCGCTTCCGAAAAGTCGCTCACCTCGGAGCCGACGCTCGCCGCCAGCTCCGGCAGCGCAGCGATCAGCTTCTCAGCCGGCAGCGGAACGCCGATGATCCCCGTGGACGACGGGAAAACTTCCTCTGCGCGGCAGCCGAAAGTCCGCGCAACAGCGTCGCAGGTCTCCCGCGCAGCGCGAAGGCCGGCCTCACCCGCAGCACAGTTGGCATTGCCCGCGTTGATCGCTACCACTCGTACGCGTCCGCCGGTGGCGCTCAAATGTTCCTTGTCAACAATAAGCGGCGCAGCGATCACGCGGTTCGAAGTGAATGCGGCAGCCGCGCTGGCCGGAGCATCCGCCACGATGAGGGCGAAGTCGGGCCGTCCGCTGGCCTTCACGCCGGCCTTCACCGCTCCAAATCGGAATCCTCTTGGAATTGCGCTGCTTGTTAAATCGCTCATGCGGTCAACCCTATTTAATCTGGCCCATTTAATCTAGCAGGTGAGGGGCGCACAGTCATCGGTTCATGAGCGAGAACGAAGTCACTTCGCAAACCTTTCTTGAAATGCGCGCGGTCAACGTTGCGCGTGGCGACCGCGTGGTCCTGCACGACGTGAATCTAAGCATCCGCACCGGCGAGCACGTGGCAATCCTCGGACCAAACGGCTGCGGTAAATCCACGCTGATTCTCGCGATGACTTGCCAGCTCTATCCCATCGTTCACCCGGGTATGCAGGTCCGCATCTTCGGCCGCGAGCGCTGGGATCTGACTGAGCTGCGCCGCCACTTTGGCATCGTCACCGCCGGACCCATGGGTGCCGACCTTCCCGGCGAGCGAACCGCAGTCACATCCGGTCTCGACGCGGTGATCGCGGGCTTCTTTTCGGCCTCCACGCTGTGGCCCAATCTGCACGTAACCGATGAAATGCGCGCACGGTCACGTGAGGCCCTCGAGCGTATGGAGGCGTCGCATCTCTCCGAGCAACTCGTTGGCACCATGTCAGCCGGCGAGAAGCGTCGCATCCTGATTGCCCGCGCGCTCGTGCACCGCCCACAACAGCTCCTTCTCGACGAGCCCTCCAACGCACTCGACCTGGCCGCCCAGCGAGAGCTGCGCGAGACGCTGCGCGGGCTCGCTCGCGAAGGCACGGGGCTGGTGATGGTCACCCATCATCTGGGCGACATTCTGCCGGAGATCGAGCGGATTATCCTGATGCGCGACGGCCGCATAGTGGCTGACGGGCCGCGAGAGGAACTGCTGACCGAAGCACGCTTGAGCGAGCTCTTCCATGCACCCGTCCGGGTCGGCCGTGATGCAGAGTGGCTGCACAGCTGGTGATGAAGAAGGAACGGTTCCAAGGAAATCACGACCGTTGCAAAGGTGGAGGCAATGGAAACCGCGATAAAACCAGCTCGATGGAAGATCCTTCTCGCCTTCGCGATCATCTATTTTGTCTGGGGATCAACATTCTTCGCCATCCGGGTTGGCGTGAGCGAGCTCCCGCCATTCCTCTTCTGCGCCATGCGATTCCTGCCAGCGGGCCTTTTGGTTTATCTCTGGGCTGTAGCACACGGCGATCGCGGGCCAACCGCCCGCCAGTGGCTTTCTGTGTTCCTGCTGGCGTTTCTCATCTTCGTCGTCGATTACGGTCTCCTCTTCTGGGCGGAGCAGCGTGTCCCATCCGGCATCGCCGCAGTCATTCTGGCCACCATTCCGGGATTCATGGCGTTGGCCGAGATTCTTATTCTGCGTACGCAGAGGCTCACGGTGCGCCTGGCTGTAGCGCTTCTTGCGGGAATTGCCGGCGTCGCAGTGCTCATGAGCCGGTCACACTTGCTCGGCAACCTCGGCGGAGCCGCGATCGACAAGGCAGGTGCTGTCGCGCTCATCATCGGAGCCATGAGCTGGTCGGTCGCATCGGCGCTGTCGCGCAAACTGCCGCTTCCCAAATCCAAGGTGATGAGTTCGGGCACGCAGATGTTGGCCGGCGGAATCATGCTGGCTGCGGTCGCCGCTTTGCGGGGCGAATGGCGTGGGCTTCATCTGCTTGCTGTGTCTGGTTCGGCGTGGGTCGCATTGATCTACCTCGTCTTCGCCGGCTCCATTGCAGGATTCACGGCATACGTCTGGTTGCTGCACCACGAATCGCCCACCAAGGTGGGAACGTATGCATACGTCAACCCAGTGGTTGCCGTGGTGCTCGGCTATTGGCTGGGCGGCGAGCCGCTGGGACTCCGCACCATCGCGGGCGGGCTATTTGTTCTGGCCAGCGTTGCGGCGATCACGAGTATGCGCCCAAAGATTAAGCCAGTCGCTGCAGAAAAGGCTGGATAGACGGACTAGGGTGAAACCGCGACCTGCGGGTTCGCCGGTCGACTTCGCCTGCATGGGCCTGCGCCCGCCAGGCTTGTGTTACCATTCGGCCAACTGGTCAACCCCCTTCTTACAAGGGGCGGAGGGCAAAATCATCATGCCGATTTCCAGACGAGATTTCCTCAAGACAAGCGTTGCTGCCGGTGCCATCGCCAGCTTGGGCAGCTTGCCTCTGCATGCGGACCGAGCGACCGCTTCCGACCTGGTCACGCTCGGCAAATCGGGCGTGAAAGTCACGCGCCTCGCCTTCGGGACGGGAAGCCACAATGGGCAGATCCAGCAAGCGCTGGGGCAGGAGGGATTCACGCGCCTCGTGCGCCACGCCTATGACCGCGGAGTTCGCTTCTTCGAAACCTCCGAGTCCTACGGCGCATCGCAGCAGATGCTGGGAATAGCGCTCAAAGGGATTCCGCGCGACACTTATCAATTGATGACTAAGGTGACAACGGAGGACCAGGGCGATCCGCTGAAGAAGCTCGACGAGCTGCGCCGGAACTCCCAAACCGACTATTTCGATATCATGCTCCTTCACTGGCAGCACACCGGAACCTGGCCGTCGGACACGGAGCGCTGGCAGGAAGCAATTCTTGAGGCGCAGCACCGGGAAACAATCGTGACGCACGGCGCTTCAGTTCACGGACTGCCGGCGTTGCGCCAGGTTCCCGGAAACAAGTGGCTCGATGTGGCCATGATCCGCGTGAATCACAAGGGCACAAAGATGGACAACGAGAATGACGATTGGGACGTGCCCGGCAATGTGAGCGAGGTCGTCACGCGTGTCCAGGAAGCGCGCTCTGCCGGCATGGGAATCATCAGCATGAAGCTGATTGGCGAGGGCGCCTTCACCAATCGCGCTGACCGGCAGCAGGCCATGCGATTCGCTTTCAGGAACGCGGGCGTGGACTGCGTAACGGTCGGCTACAAGAACACGGCAGAAATCGACGAGGCCATCGACAACGTGAACCTGGCCTTCGTCTAGCCTATCTCTTCTACTGGTGGGCCCGGAGGGATTTGAACCCCCAACCAAGGGATTATGAGTCAGTTTTCGGCACTTTTGCAAAGTGTTGCACAGAGTTGCATAATATCGAATAAGTCCATTATTTACAGCACATACAAGCGACGTCACTGTTGCACTGAGCTGCACCGAGAAGCACTAAATTCCAAGTCGAACATGCACCAAAACAGGCACCAGAATTCTCCACTGATGCTCTCTCGGGCGCGTTCCTAAGCTCCCTGAGCCTCCGTTGCGGGTGCCGAGGATTCATTCCTCCAGGACGCGAGTTCGACTCGTCTCCGTGTCACCAGACCCTCGCAGACCCCATGTCCAGGGATGCTGTGCGATAACGTAGGCTATTTTTCGCACATTTGATTCGAGTCTTATGCTTGGAGGTTGGTACAAGCAGGAGGAGCGAGACCTCTGAGGC
>JBEKAJ010000074.1:0-13129 GCA_050018295.1 Occallatibacter sp. | reverse complement strand
CTGAGATTTTACTAAGAGACGAACAAAAGGAGAAGATACCGCACGACCGAAAACATGCAAGTTAAATAGAAAATCGATTTGTTCAACCTACGAGCTGTCGGTTTCGTTCCTCCAGGAGCGCCAATGGACGAGAGTTCTCCACAGAGGAGAATCCTCATTGCCCGATACTTTTGCCCATTTCCGGCTATTTCTAGCGAGATTGACTCGGGGTAACGATGGCTCCAGGCAACTCTCGCCGGGCAGCCAGCGATTACAGAATCTGTCGTTTGTTCGCGTTCACTCTAAGGTCATGTGAGCGCAAGGATCTCGTCGCCAACCGGGACCTGAAGGTCAGGTTTGCCATCTCGATCCAAAACACCAGTACTTTGAAGCATTCTTGACGGATAAAGTAAACGTGATCTATTGTACGTTTGATCGCGGAGGCGAAGTCGCCCGTTTGACTTCGCGATGGTTCGACTTCGCGTTTGGAAGATTGAAATCTCGCACTTTTGAATCTTCGAATCCGCTTGCTGTTTGCAAACACCGGCCGTAAATCTCCTCGCCTACGATCGGTGTTCTAAGTGGTGCCAGCTCTAGAGGCACCTGAGGTAATTCCCTATGACGCGCCTGAGGCTACTTCCTTTCCCCATCAAAGCCATGTTGGCGACAGTTTTCGGCATTGGTTCGGCCATCCTGATTGGTGGAGCTACCCTGCTGCAATCAACCGGCCAGCAGCAAGCTCCGATAGCCGTCCCGCCAGCCGGGCTCACCATCGACTACCCGCTCAACGGCTCGGTCTTTCCTCCTGAGATCACTTCGCCCACGTTTCTTTGGCACGATTCCAGCGAGACCGCCCAACGCTGGGTCGTTGAGGTCTCGTTTCGGGAGCGCTCCAGCGATATGCGGATCGAGGCGGCGGGTGAGCACCTGCAAATGGAAGAGATCGACCTGGCAGCAGGTCAGCCCGAACCAATGACTCCGGAACAGGCGTCCACCAGAACCTGGAAACCGGACTCGGCAACATGGGCAAAAATCAAACAGGAGTCCGTCAACTCGGCGGCAACCATCACGATCAGCGGGTTTGCCGATGGCAATTCCACCTCTCCGGTGTCGCAAGGCGCGGTAACCATTTCCACGTCGCGGGACCCGGTGGGTGCTCCCATTTTCTATCGCGATGTGCCGCTGATGACAGCGGGCCGCGTCGAAAACGGTTCCATTACGCCCTTGCCGGTATCCGCCCTTCCCCTCATTAAATGGCGGGTGCGGGACATTTCCCAGCCCCAGAGCCGAGTGGTCATGGAGAACCTCCACACCTGCGCCAACTGCCATTCGTTTTCCTTCGACGGCAAGACGATGGGCCTGGATATGGACGGGCCGCGCAACGACAAGGGCTTGTACGCCCTCGTTCCCCTGGCCAAGTACATGACGATTCGCAACCAGGATGTCATCCGCTGGAGTTCCTTTCAGGAGGACCTCGGGGAGAAGAGCACCGACCCCAACCTGAAGCGTTTCGGGTTCATGTCGCAGGTTTCTCCAGACGGCCAGTATGTGGTGACCTCGATCGGGCCTCCCGATTTAGGGAACACGCACCAAAGCGAAAATCCCGGCTTCGCACCAGGGCTCTCTGACCGCCTTTTCAATGCGAACTATAACCACCTGGGCTTTAACCAGGTTTTTTACCCGACCCGGGGCATCCTCGCTTGGTACGACCGGAAGGAAAAGAAGTTGAGGCCCCTTCCGGGCGCGGACGATCCGCGGTTCGTGCAGACCAGCGCGTTCTGGTCGCCGGATGGAAAGTACCTGATCTTCAGCCGCGCGGTGGCTCGCGATCCGTATCCGCCGGGTTTTGAGAAGCCCGAATATGCCAACGATCCAAGGGAAACACAGATCCAATACGACCTTTACCGGATTCCCTTCAACGACGGCCGGGGTGGCGAGGCGGAGCCCGTCATCGGGGCTTCGAATAACGGCATGAGCAACGATTTTCCGAAGGTCTCACCCGATGGCCGCTGGATCGTGTTCGTGGAAAACCGCAATGGGTTGCTGATGCGCCCGGACAGCAAGCTGTACATCGTGCCTTTCTCGGGTGGCAAAGCCCGGCTGATGAAATGCAACCTGTCGCTGATGAATTCGTGGCACAGCTTTTCACCGAATGGGCGGTGGCTGGCTTTTTCGTCGAAAGGGCGCTCCATTTACACGCAATTGATGCTGACGCACATCGACGCCGACGGCAACGACACGCCTGCAATTCTGGTGGAGAACTCAAAGGCCGCCAATCGCGCCGTGAATATCCCCGAGTTCATCAATATCCCGCCCGACGGACTGGCGCGGATTGACCCGGAAGCGGCCGAGGTCTACCGCGTGGCCGACAGCGGCTTCGATTTAATGGGAAAGGGTCAGATGGCCGAAGCAGTTCCGGAGTGGCGCAAGGCCGTGCAAATGGATCCCGACGATGCTGACTGGCATTTCAACCTTGCCGTATCGCTATGGGCCAGCAACCAGGAGCCAGAAGCCGTGGAGGAGTTCGGCAAGACATGCGATCTTGAGCCCGCTGAGTCGAAATGGTTTGGCCACCTCGCGGCGTCGCTGTCGAAAACCGACGATCTCGACGGAGCCGTGGTCAAAATGGATATTGCGTGCTATCGGAAATCGCTCTCGCTCGATCCGTCCAACGCAAAAGCGGAGGCGGCCTTGGGGGTGGCGCTGTTCCGGGACGGAGAAGCTGAGGAGGGCTACCAGCACCTGCAGAAAGCGGTTGAGATGGACCCCGGCTTCGCCGATGGCCACAATGAGCTTGCAACAGCGCTGGCAAAGATGGGACGAGTGGACGAGGCAGTCGCCGAGGTGCAAAAGGCAATTGCCATCTCCCCCTCCTCCGCGGAATATCGCTACAATCTCGGATTTGCCTTGGAATTACGCGGAGACTTGGCTGGCGCAGTGGCAACTTTTCAGAAGTCTGTGGAGCTTAGCGACGGCAAGGACGTGCGGTGCCTCGCGGCGCTGGCAGACGCTTATGACAAGGCTGGCCGCTTCCCCGAGGCCATACAATCCGCCAGTCAGGCGGTCGATCTGGCTGTCCAGGAACATGACCAACAACGCGAGCAAAACTTACGGAACGCCCTCGAGCGCTACCAAAGCGATGGCGCGAAAACACAGCCATAGTACTTGGCTGAACTGGTCCCGCCGCCTCAGCAAAAATTATGAACTGCGGCGCATCTCGGCGGAAACCATGGTTTTTATCGCCTTCGTTCATTTGTTGCTGCGCCGGACTACTTAGCATTTGGGCAGATTTTCACTTCGCCAACCGGTCTTCTTTGGCCAGAAATTCGTTAAGCGCCGACTCAACGTTGCCAGTTTTGAGGGCATCGGGCCAGCGTGCGTTCCAAATCAAGTACCCGCCGGGCAAGGTCAAGTATTCTGTGCCGGCGGCCGCGGCACTTGTGGCGGTCACCGTCCAGGCGTTGCTCTCGAAAAAATAAAGAGGCGCGTTTTCGTTCCCCGAGTGTGGGCTGCGAATGTCGGACACTTGCTGCATTGCGTGTAGAAGCGCCAAGGTGAGCGCCAGGTCGGGGAGCCAGTCGCGGTTGAAGGTGCAGATATAGAGCACGCCATCGGGGGAATTTACTGTGCCCTGCGCGACGGGCGCAGCCTCATCGACGGTTCCGTAGCCGATGGTGACGCCGTTCTGCTCCTTGCCTTTGGGCAGCAGCGCCGCGTCAGCCTTGATCTGGTCGGCAGTTGGTCCCGGCGCCAGGCTGGCAGCCAGCTCCTGCGAGATCGCGATCGGGTCAACGAAACGCTGTGCCTGGTCCGATCCCTCAGAGATTCCCTTACCGGTGGACATGGCCCGCCACATATCGCTTTCGCCCGTGCCATTGGGCTGCGCCTTCTTAATAGCTGCATCCGAGGCCGAGTAGTCGATCTCCTTGGGCGTCACGTCCGCGACCGATTCCAGAATCAGGCGCGCCGGATAGGCATTGAGATTGCCGAAACCATCCAGGCCTACGATTTTGCCGCTGCCATCGCGTTGAACCCCTGCAGTGGCGACCGCATCAAGACGACCCACAAGCGTAGCCAGCACATGGTAACGTGGGCAGCCCAGGCACACGCCGCCGGTCTGGTCGTGGCGCTGTGCCAGCAGCGAATCGAACTCCTTGAATGCCTTGTCGCGGGTGAGCGAAACGGGGGGGCCCATCTCGGGCACAAATTTGCCGGCAAAGTTATGCGCCGGCTCCAGTTCAACCATGGCAACGGGGCCGGACTTGGCCTTGGTGCCCCTCGGGTAGGCCAGCCAGAGCCCGTTGACGTCTTCGCCGCAGTCGCCGTCGTCGACCACGAATTGATCGAAGCCCGTGACCACCGTCCCCTTGATGCGCACCGTTTTGCCATCAAAGCTGGCGGGGGTTTTGAGCACGGTGCATACCGTGGTGTCGATCGCCTGCGCATAGAGCCCGCAGGTGGCCACGCAAGCGAACAGTATTAATCCAAAAAGCTTTCGCGTAATCCCCCCTGGAGCCGCCCTTCCCCGAGGCGGCGGTTCTGTTTTCGACCAAAAGCACTAGTATTGAGCCGCCGAAGCGGGCGCGGATGTGCCGCGCCAATTGTACTCCGCCGCGCCTCCGCCTTCGGTTCCGGTAGTACAAGGATCGTGATTCTCTGGTATAAATGGACGCTGGGCGAAACGCGTAAGGCTTCATGCCCCGCAAACCGAAGGAGCTTCGCAAATAGAAGTGAAAGTTTCCCGGCGCCAAATTCTCCAATTGTCGGCGACGCTTCTGGGCCCCGGCATTCTCGATTTCCTTCGCACGCCAACTTGGCGGTGGTCGAGCTTGCCGATTTTGCAGGCCTCGACGATTCCCGTCCCACCAGGGCCACGCGCGGCTCCGCAAGTTCAGTTCGTGGATGTGGTGCGTGAGGCCGGGCTCTCGACACCTAATGTTTGGGGCGGCGTTGACAGCAAGAGTTATATCATTGAGACGAAAGGCAGCGGTATAGCGTTCTTCGATTACGATCAGGACGGCTGGCTTGACATCTATCTCACCAACGGAACTCGCCTGAACACCACCTGGCCGCCAGGCCAAGCGCCGACCACACACCTCTATCACAACAACCGGGATGGCACTTTCACAGACGTTACGGCCAAATCCGGGCTGGGACGCACCGGGTGGCAGACCGGCGTCTGCGTCGGCGATTTCGATAACGACGGCTGGGACGATTTGTTTTGCACCTTTTGGGGGCACAACGTTCTATTCCACAACAATGGCGACGGCACCTTCACCGACGTGACGAAGCAGGCGGGACTTTGGAAAGATGAGGTCCGCTGGGGATCGGGCTGCACATGGCTCGACTACGACCGTGACGGATTCCTCGATCTTTTTGTTGCGAACTACATTCTGTTTGATCTGTCCAAGGTGCCTGCGGCAGGTGAAGCGATGAATTGCGAATACAAGGGCAACCCGGTCATGTGCGGCCCGCGTGGACTCCCCGGGGGAATGAACATCCTTTATCACAACAATGGAGACGGAACGTTCACTGACGTTTCCGAAAAAGCAGGGATTCTCAAGCCCGGCCCTCGCTATTCGATCACTGCGGTATCGTACGACTTCGACAACGACGGATGGCCAGACATTTACGTTGCGGTGGATTCCGAGCCAAGCATCCTGTTTCACAACAATCACGATGGGACGTTTACGGATATCGCTGTGATGACGGGTTGCGGATATAGCGAAGATGGCAACGAGCAAGCCGGGATGGGCGTGGCCGTGGCGGATTACGATTGCGACGGCTGGTTCGATATCTTCAAGACGAATTTCGCCGGCGACACATCGGACCTTTATCACAACAACGGCGATGGAGCTTTTACGGATGTGACGTTCGAGGCCGGCGTAGGACTCGATACCCAGAACGTGAAATGGGGATGTGGTTTTATTGATTACGACAACGATGGCTGGCCGGATATTCTCCAGGTCGACGGCCATGTTTATCCGAGCGTAGATCAGCACGGTGTCGGTGAGACGTTCTTGGAACCGCGCATCGTCTATCGCAACCTCGGAAATGGAAAATTCCAGGACGTTTCGAAGGAAATGGGACCGGGGATTACGGCGCGGCATTCGAGCCGCGGCTGCGCCTTCGGAGACTACGACAATGATGGCGACATAGACGTCGTCGTGAACAACATGAATGAGATTCCCTCGCTGCTGCGCAATGACGGCGGGAATGATAACAATTGGATCAAGGTAAAACTGATCGGAACCAAGTGCAACCGGACGGCGATTGGCGCGCGTGTGCGCGTTGTCACAGGGAAACACTCGCAAATGGATGAGGTCCATTCCGGGACCAGCGTGATGTCACAAAGTGACCTTAGGCTGCACTTTGGTGTTGGGCAGGCTAAAACGGTCGACTTGCTCGAAATCAAATGGCCAACAACTCAGAAAGTCGAAACATTCATCAATCTTGATCCCAATCAAATTTTGATCATCAAAGAAGGCGCGGGCATCATCCAGAAGATCATGCCCAAACTAAAATCCAAAGAGCGTGGGTAGGATTGAGTTGTGGATACGAACCTGACAGATTGGCAAACAAGTTATCGCAACCTACGGGGCCGTTCCTCCAGCCCAACTTGGGGGAGCATTTGACAGGGCTGTTTTGTAGAGTCCTGGCTCAGATCAATGAATCACTTGTCCCCTCCGAGTTCAGGCGATACAGACGAGGACGCTACTTGCTCCGCCGATGTGTGGAAGAAGAATTGCACTCGGGGCATGAAACGGAAATCCGATCATTCGAAATATGCACATCGAGGTAGTGGAGGATTGAATCGATGAACCGAAGGATATTCCTGACAAGTGGGATATCGATGATCGCGTTGTCTCGAATAGCGAATTCAATTGAAACGGAAACATCTCAAGTGCAAGCCGCCAAACTGATCGGCGGAGCGTCGAAGATTGCTGATCGCGATTCTTCCTCAGGTTATCTGGTCAGTTTGACCCAACCCGGCCAGGGCGTCACATTCACCCGGCTGCGGGCCGGCAACAAATTGGCGATTCGCTACGCGTCGCTGTCGGTAGGCACCATCAGCGTCGAAGTCAATGACGGGACGGCTGGCAAGGTGAATGTTCATTCTTCGGGGGCACTCACAAGCTCGTATCTCAATGCCATCGTCGACCTCGCGATTCCTGCCGGCGCCACGGTGACCATCAGTCTGGAGCCCGACGACGTCGGGGTGAACATTGATCGGATCATCGTTGGCGGTGACCTGGGTTTGCCACCGGACATCTGGAACCTCCCGCCATTGACAGTTGCGGCTGGTCCTTATTCCGCTGACTGGAAAGCCCTCGGCCGGGCCTACGCCGTTCCGGTCTGGTGGCGCGAAGCCAAGTTCGGCGCATGGTCGCACTGGGATCCGCAATCCATGCCCGAGCAGGGTGATTGGTATGCACGCGGAATGTATATGGAGGGCAGGCCTCAATATGAGTTCCACCTCAAACATTTCGGCCATCCATCAGAATATGGTTACAAGGATATCTGCCACAATTGGGTGATCGACCGATGGAATCCTGGGGAGTTGATGAGCCTGTACGTCGAGATGGGCGCCCGTTACTTCATGGCAATGGGCTGCCACCACGACAACTTCGACTGCTTTGACTCAAAATATCAGCCGTGGAATTCGGTGCATGTCGGGCCCAAGGTGGACATCGTCGGCACATGGGAGAAAGTGGCACGCCGGCATGGGATGCGTTTCGGCATCGGCTTTCATGACACTCCAGCCCGTACCTGGGGACAGTTTATGCCCGCGCGTTATAGCAGCGACAAAACCGGGCCAATGAAAGGCGTACCATACGATGGCCTTCAAACGGTTTTGAACGGAAAAGGAGAATGGTGGGAGGGCATGGACCCGGTGAATCTTTATGGCCCGGCCCACACTGCACTGGATCCATTGCATTCACCGTTCGCCAATCAATTTATGTGGCGCGTTGACGACGCCATTAGCAAGTACCATCCCGACGTTATTTATTTCGACGAGCACGCAGGCGATTCTCAAGTGGATATGGGCGTGCACATGGGTCTGGGGTTTCTCGCTCCGCAACTGGTCGCGAACTACTACAACAAGTCCTTGGAATGGAACCACGGAAAGATGGAGGCGATCGTCAATCTCAAGGGCGTCGGTGGACGTTACAACAGCTTCCAGGACCACCCTGAACTCCTCCCCTACGTTGACCGTTCTCTAGTCAAGAGCACTGAAGCAATCATCGAGCCGGAAATCATGGCTTATCCATTCCAGACTGAAACCAGCATCTCGGATTGGCATTATAGAACTGGACAGAAATATATGGATGCTCCAGGCGTCATCCGGTCGTTGATGGAGAACGTATGCCGCAACGGAACCATGTTGCTCAATCTCACACAGCACGGCCGCGGCGATCTTGACCCCGAAGTGATTCGCATTGCCAAAGACGTCGGCGCATGGCTGAAGATTGACGGCGAAGCGGTCTATGGCTCCCGTCCGTTTGAAGTTTATGGCGAGAATGAGATTCGCTATACACGCAACAACGGCAGTGTCTATGCCACGCTCCTGGATTGGCAAAGCGGCCCGGTCACTCTCAAAGCTCTTCGCGCCGGCGGCGCAACTCTCGGCAAGGTCTCCAAAGTCGAACTGCTTGGTTCGAACATACCGCTGACATTCGTTCAAGATGACGAAGGCTTGACCGTCACTCCCGGAGGACCCGTGCAACCGCTGCCGGGAATTACCAACGAATTGCTGGCTTCCGCGTGCCGGGTTCTGTGTATCTCGCATGACAAGGCTTGGATCAACGACGACGATCTCGACCTCGTGGCGCATGGATGGATTCGCCGCTGCAATCTGGGGAGAGGAGACTACAACAACGATCTCGCCATCAGCGAGACGCCTGGTGACGACTGGAGTTGCGCCTTTATTGGCAGCAATATTTCGATCATCGCCCCGAAAGAAGCGGGAGCCGGAAATATCGAGGTTCAAATTGACGGCCAAATCCGCGCCACCGCGGACCTGTCAACGGCTGGAACGCGTCAAGCCCAGCAAACAGTTTGTAATGTGACCGGGCTGACTCCTGGCAAACATTCAATCACCATTGTCAATAGAGGTCCCGGACCGGTGGCGATAGATGCCCTGGTCGTCCAGTGACTCAGCCAAGCTACGAATGGACAGTAGATTCCTTGTACTGAGGAAGGTTTTCGGGGGTCACAATTTTTCACAATCCAGACTAATTGCTCAAATATGTTGCTCGCGCCAAAGGCCGCCAAATCTTCCTTGCAAGGTTGACCTCGCATCAATCGTCGAGAGTTTTTAGAGCGTGTTTCCAGAATTAGGAATATTCCATGACCGAGAGGCGGGCCACGAGGACTCTTAAGACAAGAAGAAAGAGCCGGATTGCGGCATCCCAAGGCGTTCTCAAAGGGCCCGCGAAGCAGCCGGAGTCTAAATTCCCGGCGATCCGGCGCAGCGACATTGCCTTGTGGGCGGCGATCTTCTGTGCGACCTTGCTCGCCTATCTGCCTGCTCTGCATGGGAGCCTGGTGTGGGACGATAACAATCACCTGACCCGGCCCGATCTGCAGTCGTTCCATGGTTTATGGCGAATCTGGTTCGAATTGGGAGCGAGCCAGCAGTACTACCCACTGTTGCACAGCGCGTTCTGGCTCGAACACCGGATCTGGGGGGATGCGGTTCTGGGTTATCACCTGGTCAACATCGTACTCCACGCTCTGTCGGCGTGCCTGGTTGTGCTGATCGCGAGACAGCTGTCGCTCAAGGGCGCGTGGCTTGCAGGATTTGTGTTTGCGCTGCACCCGGTGCAGGTGGAATCGGTCGCGTGGATCTCAGAGCAGAAGAGCACGCTCTCGGGAGTGTTCTGCCTGGCTGCATTGCTTGTGTATCTCCACTTCGACCGGAGCCGGCAGAGACAAAAATACTGGCTGGCAACGGGACTGTTCGTGCTGGCGCTGATGAGCAAAACAGTAACCGCAGTCCTGCCCGCGGTGATTCTCGTGATCTTTTGGTGGAGGCGCGGAAGGCTCGAGTGGAAGCGCGATGTGCTGCCGCTGGTCCCCTGGTTTGCGATCGGGATGTGCGCCGGACTTTTCACCTCGTGGGTGGAGAGAAGATATATCGGTGCGACCGGCGCGGACTTTGTGCTGACTCCGTTGCAGCGTGTTTTGATTGCCGGTCGGGTGATCTTTTTTTACGCGGGCAAATTGTTGTGGCCGACGAAACTGGCGTTTTTCTATCCGCACTGGAACGTCGATGCGGCGGTCTGGTGGCAGTGGCTGTTTCCGGCGGGAGTTCTGGCGCTGGTTGCGGGGCTGTGGTTGGTTGCGTGCCGCAACCGCGGGCCGTTGGCAAGCCTGCTCATCTTTACCGGAACGCTATTCCCGGTGCTCGGTTTTTTGAATGTCTATCCGTTCCGCTATTCCTATGTGGCAAACCATTTTCAATATCTGGCTAGCCTGGGAATTCTAGTTCCCGGCGTTGTCTTGCTGGCAAAGGCAAGTGAACGGCTTCGCATGGGGAAGGCTGTTGCCGCCGCTGGCTCCGCGCTGCTGATCATGGTTCTTGGCGGACTGACCTGGCAGCAGAGCGGGATGTATCGCGACATCGAGACGCTTTACCGCAGATCGATCGAGCTGAGTCCGGCGAGCTACATCGCACACTACAACCTGGGAACCGTGCTGACCGAGGATCCTGGACGGCTGCCGGAGGCGATCGGCGAGTTCGAGGCGGCGCTCAAGATCCGGCCCGATCTTGCGGAGGCACACAACGGCCTGGGGTTTGCGTTTTCGCGCACTCCGGGGCGGCTCGATGATGCGATTGAAGAGTATCAGCAGGCGCTGCAGATCCAGCCGAGTTACGCGGATGCGCACAACAATCTGGGGAATCTGCTATCGAGGATTCCGGGGCGGGAGCAAGATGCGATTGCGGAGTACAAAGCTGCAATCGAGATTCGGCCGGACTACTCTGAGGCGCATTTCAACCTGGGAGCGATTTTATCGCGGATGCCCGGAGGGATGCCGGACGCGATCGCCGAGTACGAGGCGGCGATCAAGGCCAAACCGGATTATGCCGAAGCGCATAACAGCCTTGGAATTCTGCTGGCGGCGACTCCTGGGCGGATGCAAGACGCGATCGAGGAGTACCAGGCGGCAATCAAGGCCAATCCGGATTATGCCGAGGCGCACAACAACCTTGGAATTCTGCTAGCGGCGACGCCTGGGCGGATGCAGGACGCGATCGGCGAATTCGAGGCGGCGCTCAAGATCCAGCCGGATTACGCGGAGGCGCATAACAACCTTGGAATTCTGCTGGCGGCGACGCCTGGGCGGATGCAGGATGCGATCGCGGAGTACCAGGCGGCGCTCAAGATCAAGCCGGATTATGCCGAGGCGCACGTGAACCTGGGGAATGCGCTGTTGCAGACGCCAGGAAGGCTGCAGGACGCGATCACGGAATACAGGGCGGCGCTCCAAGCGAGGCCGGATTTTGCGGAGGCGCACAATTACCTGGGAAACGCTTTGTCGCAGATGCCGGGCCAGACGGCGGAGGCGATCGCGGAATACAGGGCGGCGCTCAAAATCCGGCCGAATTATGCCGAGGCGCACTTCAATCTGGGGAATCTTTTGTCGCAGATCCCCGGGCATGCTCAGGAAGCGGCCGCGGAGTACCAGGCGGTGCTTAGGAGCCGGCCCGATCTGGCGAGCGTTGTGAACGAACGGTTGACGGCGCTACATTTGGCGCAGGCGCGGGCGGGCAAATGAGGCTGGAGACTGGACCGACACGGCAGGCGATGCCAGTTGCGACCGAGCCGGCTTTGCTTAGGAAGCCTTCAGAGAATATTTGATCAGGCAATACAGGGCACGAAAGCCATCTCTCCAGCCGATTTTTTTGCCTTCTTCGTAGGTGCGGCCCCAGTAGCTGATTCCCACCTCGTAGATCCTCAGCTTGCGGCGTGCGACCTTGACCGTGATCTCCGGCTCGAAGCCGAACCGGTTCTCTTCAATCGGAATCGACTGAATGACCTCGCGGCGAAACGCCTTGTAGCACGTTTCCATATCCGTGAGGTTGATATTCGTGAGGCAATTGGAGACGAAAGTCAGCAGCCAGTTGCCAACCGAGTGCCAGAAGTAGAGTACGCGGCGTGGAGCGCCGCCCATGAAGCGGGAGCCGTAGACAACATCGGCCTTGCCGGCAAGAAGAGGCTCAAGGAGCCTATGGTAGTTTGCCGGATCGTATTCCAAGTCCGCGTCCTGGATGATGACGAAATCGCCGGTTGCCGTGGCGATGCCCCGGCGCAGCGCCGCGCCCTTGCCCATGTTGCGCGGCTGCGGAAGAATGCGCATCTGCGGATACTCGCCTTCGAGCTCTCTCAAGATGCCGGCCGAGCCATCGTTCGAGCCGTCATCGATACAGATCAGCTCGATTTCCAACGGCGATGCAAGAACGCGCTCGACTGCTGCCCGCAGCGTCGCCCCCTCGTTGTAAACGGGCATCACGACCGACAGCTTCACGTGAGGGATTGCATCCTGCGCCGAGGTTGCCCATTCGTCATATGGATGTTCTTTCAGCATTAGACGTTGCCCGACAATGCACATATCGAGAGTTTTTTCACGGATCTGCGCAACAAGCACGTGAGCGGCGTCGGCATAAAGGAAACGTCCTACTACCCTCTCTCGAATCATCTGAATTTCATCGGCATGGATTACTGAATTAGATCTGCTTGCTGCGGACCGAGAATAACAGCTCCTTCATACTCGCGATTGGTGATCATCTCCTTCCTGGTACCCGCGATGGGAATCCTCTTCTCTTCTTGAGTCGTGTTCACATAGAGCGTTCGGCCATCGACAACTCTGGCATACACTCCGTCGGGAGTTTGCGGCCCCTGTTGAATACCCGCAAGTTTGTAAACATGATTCAGGACGGGGCCAATTGCGGACGCCTTAGATACCGTGGCAAGGTAGATCGCATACCCTTTACCGTATTTGTTGATTGTGACCGCCGGAGATTGGTCTGACGTGTTGGTGAATCGCGAGAGAACCGCGGCGGTCGAAGGTTCGAGCACTTCATACCAGCGTACGCCAGTGTCGATGCTTTCACCGTCCAATTCGAACCTCAATGCCGAGTCGA
>JBEKAJ010000073.1:0-13699 GCA_050018295.1 Occallatibacter sp. | reverse complement strand
CTCAAAAGATTCGTCCGCCTGTTCCATGACTTGCTTGAGCCGTGCATACAGGATGGTTACGTTCTCTTCCTCGTTGTGGAAGGGAACAACAATCGAGTATTTCGCCATATTGCTCCTTTAGACGCTTTAGATGCGCGAGGGATGTCTGGGCAATCCCTTAAAGCGAGACGGATGCAGTTTGCGCCCGCATCTGGAGACTGGAGCGGAGAGGAGGACCGCCGGCACGGCCGGCCTGGGAACTACCCCTGCGCCTCCATCTCGCCGAGCATCGTCTGCATCTCATTGAGGGCATGGCTATTACCGCTTCGCGCGGCACAAGCGATGCCGGCTTTGAGCCGCTCGATCGCCTGCTGCTTTCTGCCCGCGCCCGCCAACGTCTGCGCGGACATGAAGTAACCCGCAGTGTAATCAGGATCGTTGGCCAGGAGCTCATCAAATTCTGCAATCGCGAGGCTGGTTTCGCCCCGACTCGCCAGTTCCATGGCGACCCCGTATCGGGCGAAGCTGTTTCTTGGGTCAAGCGCGAGAATCTCTCTCAATCCTGCGACTTTATCCACTGCGACTTTATCCATTTTGCCTCTGTCCGGGCCGATTTCGCTGCATCGGACCGTGAGGGATTTGCGGTTTTGGCGCGGATTGCCCAAACTGGAACATGAAGGCTGGTAAAACTTCCGGGCCAAAGCTGCCGCGAGTTCTATTTTAACTGGCGGGCGATGAGGACGATCAAAAGAAACTGAGGAAGCAGTGGAAATGGAGGCGGCATGAATAGCCAGGAGCTCCACCCCAAGGTGCGTACGGTGGCGAGTACGCAGTCAGAGAAGACGGAGATTGTGCTGCCCAACGACACCAACATGCTTGGCCATCTGCTGGGCGGGCGGCTGATGCACTTTATTGATTTGACGGGGGCGATGGCGGCGTACCGGCACTCGCGCACCAACGTGGTGACGGCGGCGATGGATCATATCGACTTCATCCGGCCCGTGCACCTGGGCGATCTGGTCACGCTGAAGTCGAGCGTCAACCGGGCGTTTACGAGTTCGATGGAAGTGGGCGTGAAGGTGTGGGCGGAAAACACGCGAACCGGAGAGGTGGCTCACGTGGCCAGCGCGTACCTGGTGTTTGTGGCCATGGACGAGCAAGGGCGCGTGCAGAGGGTTCCGCAGATGAAGCCGGAGACGCCGGACGAAGTCCGCCGCTATGAAGACGCGCTGCGCCGCCGGGAACATCGCGAGCGGGAGAGCGTGCGGCGCACAGAGGGCAAGCTGGCTGTGGCGGCGCTGGCCGATGCAGAAGAGAAACGCTGAAACGCAAAACCTTCGATCCATAGAAATCTGAAAAGGAGCAACAAAAAAACGATGGCACATTCCCAAGCCATGCCTTCGCCGGTCGCATTGCCCGGCGTCTCGAAGATTGTCGCAGTCGGTTCCGGTAAGGGCGGCGTGGGCAAAACCACGGTGGCTGTAAACCTGGCCATCGCGCTGAGCAAACTTGGCCAGCGCGTAGGGCTGATGGACGCCGACGTGTACGGGCCTAACGTGCCGCTGATGATGGGCAGCTCGCAGCCGCCTAAGGTGGGCGCGGGCAACGTGATTGAGCCCAACCTGACGCACGGCATCAAGACGATCTCCATCGGGTACATTTCGCCCGGCGACAAGCCGCTGGTGATGCGCGGGCCGATGCTGCACCAGATCATCCGGCAGTTTTTGCAGCAGGTGAACTGGGGCGAGTTGGATTATCTGATCGTCGATTTGCCGCCGGGAACAGGCGACGTAGCGATCTCGCTGGTGCAGACTGTGCCGCTGACCGGCGCGATCGTCGTGTCGACGCCGAGCGATGTGAGCCTGGAGGATGCGCGCAAGGCGCTGGAGATGTTTGCGCAGGTGAACGTGGAGGTGCTGGGGATTGTGGAAAACATGAGCCACTTTACGTGCCCGCACTGCCACCATGAGATCGATATTTTTTCGCGCGGCGGCGCGGAGCGCACGGCCAAGCAGTTCAACGTGCCGTTTCTGGGAGCGATCGAACTGGTGCCGGCCATTCGCGAGGGAGGCGACCGGGGATTGCCGGTGGCGCTTGCCGGACCGAAGAGCCCGCAGGCAGCGGCTTTCTACGCCATGGCGGAAAAGGTGATGGAGCAGGCTGAGAAAGCGGCAGCTGCGGCGACGGATGTGATCGAGATCAAGTGACGGACAATCCGCGGCGGCGCGGAGCGCAATTCATGATGCGGAAAGCAGAAAAGCGGGGCATGCGCCCCGCCTTTCATTTGCGGACGACCGGCTACTGCCAGTGGCCCTGGATCAGAACCCAGCCGTTGCCGCGCTGTTCCCAGTGATGGGCGACCCAGACGGCGCCGGGATGAATTGGGCGGCGCCAATAGCCATGAACCCAGACGTAGCGGTGGCCGTCCCAACGGTGATAGCCGTCGATCCATACCCATCCGGGATGCGGTGGGCGGTCGTGGACCTCGACGATGGGTGCGGGCGGCGCAATGCGGACGATGATCTGCGCCATTGCAATCGCAGGAGTGAGACACAGAGCGAGCAGCGCTGCCAAAAGAGTCTTTTTCACAGGAATCGTAACCTCCGTGGTTTGGATCTGCCGGAATCGGGGAGCCTTTTCCTGGCGGTTAATCATAACAACCCAAGGGTTGGGGATTGGTTGCGCGCCGTTGAAAAAAGCGCCTCCGAAATCGCTTCTGATTAGGATGCGCGTCCAGGCCGGACGGTTAACCGGCGACTCCAGCCGGCTCCCTGGGCGCAAAGACGTTGCCCAGCCGCTGGATCTGGGCTCCAACGCCGATGAGCTTCTCCTCGAAGCGCTCGTAGCCGCGATCCATGTGATAAACACGATCGATGATCGTCTCACCTTCGGCGACAAGGGCGGCCAGCACCAGCGAAGCGGAGGCGCGCAGGTCAGAGCACATGACGGCGGCGGATGAGAGCCGGGCCGGACCGCGCACGGTGGCAGTGCTTCCGTCGACTTTGATGTTGGCGCCCATGCGGACGAGCTCCTGCACATGCATGAAGCGATTTTCGAAGATGTTTTCGCGGACTAGGCTGACGCCCTCGGCCTGCGTGGCCAGGGCCATGTATTGCGCCTGCATATCGGTGGGAAAACCGGGATACTCCTCGGTGGAGATGTCGGCAGCGCAAAGCTGGGCGGCAGCGCGTACGCGGATCGAATCGGGACCGAGCACGTCGATGCGCGCTCCGGCTTCCTGAAGCTTGGCAATCACGGCGCCGAGGTGAGCGGTGTTGCAGTTGGAGACGATGAGGTCGCCTGCGGTGATGGCGCCGGCAATGAGGAAGGTTCCCGCCTCGATGCGGTCGGGATTGATGCGGTAGCGCGCGCCGTGGAGGCTCGCTACTCCGTGCACGCGGATGGTGGCCGTGCCCGCGCCTTCGATCTGAGCGCCCATAGCGTTGAGCAACGCGGCGAGGTCGGCAACCTCTGGCTCGCGGGCGCAGTTTTCCATCAGAGTGTCACCTTCGGCGAGCACAGCAGCCATCAGCAGATCTTCAGTGCCGGTGACGGTGATCTTGTCGAAGACGAGATGCGCGCCGCGGAGGCGTTCCGCGCGGGCTTCGAGGTAGCCGTGCTCCTGCGCGATAACCGCGCCCATCTTTTCCAGGCCCTTGATGTGCAGGTCAATGGGCCGGCCGCCAATGGCGCAGCCGCCGGGCATGGCCACGCGCGCTACTCCGGCGCGGGCGATGAGCGGGCCCAGCACGAGAGAGCTGGCGCGCATGGTCTTGACGATCTCGTAGCGGGCGACAGGATCGGAGAGCGTGCGGCAACAGATGGTGGTGCGGTCCTGCAGCTCGCCTTCGCGCAGTTCGACTTCGGCGCCCATGGAGGCCAGCAGCCGACGCTCGGTTTCGATGTCGCGAACCTGGGGAATGTTCTCGAGGATGACCTCATCCTCGGTGAGGATGGCCGCGGCCATGCAGGGCAACGCCGAGTTCTTCGCGCCGGAAACGTGAATGGTGCCGATGAGCGGATTGCCGCCGCGAATAACGAACTTATCCATGAATGTGCGAGCCTACAGCTCCTGGCTGTTAGCCGTCAGCACTCAGTGTAAACGCGAGCGGCAGTCGGCTCTCAGTTCGACGCCTTCAATGGGTGCGCGGTTCCCGGCACGAATGTTTGCCCGACCGAGGAAAATCTCACCGCACTCCAGCGATACGAATCCGTGGTCTGGGGATCAGCGCGCTCGGTGAATTGCCGAACGGGTTGCGCGGGCCGTTCCCAATTCGTGGTGGTGCGCCGTTCAAGAAGCTGACTGCAGTTCATTGCTCGCCTCCTGGGGGGAACCACGGTTTTCGCCGCGCTCCCGATCGCATTAGCAGAACCTGGTGAATCTAGTTTCCGGTTTGAGCCGCTGGGACAAGATGGAGCGGCTCATTGAGCGTGAACAAAAGGACTGCGCCGTTGTCCAGCGTAGCCTGCGGATGGTCCATGAGTAGGTGCACTGTGATAACGCTGGCGCCGATGATGCCGCCCGCAAGCGCGCCACCGGGTCCGCCGAGAATGGCTCCGGTGACCACGCCGGCGCCGGTTGCGCCGCCGTACTCGATGCCGACTTTCTTCAGGCGCGAGCCGGGCGTGATGGCGCCCTCGTTGCCGACGCGGTCGTTCGACCCGGGCGCGCCGCTGGTCTGAGCGTAAAGACGGAAGCGCGATCCGTCAGCGAGAATCACGGTCTCAGGCTGCAGGTGCATCGATCCGTGGCCGCCCATGTGGCCGCTCGACACCGAAGCAACTTTGCCGTCAATCTCGGATCCGGCGGGAATGAGGACCTGGCCGTCCTGCATGACGTCAGAGACAACGCGCGTGCGGAACGCGTCGCCACTCTGGTTCATGGCCGTCGAGAGACGATCCATCAAACGGACGCGAATGACAGCGCCTTCGCCGAGAGTGCCGGGCGGCAATGGAGCCGGGTGAACGATATCGCCATCGGGATCGTTTGCGGCCGGGCGCTTATTCAGAGCGGGTGCGGCGGATGTGTCGGGCGCTACCTGCACGATGCCGTCGTCGGTGCCGTCGGCCGGGTTGGCCGGAATCGTGTAGAGCGATCCGTCAAGTGAGTGTTGCGTAGTCTGCGCTGGCGGTTCGGCGGCGGGCTGCGGCTGCGCGGCCGGTTGCGCGACCATCGGGTGGCTGGGGGAGGGCTTGGCTACCGGCTCAGGTTGCGGCGCTGGTGTGGTGATGGTGTCGTCGGGCGGAGGACTGGAAGTGCCCTGATATGGGCTTGACTGGCTTGCCTGCTGCGCTCCCAATAAAGCCGCGGCGGCAGCCAAAACGCCAAAAACAAGAATGGTCCGTTTCATCCCGATCTCCTTTTCTCAGGCAAAGGTCTCATTACCTGCGTTAGACCCTGCGGAGACGGGAAAGTTCTGCGCCCGAAGTCCAGCGAACCCACCGCGGACGTAAAACTACCCAACGTAAGCGTAGCGTGACATTCCACAATGGCGAATAGGTGGGCATTCGGCGGGTGCCGCGCGGGTCACGAATCAAAACAGTAACCACCTGGGCGCTTCCGTGACGACTCGTCTGCCTGTGACCGCCACCACACAGGCGATCCACACCCGGTTTGCTAGAATCCGAACGGATAGAAGCAATCTTTTACCCCTGCACTTTTTCGCTGGACGGAGATGTAAATTGTGCGCGCTCAAGGGCTTTTGGACACCATTCAAAGTGCCGCCGGAGAAGCCCTGGCCGTGGATCGCCGTCCCAAACTGAATGACCGGCTGCAGCACCGAATTTTGAGGAGTGATATGACTGAGATTGTTGCCATTCGTGCCCGCGAAGTCCTTGATTCGCGCGGGAACCCGACCGTAGAGGCGGACGTCATTCTGGAAAGCGGCGCGATGGGCCGCGCCATTGTGCCTTCGGGCGCTTCGACCGGCGAGCATGAGGCCGTGGAGCTCCGCGATGGCGATAAGAGCCACTACCTCGGCAAGGGCGTGCTGCAGGCAGTAGCTAATGTGGAAACGGTGATTGCCCCGGAACTGGAAGGCATGGACGCGGCCAACCAGCGGCTGCTCGACCAGTCGATGATTGCGCTGGACGGCACGCCGAACAAAGGCAAGCTGGGAGCGAATGCGATTCTGGCCGTCTCGATGGCCGCAGCGCGCGCTGTGGCCCTGACGCTGGAGGTTCCGCTGTACCGCTACCTGGGCGGCGTAAATGCCAGCGTGCTGCCCACGCCGATGCTCAACGTGTTGAATGGCGGCGCGCACGCCGACTCCAACGTCGACTTTCAGGAGTTCATGATCATGCCCGTCGGAGCGGAGCGCTTCAGCGAGGCGCTGCGCTGGGCGGCGGAGACCTTCCACACGCTGAAGAGCGTGTTGAAGAAGAAGGGCTACAACACCGCGGTGGGTGACGAAGGCGGATTTGCGCCGTCGCTGAAATCGAATGCCGAGGCCATCGAGTTGATCCTCGAAGCCATCGAGCAGGCCGGCTACAAGCCCGGCGAGCAGATCGCCATCGCGCTCGATCCCGCGTCGAGCGAGTTTTACGATGCGGAGAAGAAGAAGTACGTCTTCAAGAAAGGCGACAAGAGCGAGCTGACGAGCGAGCAGATGGTCGGTTTCTACGAAAACTGGATTCGTCAATACCCGATCGTCTCGCTCGAAGACGGCCTTGCCGAGGACGACTGGGCGGGCTGGCGCATCCTGACCGACAAGCTCGGCGGCAGCATTCAGCTCGTCGGCGACGACATCTTCTGCACCAATATCAAGCTGCTACAACGCGGCATTGAAGAGGGCGTGGCCAACTCCATTCTCATCAAGCTCAACCAGATCGGCACCATCACCGAGACGCTGGAGGCGATCGACCTGGGCCGCCGTTACGGCTATACGTCGGTCATCTCGCATCGTTCGGGCGAAACCGAGGACACGTTCATCGCCGACCTGGCCGTGGCCACCGGCGTGGGACAGATCAAGACCGGCTCAGTGAGCCGCACCGACCGCATCTCGAAGTACAACCAGTTGCTGCGCATTGAAGAGGAGCTGAGTTCGGGCGCGGTGTATCTGGGCCTGGAAGGCCTGAACTACAACGAGTAGGCAGTCAATGTTCGAAGTAAAAACAGGGCGGAGCGCAATGCTCCGCCCTGTTGCCGTTTAGCTTAGATTCGTGTCCGCGGCCGGTCTGCTCCCCCTCGTCATCTTCTCAACCAGCTTCAAGATTCCATAAATGATGGCAAAATCCGGAAGAGCCAACGGAAGGAGAACTACTCCTGGATAATCCCTGTTTGACCATGGAATAAGCCAGATTAGAGGAATCTGACTAAGCGTCACAATCGTTAGCGCGAACCAGAACAGAACATATTTCCTAAGACTCCAGAATATCTTCGCGCACAGCAGAATCAAAAAGGCGCTGATAGCTGCAGCTCTTCCTCTCCCCGGGTCGCCAAGGTAGGCAAACAGAAAGAACAATGGCGATGCACAGAGTGCAAGCAATATCGACGATTTCTCTGTCAGGGTATCGAGAACCTGCTTCGGATCTTTTTCGCTCATTACGGCATGTCCTGATGCCTCAGCGGCTCGCGCCCGTGCTCGCGGCTTTATTCACCGCCTGCTCGATTTGTGCGGCGTCGCCCAGATAATAATGACGAATCGATTTCAGGTCGTCGTCAAGTTCTTCTACCAGCGGCACGCCTGTAGGAATGTTGAGATTGGGGATCTGCTGATCCGGAATGTCTTCAAGATACTTCACGAGCGCCCGCAGGCTGTTGCCATGGGCCGCGATCAACACCTGTTTCCCTGACCGGATGCTGGGTGCGATGACCTCGTGCCAGCAGGGCAGAAAGCGGTCGACCGTGTCCTTGAGGCACTCGGTAAGCGGGAGTTCTTGTTTTGTAAGGTTGTAATAGCGTCGATCCTTCCCCGGATAACGCGGATCCGATTCTTCCAGCGCCGGCGGGCGAATGTCGTAACTGCGGCGCCAGACTTTAACCTGGTCTGCGCCGTACTTCGCTGCCGTTTCCGCTTTGTTGAGGCCTTGCAGCGCCCCATAATGCCGTTCGTTCAGCCGCCAGTCGCGCTCGACGGGAATCCACATCAGGTCCATCTGGTCCAGCGTGATCCACAAAGTGCGTATCGCGCGCTTCAGCACAGAGGTGAAGGCGATGTCGAAGGAAAACCCCTGCTCCTTCAGCATCCGGCCGGCCTGCGTGGCCTCTTCCCTGCCCTTGTCCGACAGGTCAACATCTGTCCAACCAGTAAACAGGTTTTCCTGATTCCAAATGCTCTCTCCATGACGAAGCAATACGACTTTGTACATCTCAGCCCTCTTTCTTAAGCCGGAATCTCTTTTTTCATTCCTGATTTGCTCCAATTATACGGAATCTCCATGCTGCCTTTCGGCTGCGAACCGGCGCCGGCCGTAAAGCAAATCTGAAACGCGAAAAGGCCTCCCGCGCGGGAGGCCTTTTGCATTGGGAGGGCAGATATCGGTATTAGCGCGGCAAGAGCGACTTGATGGAATCAGGCAGCCGCGCTTCGATCAGCTTGGCGTGATCGGCGGCGATGCCTCCCAAATACGACGGAGCGGGCGTGGCCATGAGCACGAGCGCCATGGCGATGAGCGAGAAGCAGAGCCCGGCAATTCCTGCCGAAACCAGCATGTGGTACATGTCGAAGATGTCCAGGCCAAGAACCTTGAAGGCGACGTGCTCCAGCGGCTTGATGTGCTTCAAAACCGCGAGCGCGAAGAGGAAGAAAAGCGCGGCTGTCGACGTGAGGACTGCCAGTGTGACGTCGAGGCTGCGATGGAATTTTTGGCGGGCGCGGCAGCGAGCGCACTCGGCAAAATGACTTTCGTAATCACGGCGCATCTCAGGGGAGATCCCCGAAATGTCATAGCGCCAACTTGCCAAAATTGCGCCTACAACCCGGTCGGTGCATTTGTTTCCAACCGTCGACATATAACAATCACCCTGCAAAAGAAGTCAGTTGAAATACCAAGCTTCCACCTGCTGATCGGATAAGGAAGCTACCAATTGGACGCCGAATCCCTGGTGACCGATGCAAAGCGTCCCGAAAATACACATCGCCAGGACAAGCTTCCTGGCGCCTTACTCCGGCCCATCTAACGTCTTTTTCTGGCCGTAACTTACTTTGATCCTACCCTTTTTGGCTAGAAACGGATAGCCGAAAGTGGCTGGTGTTGCTCGGCAAGCAACAGGCGGTTGGCGAGCAGGCTCGCCCGGCCCATTAGGGCGCGCTCGGCCGCAACCCTGGCGAGCTCTGGAAGATTATTGTTTTCAGAGAGATGAGCGAGAATCACGTAAGCTGCGTGGCCATCGTAAGCGGTGGAAAGGAACTCAGCAGTGGCATCATTGGAGAGGTGGCCGACGCGGGAAAGCACCCGCTGCTTGACCGACCAGGGGTATGGGCCGTCGCGCAGCATCTCCAGGTCGTGGTTGGACTCGAGCAGGAGCAGGTCGAGAGCCTGGAGCTGCTCTTTCACGTTGGGCGGGATGTAGCCAAGGTCAGTGGCGAAGCCCATGCGGACGCCTTCAGAGCTGAGAACGAAGCCGACGGGATCGGCGGCGTCGTGGGGAATCGTGAAAGGGCTGAGGGTAATGTCGCCAATGGAAAATGGCTCGCCAGCGCGGAAGTACTCTACCGCAGGTAACCATGTGGGGTCTTCTTTGAGCGAGGGCGGGCCAGCCGACGCGGGGTCGTTGGAGGACTCTGGGGCCGGGTCTGGCGACGGAGCAGCCTGGGTCATGCATTGGGCCTCGGCTTCCTCGGGCCCCGCATCTTCGAACTCGCTGTCGTCGGCTGCGGCTTCCGGGGCTGCGGCCTCGGGCTCGGCCTGGCGCTCGGCGGCCTGCTTGCGGCAGAGCTCGAGCCACTGCTTGTAGGTCATTTGGCGGCGCGGCGTGAGCCAGCGCATCCAGGCACGGTGTGTGGCCTCAGTAAAGTAGACAGGAATCCCGAGCCTACGCACAGTAACGGCCAGTCCATTCACGTGGTCCTGGTGCTCGTGGGTGATGACGATCGCGTCGAGGGTTTCGGGGTCCTCGTCAGCCAGTTTCATTCGGCGAAACAGTTCGCGGCAGCTCAAGCCCGCGTCGACAAGGATGCGCGTCCGGCCGCCAGAGACAACCGTGCTGTTGCCTTTGGAGCCCGAAGCCAGCACCGTGAAGCGCACCATGGATTGAGAATACAATCAACTGCGCCGGCCAAAGGGAGAATCTGCCGTTGTATTCGGTGGTGACCGGTCATCCAGCCGATTCTTCCTGGCTGCGATCGAATGCGAAGGGGGGGCGCACATGAGATTCCACTGGGCTCATCTCTTCCTGATTGCTTGCGCCGCGATGCAACCGGCTGGCGCGGGCGCGCAAACTGCTCCCGCTCACGCTCCCAAAGTGGCAGCCGCGCAAGCAACGATCGTCTATCGCAACACGCAATACGGCTTCTGCTTTGTTCTGCCCAAGAGTTGGAGGGGATACAGGATCGTCGCTGAACAATGGAATGGCACTATTCTCAGTTCCGGCGAGGCCGTTCGAGGGCCGCAGTTGCTCATTCGCAATCCCAAATGGACCAAAGAAGCGCCGTATCAGGACATTCCCATCATGGTCTTCACGCCGGCGGAATGGCAGCATGTGGAGAATGACGACATGTCGGTCAGCGCAGCACCCATTGGGCCAGCGGAATTGGGCCAAAACAGCCGGTATGTTTTTGCGCTGCCGCCACGGTGGATCGGTTTCTACGACACCCTTGGACAAGACGAAGTGAGCGCCTGGATGAACCAGAATCGGTTGCAGGCGCCCTGCGCAAAAAGTCCAACCGGTGCTGCAAAGTAGCACTCCACGCACGCCCGGTTTGCCCGCGCCAATTTATTGCGCCGCCGGAGATGCGGCGAGCGGCACTTCGCTCATCAAGCCCACAGGGTTGCCGTCGGGGTCGCGGAGGAAAGCGATCCAGAGCTCGTGATCGCCCATCCTCGCCACCAAATGCGGTTTCTGGATGAACTCAACTCCCCTGGCGGCCAGCAGCGAATGAGTCTCGTGAATATCGGCAACGCGAAAATACAGAATGGTTCCTCCGGACGATGGCGTGTCGGGCGAGGTTCCGATGGCGGAGCGAATCTTGCCGCACTGAAAGAACGCCATCCCTCCCGCATCGAAAAGGAATTGCATGCCGAGAGCGCTCTGGTAGAAATCCTTCGATCGCTGGAGATCGCTGACTGTGACCGCGATCTGCCCAACTTCTTCAAGATGCACCGGCGCAGGAACCTTGCCCTCGTGTCCTTTCATTCGTTCCTCCTGTTATCGGGTAATGCTCCTGCTTTCAGGCCCCACCCGGCAGATTCGCCGGAAGCTCGATGGAAACGACCGTTCCGCGGCCGGGTCGTTCTCTAATCCATCGCATGCAAGGTGTCATAGGCTTCTTTCAGCGCTGGATCGTTGAGCCCAGTCGCTTTCAGCTTGGCTTCGATGCGCTCTTGAACAGCTTTGGAATCAGGGAAATCCTGGTCCGTCCAAAAGCGGTCTTTGCGCTGGAAATAACCTACCTCCTGCAGGAACCAAATTCCGTACCTGTAAGCGTCACCCTGCGTGTCATCTAAATCGCTCACCTTGAAAGAGCCTTCCGGCTGGTACGACTTGGTGAGGCACCAATCGAGCATCTGGGAAATCTCCACGCGAATCTGTTGCCGGGTAGCCTCGTCAAGGGTCGGCCATGCGGATCGGAAGATCTTTACCGCGTCCCAGTTCAGATGGTTTTCGTAGTGACCGTCAAAACGGATACCGGCAGGAAAGTTGACGTTGTCGAGTTGCAAAAGGCGCCTTGCAATCATGTCCTGATGCTGCACCTGACCCTTAAGGTCGGAAATGACATGGAACGTCATCGCCATGTCGTCCATTTTCCAGACTCTTCCTTGCCGATCCACCAACCATTGTCCCCAGCACCCAGTTTCAGGATTCTGCCAGCGCTGGACAAATGCACGCAGAGTCTCTTTGAGCTGAGGATGAAACGCGTAACACCCAGTTTGCGGAGTCTCAAACAGCAGCCGGGCCATCGCGGAAAACGTTTCGTCCAATTCTTCGCGGTTGAATACTCCCGTTTTGGTGAAGTCGTTCCTCAAGTCCGAATCGAGCTGAGCGTCAAGCTTTTCCGGAGAATTCATGCGATCCAGAAAGGACAGCGGATACCTTGGGGGTGGGCGGCACGCTTTGGCTTGATCGACGGAATAATAGAGCCTGAGGTACCACTCATCAATCCCTAGTCCCCAGCTCCCATCAGAGGCTTGCTGTTCACCGGCCAGTTCCTGTTCTGCAGGCTGCGTAAGGCTCTGACGAAGATCGGAGATTCTGGCCCTGGTGATTGCAATATCCGGCGTGAAATTCAACCGCCAGCGGATTTCGCGATAGATGTGCATGGAGTAATCCATATCGCCGCCCGCGGCTTGCCGCCGATTGATCTCTTTCACAATGGGCTGCAAAGTGGGGTCCAGCAGCTTCAAGCGTCTCTCACGCTCAACCGGGATCTCCGAGAAATCCCAGTAAAACTGAACGGAATCCCGAAGCCGATCCCATCGGGACTCCCCGGCGATTGGTGACGGAGCAGTGAACATGTGAGCGTGGTAAATCGAGGCCGCGATCACAGCCCGTTCCAGTTTTGCGCGAACGGCGAATATGGCGAACGCCAGAGACACAACGACCATCAGAGAAATCGGCCACCGCGTATACTTACGCACGTCGGAAATGATACTTCTTTCGCGTTCAGCATTCACTCTCAGTACCAGCGTCAGGCCAGCCATCAAGACGGTACGAAGACGACGCCTACGCTAATGGCGCCTGCGCTGCCGGATTGCTCAGGATGACCTGGACCTTGTCGCCGGCAGCTCAATTGAAACGACGGTTCCACGGCCTGGGTTGCTGATCACATTGAAGCTGGCCTGGTTGCCGTAGAGAACTTCCAGCCGCTCTTGCACATTCTTCATGCCGATGCCGGCGCCGGTGCGGCGAGTCGCCGGGTCCGGGCGGCCGGTCATGCCCACGCCGTCATCGGAGACTTCGATGGAGATGCGGTCGCCTTCGAGGCGGCTGCGCAGAGTGACCGTGCCGCCGCGAATACGCGGCTCCAGGCCGTGCTTGATGCTGTTCTCAATCAGCGGCTGCAGCAGGATGCTGGGCACCAGGATCTCGAGCGTGCGCGGGTCAATGTCTTTCTCGACGCGAAGCTTGTCGGCGCCAAAGCGGACGACTTCGATGTCGAGGTAATCGTCGGTGAACTTCAACTCCTCGCGCAGTGGCACGTAGGCGTCGTGATCCTTGAGCAGCGCACGGAGAATATTGGCCAGCTTGACGGTCATCTGGCGGGCCATCTCCGGCTGGCTGCGCACCAGCGAGGCCACGGAGTTGAGCGTATTGAAGAGAAAGTGGGGATTGATCTGGCGCTGCAAGGCGTCAAGCCTGGCTTCAAGCAGAAGGCGCTTCTGCTCTTCGAGCGACATCTCGACGCGCAGGGCGTTCCACACCTTAATGGCGACTCCGACCGAGATCGGCGCGCACAGCCAGACCAGCGCCTGCAGCCAGAGATTGCTGGCGAGCAGCGCGAAGAGGCGATGCGGGAAGGCGCGGGCGATCCAGTCGCGAGCCATCTCCATCACCGCGATGAGAACCAGGAGAAGGAACTGGCGGTCGATGCGCGGCTTGATCAGGTTGCGGCGAACCCAG
>JBEKAJ010000072.1:0-13214 GCA_050018295.1 Occallatibacter sp. | reverse complement strand
GGCTAAAGTGATGATGTGAACGGGCTTCTTGTGATCGACAAGCCGGGCGGGATGACCAGCCACGATGTGGTGAACCGGCTGCGAAGGATCACCGGGGAGCAATCAATTGGCCACCTCGGCACCCTGGACCCCATGGCCACCGGGGTTCTACCGCTGTTGATGGGCAAGTTCACGCGCCTCGCGCAGTACTTTTCCGCCGCCGAAAAGAGCTATCAGGGAAGCATCCGCTTGGGATTCGCGACGGACACCTATGACGCCGAGGGAGAGCCCGGGGGCCCAGACCACTGGCCGGCAGCGACAGAGATATTAACGCTCGAACGAGTGCGGGAGGCCGCCACACGATTTCACGGCGAGATGGAGCAAATGCCGCCGCCGTTTTCAGCCAAGAAGATCGACGGCAAGCCCGCATACAAACTGGCCCGCGAGGGCAAACCAGTGCAGTTGAAGCCGGCACGGGTGCGGATCGACGCCTTTGAGATCGCGGCGATGGTGGGCCCAGAGGTCAGCTTCTCGATGGACATCAGCTCCGGAGGATACGTGCGCTCCGTGGCGGACGAGCTCGGGCGCGATTTGGGTTGCGGAGCGCATCTGAGCCGCCTGCGCCGGACGCGGGCGGGCGCATTTGCGCTCACTGACGCGCACACGCTGGAGGAGCTGGAGGCGCTGGCCGGAAATGCTGAAACACTGGAGGGTTTGTGCGTCCACCCGCGCGCGTTGCTGCCGGAGATGCCCGCCGTGACCGGAGACGGCCAGGCGCTGGGCCGGCTGCGCAACGGGGCGCAGGCCAATCTGCCGGAGTTCTCATCTGCCCCGCTAGTGAAGGTCTTTGCCGGCCCGCGTGAATTGGCCGGAATCGCCCGCAGAGTAGCAGGAACGCTCTTTCAGCCGGTGGTAGTGATGGGGTAGGAGCAGCGAACAGGGCTCAGGTGTCAGGGGTCAGCATTCGGCAGCAACGAAGGCAAGAGATTCCGGGTAAGAGCCGCCGATTTGCAAGTGCGCGATGAATTTCTGATCCCGGATCCCAGATCTCTGACCCCTGTCTCCCCCCTTTTCCTCACTGCCTTTGGCCCTCTCGCCTTACACTGGAATTTCGCTGTCTTACAAGAAGGAGCAGACTCGCAATGCCTTATCCCACGGAATATCGCTACACCCGCGAGCATGAATGGATTTCGGTGGATGGCGCCATCGGATCGATCGGAATCACGGACTACGCGCAGAACTCACTCGGCGATATTGTGTACGTCGATGCACCCAAGGTGGGCGATACCGTGTCGGCCAACGCCACATTCGGCTCGGTTGAAAGCGTCAAGGCCGTCAGCGACCTCTTCTCGCCTGTCAGCGGCAAAGTGACCGCTGTGAACGAAGAACTGAAGACCGCGCCGGACCAGATCAATCAGAACCCGCACGGCACATGGATCATCAAGGTCGAGCTCTCGAATCCCGCAGAGGTGACCACACTGCTCGACGCTGCGGCGTACGAGGCGTTTATCGCGGAGGAGACCGCGAGCTAGAATATGCGCTACCTCCCCAAATCCGACGAAGAACGCCGGCAAATGCTGGCCGAAATCGGTGCGGCCTCCATCAACGATCTCTTCTCGAGCATTCCGGCCGAGTACCGCCTCGACCGCGACCTTACGGTGCCGCGCCAGCGAGCGGAGAGCGAGATCGTGGAGTACTTTCGCGCCGCAGGGCAGAAGAATGCGACCGATTACGCCAGTTTTCTCGGCGCAGGCGCCTATCGCCACTACCGGCCCGTCATCATCGACGCGCTCGTTCAGCGCGGCGAGTTCCTGACCAGCTATACGCCCTACCAGGCCGAGATCACGCAGGGCACGCTGCAGGCCATCTTCGAATTCCAGACGATGATCGCTGAGCTGACCGGCATGGACGTTGCCAACGCCAGCATGTACGACGGGTCTACAGGAGCCGCCGAGGCGGTGATGATGGCTGTGCGCGTCACCGGCCGCAGTAGGGCCGTGGTTGCCTCGACCGTTCACCCTGAATATCGCGAGGTGCTCGCCACTTACGCAAAGCAACAGGGCCTGCCAACGGCGCTGGTTGGATACGACGGCGAAACTGGGCGCATCGACTTGAAGGCGCTGGAATCCGCAGTCACCGACGAAACTGCTGCCGTGCTCATCCAGAGCCCGAACTTCTTCGGCGTCATTGAGGACATTCCGGCCATCACGCAGATCGCACACGCCAAAGGCGCTCTTTTGATCGTTTCCATTGCCGAGGCGGTCTCGCTGGGCATCGTGCGCCCGCCTGTTGAGGCCGATATTGTCGCCATGGAAGCGCAGTCTTTCGGTGTGGCGCTCAGCTATGGCGGGCCGTTCTGCGGCGTCATCGCGGCCAAGGAGCAATTCGTGCGGCAGATGCCGGGCCGGCTTGCGGGCCAGACTGTCGACGGGGCAGGGAATCGCGGCTTCGTGCTGACGCTGGCAACACGCGAGCAGCACATTCGCCGCGAGAAGGCGACATCGAACATTTGCACCAACCAGGCGCTCGTTGCGTTGATGGCCACGATCTTCCTCGCCGTCTACGGCAAGGAAGGCATTCGCGAGCTCGCCGAGCACAACCTGGCCAAGGCCGATTACGCGGCAAAGGCGCTTGCCGCACAGCCGGGAGCAAAGTTGCGATTCAAGGGCGCGCCGCGCTTTCACGAGTTCGTCTTGCAAACGGATGAGGCGCCCGCGGCATGGAGCCGCCGGCTGCTGGAAAACAAGATCGTCGGCGGCATTGAACTGGGTCGCTGGTATCCCGAGTTGCATCACTGCACGCTCTGGTGCGCCACGGAAGTGGTCACGCGCGAACGAATCGACGCGGTGGCCAAAGTATTGGCGGCTGTGCCGGTGGAGGCGTAGAGGGAAACGATGACTACGACCGCAAATAGTCCAGAAGCCCGTCCCGCCCCCCGCACCCTGGGCAAGGTCCGCCCGCACCAGACGCAGAACGAGGCGCTGCTCTTCGAGAAGTCGTCGCCAGGAAAGCGCGCGTACAAGCTGCCGCCGCTGGACGTACCGGCAGTCGACTCCGCAAAGCTGCTTGGCACAGCGCGCCGCGATAAGCCCGGGCTGCTCCCGGAGCTGAGCGAAATCGAGATTATTCGCCACTTCACGCGGCTCTCCACCTGGAACTACGCCATCGACCTCGGCATGTATCCGCTCGGGTCTTGCACGATGAAATATAACCCGCGCGTGAACGAGTTTGTGGCGCGCATCGAGGGCTTGGCTGAGGCGCACCCCTACCGGCCAGAATCGCTGGCGCAGGGAATCCTCGAAGTCTTCGATCTGCTCCAGCGCTGCCTGCTCGACATCACCGGCATGGACGCGATTACACTGCAGCCGGCCGCCGGCGCTCACGGGGAGTTCACCGGCATCCTGCTCACGCGCGCGTGGCACGAGTCGCAGGGCAATCCCCGCAAAAAGGTTCTCATCCCTGACTCCGCGCATGGCACCAATCCGGCCACGGCAGCCATCGTGGGCTACACGGTCGAAAATCTCAAGTCGAACCCCAACGGCGGTATCGACCTCGAAGCTCTCACACGGCAAGTGGACGGAGAGACCGCAGCGCTCATGCTCACCAACCCATCGACACTCGGCGTCTTCGAGAGCCAGATTCACAAGATCGCCGACATTTTGCACGCCAAAGGTGCGCTGCTCTACATGGACGGCGCCAACATGAACGCGCTGGTGGGCAAGGTGCGGCCGGGCGACTTTGGCGTGGACGTAATGCACCTCAACCTGCACAAAACCTTCTCCACGCCGCATGGCGGTGGTGGCCCCGGCTCCGGCCCCGTGGCCTGCAAGGCATTTCTTGAGCCATTCTTGCCGATCCCAGTTCTCGTCCGAAACCAAGACGGCCCGAAGGGCTGTCCGGATGCGGGAGATTGGGAGGACACCAATGCCGAACCGACGGCCGACGGCTGCCCACCGCTGTTTCGCGCTCCAGTCCTCAAACCAGACGGCGAGCGGGTCGGCGACACAGAGCCCTTGCCGCTGCACCCGCTCGGCGGCCCGCTGCGCTGGGATTACGACCGCCCGCGATCGGTCGGCCGCGTTCGCGCCTTCTACGGCAATTCCGGTATGTTTATTCGCGCGCTAGCCTACATTCTGGCTAACGGCCCTGACGGCCTGCGCCAGACCACGGAAGACGCGGTGCTGAACGCCAACTACATCCGCAAGAAGCTCGAAGAATTCTACGAGCTGCCCTACAAAACGGCTTCGATGCACGAGGTCGTCTTCAGCGACAAGCGGCAGGCGGCGCGCGGCGTAAAGACCGGCGACATCGCCAAGCGGCTCATCGATTACGGCTTCCATCCCTACACGGTCAGCTTCCCCCTCATCGTCCACGGCGCGCTGATGATCGAGCCGACAGAGAGCGAGTCGCGCGAGGAACTGGACCTGTTCGTCGCGGCGATGCGGTCGATCGCGCGCGAAGTCGAGGAGAATCCCGAGCTGGTGAAGACTGCGCCACACTCCACGCGCGTCTCGCGGCTGGACGAAGTGCAGGCTGCGCGAAAGCCCATTCTGCGCTGGCGGCCTGCGCAGTAGGTACCAAAGCCGGTATATGCTCCGCTGCGCCCGCTGGCTACACTCATCTCAAGAATGGCCAGCTCCCTTCCAAACGCAAAATCAGGCGATCGCTCACTATCATCGGGCTATCGCGGGCGCCTTGCGCCCTCGCCCACCGGCTATCTCCACGTGGGTCACGCTCGCACCTTCTGGACGGCATTCCAACGCGCACGGGAAGCCGGCGGCACGCTCATCATGCGCATGGAGGATCTGGATCCTGATCGCTGCCGCCCCGTCTACGCTGAGGCCGCGCTCGACGATCTGCGCTGGCTGGGAATCCGTTGGCAGGAGGGCCCAGACAAGGGTGGGCCGTTTGCTCCGTATGTGCAGAGCAAGCGCCGTACGATCTACCTCGACGTTTGGCGCAGACTGCTGCGCACCGGCCGCCTCTTTCCCTGCCGCTGCTCGCGCAAAGACCTGGCGACCGCCCTCGGCGCGCCACACGAGCGCGCGCAGACAGGAGGTGGCGGCAAGCTCGACAGCGTGGACGATGAGCCGCTCTACCCCGGAACCTGCCGGCTGTTTATGGGCGGCACGCCGCAGCTTCCTGGTCCCACAGCAAGCGAGTTCGAAGATCCGGGTGGCACGAACTGGCGCTTCCGCGTTCCCGACGGCGAGGTGATCGAGTTCGTCGACCGGAACCTCGGTCCGCAGCGCTTTGTGGCCGGCGTCGATTTCGGCGACTTCGTAGTCTGGCGGCGCGACGGCGTTCCCAGTTATCAGCTCGCCTGCGTGGCCGACGATGCGGCTATGGGCATCACGGAAGTCGTGCGTGGCGCAGACCTGCTTAAGTCGACCGCGCGCCAGATCCTGCTCTGCCGCGCCCTCGGCATTGACCCTCCTGCCTGGTACCATTGCCGCCTCGTTGTGGACCACAACGGCCGGCGGCTGGCCAAGCGCCATGATGCGCTGAGTTTGCGAGCCCTGCGCCAACGCGGCCTCACTCCAATGAACATCCTCTCGGCGGAGCTTCCGGTCGAAGTTTAGGAAGCCGGTACAGCTCACCAAAGAGCTGCGCTGGACGGCTGCATCCTGGCTGCGCCCTGTGGCTTCGATGCTTTACCATCGTTGGGCGGGCCAGGGGCGCCCCGCCGCGCGGCGGCTGGGCGCCCACCGCTCGACCGTCTGCCATGCACGAAGACCTGCAGCTCCGATTGAACCCATTGCGCAGCGCGCCCAATCTGCTAACGCTGATGCGCATCTGTTTGGCGCCGTTCCTGGTGGCCGCAATTCTCGAGGGGCACTACCTGCTGAGCTTCATTCTCTTTGCGGCAGCGGGGCTGACCGATGCGCTGGATGGCCTGGTTGCGCGGGTGCTCAAGCAACGTTCCATGCTCGGCCATTATCTTGACCCGGTGGCCGACAAGCTGCTGCTCAGCACGCTGTTTCTGGTGCTTTTCTACAAGGGATTGATGCCGGGGACTGTGACCGTGCTGGTCTTCGGTAGGGACGTGGGAATCCTGCTGGTTGCGGCCATTCTTTATGCGGCTGTGGGGCGGCGCGAGTTCCACCCCAGCATCTTCGGCAAGGCCAACACGCTTGCCCAGATCGGTGCCGTCGCGGCCGTTCTGCTGCACCAGGTCACACCAGCGTGGTATTGGGTCACGGTCACGCGGGCAGTCGCGCTCGCCGCCACCATCGGGCTCACGGTGGCGTCGGGGCTGCATTATGCATGGCTGGTGTCGCGGCGCCCCGGCGCCCAGCCAGCCAACGGCGCCGCCGCCAAATAGAGGAACGACCGTGTGGCCGCTGTGCGCATGAGAAACCTGCCCCTTCGCGCGAGTGCGGCTCGCTGCCTCTAGGAATCGTCTGGTTGATCTTCGGTTCCAGCCGTGTCTTCAATCTCCATATCGCGAAACTCTTCGGAATCGAAGATCTCGCCACACTCCAAGCACTCGACATACTCAGTGTCGTCGTGCCGGGAAACGATCCGGACCTTTGGGTGTCTGCAGGCGGTTGCCATCGTTCTTCGAGCCTGGTGCTCTCGCGGCAATTCCAAAGCCGCCGTTCCCACTCCAGATGACTGGAGGTCCGCCGCTCCCTTGTGGTTGTTTCCACTTGAGAGTGCTGGCTTTCGAGTATGGTCGCTCGGGAATTGCTATAGGTGCTCTTTCCGCCAGATTGTAGCCGTCTTTTACCCGATTGCAAACCGATTTTTTGATGAATCCGTGGGTCTGGCGCCCGGAACTAACCGTGTTTTGAACAGACAATCACCAACTTGAAGGCAAATTCAAGCGGACGTATACTGAATACGGACCGAAGAAGTCGCATATTTGATGCTAAAGCTCACCAAAAAAGCGGATTACGGGCTCATGGCGCTCAAGTACCTCGCCGAGCACCCGGAGACGCCTGCCCTCAGCGCCAAGGACGTCGCGGACGCCTACGGCATCCCTGCCCAGCTTTTGGCCAAGATTCTGCAGCGGCTGACCAAGGTGGGGCTTTTGCGCTCCCATGCCGGGATGAACGGCGGCTACGCGCTCTCCCGGGATGCGCGGCAGATCTCGGCCTTCGAGGTGATCCACGCCATCGACGGACCGTTGTTCATCACCTCCTGCTTCAAGGGCACAAAGTCCTGCGATCTTACCCCAAGCTGCACCATTAAGGAGCCCCTGGCGCGCGTGAATGAGACCATCGCCGGGGTTCTGAAGAGCATCAGTATCCAGGACCTTGCGGAACAGGAGCATGTGGCCGGAAAAGCCCACGATGCGCAAGGCCTGGTTTCATTGACGCTATAGCAGTCAGAACGAGGTGCGGGTAGAATCGGCACCCACCCCAGCCGAATCAAATAACCAGTAAGCTACATTTGTTGAACGAAACCAAAACTATGGCAAACATCGTCACCATCGGATCGACTCCCTCACCGGAAGCTGTGGCAGCGCAGCCTGCAGCCCCTCAGGCGCCAGCAGTGGACCTGAACGTAACCGTCAGTGCGGTGGCGCGAATCCGCGTGATCCTTGCCAAGGAGGGCATCTCGCCGGAAGAAGGCGGGCTGCGCTTGGGCGTCAAAGGCGGGGGGTGCTCGGGTCTTTCCTACGCCATAAGTTTCGATGCGCATCCGCGCGAGCGAGACCACATCTTTACCTTCGAAGATGTGCGTGTCTTCATCGATCCCAAGAGCTTCGTTTATCTGCAAGGGATGACGCTCGACTACGAGGAGACGCTGATCCGCCAGGGATTCAACTTCATCAATCCGAACTCCGCGCGCTCCTGCGGCTGCGGAACGTCGTTTTCCGTCTAGAGCCCAGCGCGCGCAGGGCTGGCTCGGCTGAATTCTGTTGATCGGTAACGCAGGACTTCACCGCAGCGCCTTTTCAATCCCTGCCTCCGCCAGCGGCGTCATGATGGCGTACCCGGCCGGCAGCGGGTGTACGCCATCCGCGCTCAGCGTTGGTGGCAGTCCTCCGCGTTCATCGTTCATCGCCGCGTAATAGTCTACGTATACATAGCCTTTTTCGGCCGCGTGTTTTCTGATCCAGGCGTTCAGTTCCATAATCTTGGGTGCGGGCGTCAGTCCCGGCGCCCACGGAAAGTCGAACGCCGGAAGCACCGAGCACAACACCACTCGAATCCCATTCGTAGCGGCCAGTTCGGCCATGGAAGCAATGTTTCCCTCCGTCTGCTCCAGTGTCATCGGCCCCGTGTTCCCTGCGATGTCATTCGTCCCGGCGAGGATCACGACAACCTTGGGCTTCAAATCGATCACGTCCTGCCGGAACCGCACCAGCATTTGTGGCGACGTCTGCCCGCCGATGCCGCGGTTGATATACGGCTTGCCGGGAAATGACTCATCCAGCGTCCATCCCTGCGTGATGGAGTCGCCCATGAAGACAACTCGATTCTCGCCCGGCTTCGGCGCAGTCAGCATTGCGTTCGCCTCCTGGAAGCGCTCAAGCCCGCCAAAGTCCACCAGCAACTGCTTGTCGTGATCGATCCAATACGCATTGTTGGGGTGCCCTGAGAGCGAGGTCTGCGCCGTTTGCGTCGGAGGCGTTCCGGTCAGGGCTGCCAATTCGTTCTGGCTGAAGGAGCCTTCGATGAGGCCCCGATCGCGAATAGCGTCTAGGATGACCGCCACGCTGCGCACCGAGCCGCCCATTACCACGGCCATGTCCTTGCCGATGTTGGCGCGGGTAAATTCCCAGAACGTGTCGCCGGCCTTGTCGGTGAGGGTAAATTCAACTGTTCTTTGCCCGGTATTTGAACTCACGCCGGGTTGAATAGAGCGGAAATCGCTGCCCGCCACAATGGACGAACGCTCGATGAGGTAATAAGAGGTGCCGCTCGAACTGTCGAGATCGCCCCTATAAGGCAGAATCTCTTCATTGGGCGGAAGCGCGCCGTTCACGCTTTGCATGGCCGCGTCTTCGGTGGGAAATGGGCCGCCGTCGACGGCGTGAATCTCAAGTCGAGCCGTGGAGGATGCGGGCGCTTGGGCCTTGAGCGGGATAACGGCAAAGAAAGCGGCCAGAGCCGCTGCAATGAAGATAGTTTTGCTAAGCTTCGATCGACCCACGAGAGTGCTCCAGTCGGATAAGGATCCGCATGAACGGCTAATAAATAGTCGCCACAGGATCCGCTTCTGATTGTAGGCAATCGCGCCTCATGCAGGCCACTCGTCGTCTGATGGATGGCGCGCGCACCTCCGCGCTAAAATTCCTTTATGCCCGCAACGGCCGTCTCTTCTGCTGTTCTGACGAAATACGAGCCCGTCATCGGCCTCGAAGTGCACGTGCAATTGCTCACTGCCACTAAGGCGTTTTGCAGTTGCGCCAATCATTTTGGATCTGACCCAAATACGAACATCTGCCCCGTTTGCCTGGGTCTACCGGGCGCGCTGCCCGTGCTGAACGCCAAGGCCGTCGAATTCGCCACGCTGGCTGCGCTGGCGCTTAACTGCCAGGTGCGCGAACGCTCCATCTTCGCCCGCAAGAATTATTTCTATCCCGATCTGCCCAAGGGCTACCAGATTTCGCAGTATGACAAGCCGCTGGGCGAGCACGGCTGGATCGAGATCCCGTCAGCAGACGGCGCAATCAAAAAGATCGGCATTACGCGCCTGCACATGGAAGAGGATGCGGGCAAGAGCCTGCACGAAGGGTTCTCCGACTCCGCCACTCGCACTTATCTCGATCTGAACCGCTGTGGCACGCCGCTCATTGAAATCGTCAGTGAGCCGGACATTCGCACGCCTGACGAGGCCTTCGACTATCTCACCCGGCTCAAGGAGATTCTGCTCTACACCGGCGTCTCCGATTGCAACATGGAGGAAGGTTCACTGCGTTGCGATGCCAACGTCAGCGTCCGTCCTAAAGGGCAGGAAAAATTCGGCACGAAAGCTGAGGTCAAAAACGTCAACAGCTTCAAGTTCATTCGCGCGGCGCTGGAGTACGAGATCGAGCGGCAGGTGGAAGTCATCGAAGCGGGCGGGCGGGTGATGCAGGAGACGCGGCTGTGGAATGCGAGCGAGGACCGCACCTACTCCATGCGTTCCAAGGAGCAGGCGCACGACTACCGCTACTTTCCCGAGCCGGATCTGCCGCCGCTCGTCCTGACGCCCGAATTCATCGCCGAAATGAAGCCAAAACTCCCCGAATTGCCGGAAGCGCAGCGCAAGCGCATGATCGCCGAGTACGACCTGAGCGTTCAGGATGCGCACACGCTCACCGCCTCGCGCGAGTTTGCCGACCGATTCGAGGCCGCGGCAAAAACAGCGCGCAATCCGCGGCGCGTGGCCAACGTGCTCTTAAGCGAGGTGGGCGGACGCCTGAAAGCTGTGGGTCTCGAGCTGGATCAATCCCCGGTAACCATGTCCGGCATTGTGCTGGCCGCCGATCTGCTCGATGAGGGTAAGATCAGCTCGAAGCAGATGAAACAGATTTTCGATGTGTGCTTTGAGAAGGGTCAGGACTTTGCAGTTGTCTATGAGCGCGAAAAACCACAGCAGATTACCGACGCCGCGGCGCTTGAAAAGCTGATTGATGAGGTGATCGCCGCCAATCCCAAACAAGTAGAGCAATATCGCGGCGGCAAGAAAACGATGGCGGGATTCTTTGTGGGTCAGGTGATGCGCGCGTCGAAGGGCCAAGCTAACCCGGCATTGCTCAATGAGCTGGTGACGAAGAAGCTGGAGGGCTGAAATTCAACCCGCGGGTTGGACCCCTATACCGCTCCGCTAATCCGCAGATGCCCCGCGAATTGCAGGCCACGGCAGCCTATTTCAACTTCAGATCCGAGATGAAGTCCTTACGCGCGTCCCACGAGCTCACGGTTTTCGTGGCGCTCTTTTTGCCGTCTTTCTCCGCCCACAAGTCGAAGTCTACGCTCATGTCGACCTGGGCGAAGTGGAAGTGGCCGTCGGCCGTAGAATCAAAACTGCGAATGGTCTTGCTCTTTTCGTCTTTTAGGAAAACGGTGGCCCCTGAAACGGGCTCGGAGTTCGCATTCAACACCGTGCCGGACACGGTGCGCATGCCAATGTTCTGGGCCCACGCTGCGGAAGAAATAAACGTATTCCGCAGCCCTGCGGGAAGCGCTCCGAAAGCAAGAAGACCCAACACAGTCGCCGCCAGCAAGCCGGCTCGGCTCATTCCTACTCCTCCTCATCCTCTGTGAGAAGATCTTCTTCCTCTTCGAGGCCCTCTTCAATGCGCGCCAACTCCAGCGGTTCAACGCCAACCACTTCGTACTCCGTTCCACACTCCTCGCAGGCTATCACGTCGCCCTCTTCCACTTCGTCGACTTCAATGTCCAGGGCGGTTTCGCATTCAGGGCAGCTGGGCATAGCGGCCTCCTCACTTTCCAAGCCGAATCGCATTGCGGGATGAGACCGTCGTCGTTCGGCAACCATCGCTAGTTTTAGTGACAAACCGGCCTTAGGTCAAGAGCCAAACGGCGCACTTGAAGCCGGCATTTTCGTTGCCGGAAAAGGGCCCTCCATCTTCCTTAGACGATGCGCTTTTCGGGAGGACCACTGACCGTGCCTCATCCCCGGTGCAAAGTACCGCGAGAGGTCATCCGCCTCCGGCGGGCACTCTCTAACGTTTCGCTCAGGGCGCCATGACACAGGCGCGCTTGAGCGATTACCCTGTTGACTACGATGCCGAAATTTGGCTCCAGTCCGTTTGCCTTTCCCGACTTCAAGGGCGCAACGCGCCGGCTGATTCTCATCAACCTGGCCGCATACTTTGTGCTGTTGCTGGCGACCCTGACGTCTTCCTCAGCGGCTCGGATCGCCGGTTCACTCGTCTTTGATCCCTTCTCGTTCATGCACGGGGCTCTCTGGCAACCGCTCACCTACAGCCTCATCCATCCTCCGGGAATGATTCTGGCAACACTCTTCGAGCTGCTTTCGCTATGGTTTCTCGCTGGATTTCTCGAGGCCTTTCACGATGCCAACTGGGTCATGAGCCTCTATGCGGTATCGGTGCTGGGCACGGCCGCGGCGGCGCTTGTCCTCTACGTGGTCTCAAGCACGCTTGCCCCCTCGCTGCTCACCAGTGTCAACCCGCTCTTCGGCTGCTTTGGCGGAATCTTCGGACTGCTCGTGGCCATAGGGCTCCTTTACGGTGACACGCAGTTCCTTCTGTTCTTCGTCATCGGCATCAAGGCGCGCTACCTGGTCGTGATTTATGCGCTCGTTGCCGTCGCCATGCTCTTTGGCCAGGAACGGTTGTATGCCTTTGCGCAACTGGGCGGAGCGCTCGCCGGTCTCGCATTCATTCGCATGGCGCCGCGGCGTGGAATGACCTTCATGCTCAGCGAAAGCTGGTATGGCTTGCGCAACCGCTACTACCGCTGGAAGCGCCGGCGCGCGGCCCGCAAGTTCGAGGTCTACATGCGCTCGCAGGGCCGCACCGTGAAGTTCGACGGCCAGGGCCGCCGGATCGATGAGGACGCAGACGACAAGAAGCGCTGGAACTGACTGCGGACCGTCCGCGAGAACTTGCAGGTTGGGACAGCATTCGCGCGCGACGCGATAAAATCTCACTGAAATGTCAAACAAGATCGCCTTTCTCTTTCCGGGGCAGGGTTCGCAGGCCGTTGGCATGGGCCGTGAGGTCGCCGATCGATTTCCCTTGGCGGCCGAAACCTTCGCCGAGGCTGATGCGGCGCTCGGCTTCTCGCTTTCGCGGCTCTGCTTCGATGGGCCGGAAGAAGAACTGCGCCTGACTGAGAACACGCAGCCGGCCATCATGACGGTGAGTGTGGCGGCAGCGCGCATCCTCGCCGAGCACGGAGTTGCGCCGGCGCTTGCGGCCGGACATTCGCTGGGCGAGTGGTCGGCTCACGTCATCGCTGGCACACTCACCTTTGCCGATGCCGTGCGCGCCGTGAAGGCTCGCGGACATGCCATGCAGCAGGCGGTTCCGGCAGGCCAGGGAGCCATGGCAGCCGTGCTTGCGCTCGATCCCGCGAAAGTGGCCGAGGCCTGTGCAGAAGCTGCGCGCGAGACCGGCTTAACCGTACAGGCCGCAAATCTCAACTCGCCAAGTCAGACCGTCATCTCCGGCGCCGCCGCAGCGGTCGAAAAAGCCTCTGCGATCTGCAAAGCCAGAGGCGCGCGCCACCAACTGGTTCACCCAGCGAATCACCGGCGCTTCCGAAGCCAGGTCGCGCAGTTGGTCAATGTCGGTCGCCTCA
>JBEKAJ010000071.1:0-13359 GCA_050018295.1 Occallatibacter sp. | reverse complement strand
CTGCTCCCATCCTCCTGTGCCCTTTGCGGTTCCCCCCTGCCGCAGCTCTCTTCCGTTCCAATTTGCCCTGTTTGCTGGTCGGAGTTCCCCGTCCAGAGCGGACCCGTCTGTGCGCGCTGCGGTGACGCCCTGAGCGCGACCCTAGGGCCCACGGTTTCAACGCTTTGCCGCGCCTGCCGCCTGGGTCCGCCGCCATTTGTCCGCGCCGTAACGCACGGCGTGTACGAGGGCCGCATGCGTGAGGCCATTCACGCCCTCAAATACGACCGCCTGCACTCGGCCGCGCGCGAGCTGGGCCGCATGCTGGCAAGCGCCATCGCTCAACTCGCGGCCGAAGCTCCCGCTGAAATGCCCGTAGTCCCCGTGCCGCTGCATCGCTCCAAGTACGCGCAGCGTGGATTCAATCAGTCGCGCTCGCTCGCTGCTGAGGCGCTCGAATTCCTGCGCACGAGCCACCCGCAATGGCGGCTTACGCTCGCTCCCAGCACGCTCATGCGCCTGCGCGCCACTGATACTCAGGCCGGACTCACCCCGCGCGAAAGGCGCATCAATGTCCGCGGCGCATTTTCGGTCTCCGATCCGTCCCAGGTGACGGCGCAGCACATTTTACTGGTGGATGACATCCTCACCACGGGAGCCACGGCGCGAGCTGCTGCGCAAACCTTGCTCAGAGCCGGGGCTGTTTCCGTCTGGGTAGCCACATTGGCGCGCGCGCAGCGCTCGACGGGATTTGGGCGTCACTTGAACTCGGCCCGCGACGAGGACGGCGAAATCCTTACAGGCGCGGCCAAGCACGCAGCATCATCGGATTCATCGTCCTTGCGGGAACAGCCATCTTTTTAACCAAGGGGAAAAGAGATGTCGTTAGGAAAAGCCATGATTCACGCGCGCAAGCAGAAGGCGATCGCCAAGGCCGTGGTGCTGGCCGCGGACCACGGTGCCGCGCCGCATGCCCACGCGCATATTCTGCAGATGCCGGTTCTCGTGCTGAACGCCTCCTATGAGCCGATCAATATATGCGGTGCGCGGCGCGCTCTCGTTCTAGTGCTCAAGGGCATCGCGCGCACTGAGGAGGAGCACGGTCTCTCGTTGCATGCGCAGCGCACCATCATCGCTATGCCCTCGGTCATCCGCCTGCTCGAATACCGCCGCATCCCCCACCAGACGCGCGCCCTCTCGCGCAAGAACATCCTGCTGCGCGATCGCAACACCTGCCAGTACTGCGGCGAAGCCATGCCGCCCAGCGAGCTCACTCTCGACCACGTTGTCCCGCGCTCGCGCGGCGGCAACTCCACTTGGGAAAATCTTGTCGCCTGCTGCCACGAATGCAACCGCCACAAGGGCAACCGCCTGCTCAGCGAAATCGACGACATGATCCTGCTCCGCGAGCCGCGCCCCTTCTCGCTCCACACCAGCCGCCAGATCATGCGCATGTTGGGCCGCAGCGACGACCGCTGGCGGAAATACCTCTTCTATTGAAGAGCCGCTGCCGCCTGTTGGAGATCCTGCGGCTTTTCAGCCGCGCTCAGCGCCCACGCCTTCGCCTCACACGCTCAGCTTTTTCATGTAATCGGCGTCGATCCGCAGCGCCTCCATCGTGTCCATGTCGAACTCTTCCTGTTCGATGAAGTAATACTTCACTCCCTTGGCTGCGCGCATCACTTCGGCGTAGTGCGCCACGCCGCGGCCCATCTCCGTGGAATGCATCTGGCCGTTGGCCCCGGCCACCATATCCTTCACATGCAAAAGCGGAAAACGCTGCGGCATCTTGGTCAAATAATCCGCCGGATTATGTCCCGAGGCGTACACCCACCCGCAATCCATCTCGAAGAACACGAGCTTGGGATCGGTCAGCCGCAGCAGCTCGTCGTATACGAGTACGCCGTCAATCACGGCAAACTCCGGGGTGTGATTGTGCACGCCGAAGGTCATTCCGGCGGCCTTCACTCGCTCGCCAATGCGGTTGAATTCGCTCGCAATCCAGCGCCAGTCGTCGAGCGTTGGCAGCCCGCTTGCCTTTGGGTCGCGGTGCATTCCACCCGACGATGAGCAAACCAGGTATTCGAGGCCCAGTGCATTAGCGTATGAAATCCACTGGTCGAGTTGCGTCTCGAGAACGCTGAGCGTATGGTGCGTGCTCACGCAGCGCAGGCCGGCGGTGTCCATAGCATGGCGAAAATCGGCGGCAGTGTGATCATAGAATCCAGCCGCTTCGACCACTGTGTAGCCCGCCGCGCGCACCTGCGCCAGCGTCCCCGCAAAATCCTTGGGCAGCAGGTTGCGCACGCTGTAAAGTTGCAATCCGATGGGCAGGCGGAGCGGGCGGGCTTCAAGCCGCGCGCTGGCGGCGCAGGCCGCAATCGCTCCCGTGGTCTTCAAAAAATGCCTCCGTGAAATGCTGCTCACAAGCAATGCCTCCGCTGGGTTTTGAACATCATCCTGAAATCTGTTTTGCGGCCTCATCCCAAACGGCCGCGCCGCGGTGGAAGTAGGAGTAATTGGCCATGTGGCAGGCGATGGCCGCGTGATTGCCAAACACCTCGTTCTCCGTCACCGCCTCGCGCGTCTCCACGGCTCGGAAGAAAGTAGCCAGGTGATCGGCGGTATCGTCGTAGCCGGGCGCCGCCGCATAGGTCTCCGTCTCGGCAAGTGCGGCAGGCGAAGCGGGATGCGCCGCATGCCACTCGTCGAGATACTGCTTCTTCGCCGCTGCCGTCCATCCGTTCAGCGAGTATCCCTCCGGCTGCGGGCGCGTATCCTGCGGAACCACGGTGAGCGTATTGCCGTTGATGGTCATCGTCGCTTCCTTGCCGTAGAAGATGATCGGTTCGCCCTGCGCGCTGTTCTGGTTGCAGTGCAGATTCACCGTCGCGCCGTCGTACTCGTACAACGTTGCCAGCAGGTCGGGAAAGTCGCGTCCGTCTTTGAAGTTTGTCAGGCTGCCGCTCGATTGCGCCCGTTTCGGCGCCGCGTTGATCCCGCTCACGCATTGAATTCCCGAAAGCAGATGAACATACAGATCGCCCGCCACTCCCTCGCCGTAATCGCTAAAACACCGCCAGCGGAAGAATCGCACGGCGTCAAAAGGCCGCTGCGGCGCGTCGCCCAAAAACGCCTTCCAATCGATCGTCTGTTCGCTCGCGTCCGGCGGAATCGGATAGACCCATGCGCCCGACGGCGAGTTGCGGTCGGAGTGGCCCTCGATATAAGTCACCTCGCCTAGGCGCCCCGATGCGTAGATCTCGCGCGCCTTCTTGTACACGATGTTGCTCACACGCTGGCTTCCCACCTGCATGATCCGATGGTTCGCCTGCACGGCTTCCACCATGGCGAATCCGTCCGCCACCGTGTGCGACATCGGCTTCTCGCAGTACACATCCTTGCCGGCCGCCAGACAATCCAGCACGATTGCCCGGTGCAGATGGTCTGAAACCGCCACAATCACCGCATCAACGTCTTTGCGCTCCAGAAGCGGCCGGTAGTCGCCAGTTGCCGGCACATCCGCGCCATAGGCCTCAAGCCCCGCCTTGCGGTGCATCTCGTAGAGATCCGCCGTCGCCACCAGTTCGCACGTCGCCACGTTACGCGCCGAACGCAGCAGATCGCAGCCGCGAATTCCCGTCCCGATCGACACAAAACGAATCTTTCTTCCGCCCACATCTGCCTGTGCGGCCAGCGAGGGAGGTTCCAGCAGCACTGCTTTCGCTGCCGCACCGGCCGCCGCTGCTCCCGCGCCAATCCGTACGAAATCCCTTCTCGTCAACATCGATGTCTTCATCCTGCCCCCGAAAAGCAAGCACAATTCTCTCTCCCCGGCCTGCCTTTGTCTATCCAGTGATCGCGCAGGTCAAAGTCAACGCGCCGCGGCAGGTGATCGTGCACCTGACACGGAATAGCCGCGGTCGAACTTGGCCGGGGCCGCGACGGCCGTATTCAGTAGGCGAGGGCTACCGCGTCGGCGCGCATCTCGCTGCCCGTCGCGTATACGCGGTCCGCGCCCTGCTTGCGCAACTCGATGCATTCGTAACGTCCGAATCCGCCGTCGCTCTCGCCCATCGGCCAGCCCAGATCGGCGAGCGCCTTGCGCGTTGCGGCAGGAACGCCTGCTTCGAGTCGCAGTACTCCGCGCGGTCCCAGGCCGGACCGGTCCTCGCCCATCGTCTGTGATGAGCCTTCGTGGTGCCAGCGCGGGCTGTCGGCCGCCGATTGCACATCCAGCCCATAATCCACGCGGTTCAGAATGATCTGCGTCTGTCCCTGCGGCTGCATGTCGCCGCCCATCACGCCAAACGATAGCCATGGCACGCCGTCCTTCGACGCGAAGCCCGGAATGATGGTCTGGAACGGGCGCTTCCCCGGCGCGTAAATGTTCGGATGACCATCCTGGAGCGAGAACAGCTCGCCGCGATCCTGAAACATGAAACCGAGGCCGTCGGCCACGAGTCCCGATCCCATGCCGCGGAAGTTCGATTGAATCATCGACACCATCATCCCGTCTTTGTCGGCAGTCGTAAAGTAAGTCGTATCGCCGTGGCTCGGCGCCTGCCCCGGCGAAACGTGCTCATTGATCGCATTCATCCGGATCAGCTTCGCGCGCTCTTTCGCGTACTCCTTTGAGTTGAGCCACGCAATCGGAATCTGCGCAAAGTGCGGATCGGCGTAGTAGCGCGCCCGATCTTCGTAGGCTAGCCGCTTCGCCTCAATCTGCACCTGCAGCGATTGCGGCGATTGAAACCCGTAGCCGCGCATATCGAAGTTCTCGATGATGTTGAGCATCTGCAACGTCGCCAGGCCTTGCGTATTCGCGGGCATTCCATAGACGTCTACTCCGCGATACTTCGTCACCAGCGGCTCAACCCACTCGGCTTGGTGTTCGCGCAGATCCTCTGCTGACAGCCATCCGCCGATGCGCTTGAAATACGCGTCGATGGTTTGCGCGATGGGGCCATCGTAGAACGCATCTCGGCCTCCCGATGCAATCATCTGGTAGGTGCGCGCGAGATCCGGATTGCGGCGCACGTCGTATTCGTTGGGCGCGATGCCGCCCGGCATATAAGTCTTTGCCGCGTTCGCCGTCTCCTCCACGCCCGAGCCGGGGCGAAGATAGACCGCCATGTTGCGCTTGATGTAATAGCCGATAATCTGCGGCGTCGGATCACCCGCCTCGCACGCAGCAATCGCGGGCTCGAACAGTTCTGCCCACTTGAGCTTGCCGTAGCGCTGGTGCAGCGTCCACCATCCATCCAGCGCGCCGGGAGTTGAAACGCTGACGGCGCCCAATCCCGGAATGTGCCCATTCACCGCGCGCGACCGCACTGTGGCCAAAGAAAGCGATTTCGGCGACCGCCCTGAGCTGGCCATGCCCAGCAGCTTGCTCGCCTCCGGGTCCCACACGAACGCAAAGCAGTCGCCGCCTAGCCCGCTGCTCACCGGCTCAACGAAGCCGAGCACGGCATTCGCGGCCACCGCCGCATCCACCGCGGAGCCTCCGCGCTTCAAAATTGCAATCGCTGTCTGCGTCGCCAGCGGATGCGCAGTTCCCGCCGCACCGTTCATGCCCAGCGCAGGCGATCGCGTCGCAAAGCTCGCGCCGGAGGGGCGGTCGCCGGCGTGAACGTCAGGCCGAATGAATTGCTCCGCGCCCGCGGGCTGGAACGTTGGCAGATCCGGTGTTTCACCCGAGCCGCTCTGGCTCAGCCCCGTTGCTTTGCTCTGCATGCTGGCGGCGGATCCGGCGGCAGCCAGGGGAAGCGTCTGAATGAATGTTCGGCGGCGCATGGAAATGTCCTTCCTCCCAATGTACATGGGCGTTCGTTGTTGCCGCGCTTGGATTTTTCCCGAGCTGGAGCGATTCGCCTTCTCGACAATTCCGTGCACCTTCAGCGCACCTATGCGAATCTAGATAGAAGTACACCCGATTTGCTGAACGCCGCACTTCCCCGGCCCTTACACAAAACAAAGCTCCAAGCAACAGAGGAGAAAACTGTTGTCCGCGATCGACTCCACATTGCCCGCTCCGCCCTCCGTTACCGCCGCCGGTAAGCGCAACGGATCGGGAGTCGGTGCTCCGCCTGCGCAGATTCAGAATCCCAATCTCGCGCTGCCTGTGGCCTGGAAGCCGAGAGTGAATCCGTGGCTGATCGCGATGACCGTGGCGCTTGCCGCCTTCATGGAGGTGCTCGACACCTCCATCGCCAACGTAGCCCTTCCGCATATTGGAGGCTCTTTGGGCGCAAGCACCGACGAGGCCACATGGGTGCTTACCAGCTACCTCGTCTCGAATGCCATTGTGCTGCCGCTGGGCGGCTGGGCCTCTTCGGTCATGGGCCGCCGCAACTTCTTTGTCCTTTGCATCACCATCTTCACCATCGCCAGCTTTCTTTGCGGCGCCGCGCCCTCTCTGCCCATTCTTCTGTTGTGCCGCGTCCTTCAGGGAGCCGGCGGAGGCGGCATGCAGCCCATGGCGCAGGCCATCATGGCTGACTCATTCGAACCGCACAAGCGTGGCCAGGCCTTCGCTCTTTACGGCCTCGTCGCCGTGCTCGCGCCCTCCATCGGCCCTACTCTCGGCGGCTGGATCACTGACAACTTCTCCTGGCGCTGGATCTTTTTCATCAACATTCCGGTCGGCATTATCGCCTTCATCCTCGTCACGCGCCTCGTCGAAGATCCGCCCTGGATCAAAGCCGATCCTTCCCGCCTGCGCAAAATGGATTATCTTGGCCTCGGCTTTCTTACGCTGGCCATGGGCGGCCTGCAGATCATGCTCGACAAGGGTGAAGAGAATGACTGGTTCTCCTCGCCCTTCATCTGCGTCTTCGCTGTCCTCTTCATCGTTGGCCTGATCGGCCTCTTCGTCTGGGAGTGGGGACAGAAAGAGCCGCTCATCAACCTGCGCCTCTTTCGCTACAGGAACTTCGCCATCTGTTGCTTCCTCATGATGCTGGTGGGCGGTGTGCTCAATGCCAACACGGTGCTGCAGCCGCAATTCACGCAGCAGTTGCTCGGCTACAACGCCACCACCGCCGGCCTCGCTCTCACCGCGGGCGGAGTCACGCTCGTCTTCATGATGCCGCTGGCCGGAATTGCCACCGGTAGAATCGCCGCACGCTGGCTCGCCGCATTCGGCTTCACCATGCTCGTCATCACCTTCCGTTACGCGGCAATCGTTACCAATCTGCAGATGAGCTTCGCCGAGGCATCGTGGCTGCGCGTCGTACAAATGTTTCCGCTGCCGTTTTGCTTCATCTCCATTACCACCGCGGCTTATGTAGGAATGCCCAAGGAGCAGAGCAACCAGGTCGCCGGACTGATCAACTTCGTCCGCAACATCGGCGGTTCCATCCTCATTGCCATCACCAACGCCCAGGTCACAAGCCGTGCCATGTGGCACGAGCAGCATCTGCAGCCGGCTATGCTCCCCGGAACCATCGCCTTCGACCAGCACAAACAAGCTCTCACCGCGGCTTTTAGCCACGCATTTGGTGCGGCCAACGGTAGCGCCATGGCTCTGGCCCAGATTTACAACCAAATGAAGGATCAGGCGCGTATGCAGGGCTACCAGGACGTCTACATGGAGCTTTCATGGGCGTCGATCGTCCTTGTCTTCCTTGCCTTTCTCCTCAGCAAGAACCGCCCCGGCGAAGGCGCTGGCAGCGGTGGCGTGCACTAACGCCCGTCGCTGTGCTCGGTAGTGGGTCAGTTTGAAGGATACGGGCTTTAGCCCGTACATAAAATGAGCAGAGTGATCGTGGGCTTTAGCCCCCGAGGGAATGCTTCTCCAAACTGACCATCTACTCTGTGCTCGTTTGCATAGCCCTTTCCATCCAAACGGCCTATAATTCCTCGCAGAATTCCGCTCAAGTCAAAAGATGCCCGATCGTTGACATCTTGCGAGGAGGCTTTCATGTTCAAGTCGTTTCTGCTCTTTTTTGCGGTGGCCCTGCTGGCCATAGCGTGTTTACCCTTGCAAGGCCGCAGTCCGCAGCAAACCGCGCCGGCGCCTGCTCCCGCGCCTGCTCCCGCTCCTGCGCCCGCTCCCGCTCCTGCTCCTGCTCCCGCGCCCGCTCTTGCTCCCACGCCGGCCGTCACGCCCGCGCCGGCTGCGGCGGTGAAGAATCCCGTTAGGCCTACCGCCGAATCGCAGGCCAAGGCCAAGACCCTGTATCGAATGGACTGCTCCATGTGCCACGGCGACAACGGGAACGGCAAGAGCGATATAGCCACCAGCATGGAGCTCACCATGGACGACTGGACCGATCCCAAGACTCTCGCCGGCAGGGAAGACTGGGAGCTGTTCAACATCATTCGCGTCGGCAAGGACAAGATGCCTCCCGAGTCGTCAGGTCGTGCCACCGACACAGAAGTCTGGAACCTCATCATCTACATTCGTACCTTCTCCAAGTCGCAACCGCCGGCAGCTCCAGCTCAATAGGTCTGCCACATCTTCTTTGATCCGCATCCTCTATCATCATGAGGCGATGGCGAGGACAACTGATTTTCAAAACAGGTGGGCGTTAGTCACCGGGGCCAGCTCCGGAATCGGTGCGGCCCTAGCGCGTGGGCTGGCCGCCCACGGCGCAAAACTCATCCTCACCGCGCGCCGCCGCGATCGCCTCGAAGCCCTCGCCGCCGAACTCGCCGCCAATGGCGCCGAGACACGCATCGTCGTTGCCGACCTCAACGATCCGGCCGCGCCCGAGCAAATCTTCGCCGCGACTGCGGGCGCGGGACTTGTCGTCGACATCCTTGTCAACAACGCCGGCCTCGGCAACTTCGGCGCATTCGTCACTAACGATGCCGATCAGGAATTCAGTTCGGTGCGTGTGAACTGTGAAGCCGTCGTCCGCCTCTCGCGCCTTTTCATTCCGCCCATGGTCGAGCGCCGCCGCGGCTGGATGCTCGTCGTCGCGTCCTCCGCGAGCTTCCAACCGCTTCCCTACCTCTCTACCTACGCGGCGACCAAAGTCTTTGACCGATTCTTCGCCGTCGGCGTCGCCGCCGAAGTCGAGAGGTTCGGCGTGAAAGTGACGGCGCTCTGCCCCGGAACCACCGAGAGCGAGTTCATCCAGGCAGCCCACGCCGAACAGTTCCTGAACCGTAATCTGCAATCGGCTGAAGACGTCGCGCGCATTGCCATCCGCGCGCTCGCGCGCGGCCAGCGCACCATCAGCCCCAAGCTCACCAGCAAACTCCGCTCATTTCTCGTCCGCTTTCTGCCCGTCAATCTCATCACCGGGTTCGTCGAAAAGTTCGCGAGGCCAAAACAGTAATCTCCTATCGGAGCGAAATCAGGCGGCTTTGCCTGGAAAGTGCGCCTGGCACGGGAGGCTGCGGGTGACGTCGGCGTGCGGAACCATGATTTAACCAGTAACTTCCCGGTTGCTGGTGATACAGGAGAAGTCCACGATGCCCAGACGGCAGGATCTCGCTCACTCAGGTTCTTAATGGGTGGATTTGGCATTATCCCTGGGTCTTGGGAACTGGCTTCGTACTTGATCAGGCCCTAATTGCCGGTTATGATCCCTGGCGTCATCAGCCCGATGTGATCGACGTTGGAGGCCCTCCCGATATCGATGACATCGGCAATGTCGGAAAAGCGCAGATTGTCGTCGCCCGTGACAAACATCACGCGATCGGAGCGGGAGGAATAGATCTCAGTCAATTTGGACTGCAGTTCGGTGTGGGTAACATCGGCCGCGTTGATCGTGTAGGCCGGGGCCGCGTTGGGACGATAGACGACATGAACAACGATGGTGTTGTCTGGAGGACTCGATCCCCTTCTGGGCGTCTTAGGTGAGGAGGGGATGAAAACTTCCAGCCCCACCGATTTCAGCAGCGGATTGCCAATCCAGAGATAGTCTTCCGGCTGAGCCTCTTCCTTCCTCTGGGTCAGCAATCCGAATTCTTCTGCACCAGCGCTGCGGATGGCGTCTATGACGTCCTCAACGTCTCGGTAATTTGCCCGCGCATCCGCCCGGAGGTAAATGGTCTCGTCGGTCTTACCGGCTAGCTTGTCGCGGATGCGGCTGCCGAGTTGGCTCGGATCGACCTTCTCCTGACCCAGAAACACTGCGCCATCGCGAACGACAGCCACGACGATGGCGTCTTCCTGGCCGGCGTCCGGCATGGCGACGGCATTCTCGGCCTTGGCCAAGGTGACCGCTACCATGGGGTGCGGCGTGAATGGCATTACTTTCGACTGCAGATTCTCAGTCACACTGTTTTGACTTGAAGCTACGCAACTCCTCACCGTGAAGGCGACAGCTATCGCGATCGCCAGAAGCAGCGCAATCACCCAGACCCAGGTTCGTTTCCCCAATAGCGCCGCGATTTTCGTTCGCGTTCCCGGCTGGTGAGGAACGGGCTTCAAGAAAAACGCCTTGACCGGAAGGAGCAGAGCAATCGACATCACGAAAAACTCAAGAGGTCGAATCAGGATTTCGAAAGGCACGCATGCCAAACCGCCGATGTAATTAGGACGCAAGGACGCAATCCAGCAATGCCACCATCCTCCTACGCGGAAAATCCCGAGAAAATCCAGCAAATGAGGCCACCCGAAGCGCCGTGATTGCAAGACCACGGGCAGCACGTAGGAGGGGAAGTAAAAGAACAAAAGAGCGATGAGAATGACGAACCAGGCCCAGCGTTCCCTTTTTCTATATCCCGTCCAGAGGACGATCAAGCCGATCGCCACGATTCCGAGATAAGCAAAACCCAAAGGCGCCAGGAAATTCCACATCGACCCAAAGGGCAATTTAATGGTGAGCTCATTCCAGGTTGAGGCGTTGCTCAGGGCCACCGGAATCGAAGTTACAAGGCAAAGGGAGAGAACCAAAGCAGAAATCGAAGTCGTGCTGCAGCGGACGTTCATGGCAGTCACTTCCTAAACACTCTAACCTCAGAGGGAATTCAACGAGCAGTCTACACTGTGTTTTGGCCGGGTGGTCGCCCACCCGAAAGTTATGCTCTGGTAAACGCCGGTCAGCTCCGTTCAATTGGGGCAGATCCGGAATTTGGCCCATGCCCAAAAACTCTGGCGCTTACGTAAAAAACTCGAGATCCTGCCAGAAAACTCCGCGTCTACTCAAAAATTCGACCGAAAATGCTAACTCCTACGCGAAGCCAAAGCGGCCTCTCTTGCTCGTCCTTAGCTGCTGCTTTTCGGCTGGTTATTGCTGGGGAACAGCCGTCAGGCTGAACGAGTCGAAGAAGGCTCTCACGTCCTCTTCGCGCCGCGCGCTGGTCGCAGGGAACGTCGCAATCAGCATGTAGAGTTTCGTCCCTTTGAGAATCAGTCGCCCGTTCAGAATGCCGCCGCCCGCGCTGCGCGCCAGAAAGTCGCGGCTTGCGTACCCATCCCGGTCGTTCCGCGATTCGCTGATCAGGCTGGTTTGGGTGCGTCCCAAAGCCCCGTTTCGCGCCATATCCAGCGTCTTTTCCGGGTCTTCGCTGGCCGCCCGCTCCACCGGCGGGTTATCCGCCCAGGCCACTGCGTAGGTGGTTTCACCGTCCGCCGACGCCTCGATCATCTCCACCTGTTCCACCACGCCGCTGCCGGTATAAGCCGGGACCGGGGTCTCGCTCGCCCCTGCCGGCATCTGCACCTTGAACCCATCCGCGCTGCGGTCGATCGTCTGCCAAGCCCCCTGGCCGCCGTGCCCGCCCGGGTTTGCCCCGTTCCCCTGCCCGTTTCCCGCACCGCCTAGTCCGAGATCCCTGCGATACTCGTACGCCAGATACGCGATCACCCCGATCAGGACAATGCCAAAGACGAGGGTCAGCGGCCGTTTCACACTTCAAAGAGTGCCCAATTTGACCCTGCTGTTACAAGAAGATTGCCCAATTTGGGCCAAAAAGAGTGCCTGACGTGTAATAAAAGACCACAAAACCGCCATTTCCACACTCCCGCGGGCTCACTCCACAACTTAGGGCTTGCAACCTTTCTCCAGATTAGGCATCCTAGCAAGTAATTAGCAGAGGCTTCCCCAAATGTCCCGCCAAAGAAAGGCTACAACTCTCACTTGAGGGTTCTTCGGAACCTCTTCCCAAAAATCCCCCCTGGTTACCCTCCCAAAATTGCCTCTCGAGCGGGCCTACCGGAAGGTAGGCCCACATGCTCTCTCCGAGCGAGCCACGCCTGAAAAACGGCTGCGCATCTAAAATGAAGGCTGCATGAGGCCTTCTTCCCGCAAGAAATCCACGTCCGCGTCAACCCTCAAGGCAATCGATCACCGCCTGTCCCGTGCTGGGGTTGCCCGCAGCCCGCGTCCCACCAAATCTCGGCCTACCCGCAACATCCGCCCCGCCCTCCGTTTTGCCCGCACGACTCTGGAAGAGCTCACAGCTCCTCCGCCTGTTCCTCGCCGCGCTGCCAATGGTGTCGAGTGGCTGCCGATCCCCGGCTGGGACCTTCCCTGGCTCTGGGCAGGATTCTCGACGCGCAAGGGCGGCTTCAGCCGCGCCTACTCCGCCGCCGACGCGCCCGGCGATCTAAACCTCGGTTTCACCGCCGCCCCCGATCGCGAAATTGATCGCGAAACCGTCCATCGCAACCGGCGTCTCCTGGCCGAGGCCATCACATCCAATGTCGCAACGCCGCTCATAGTGCTCGGCCAATTCCATTCCAACCGCATCGTTCATGCCGTCCGTGCCGACGCCTCCCGCAAGCATCCGCGAAAGGCCGACGGACAAATGACCGCGGAATCCGGCCTGCTCCTCGCCATTCAAACTGCCGACTGCATTCCCGTGCTGGTTGCCGATCGCAAGCGCCGCGCCGTCGCCGCTTTTCATGCCGGTTGGCGCGGAACCCTTAAGCGTATTGTCGAATCCGGTGTTGGCCGCATGCGTCTGGCCTTCGGCTCCCGCCCTCAGGACCTTATTGCCGCCATCGGCCCAGGCATTGGCCTCTGCTGTTACGCCGTCGGTGAAGAGGTGCTCTCGGAATTCGAATCGCAATTCTCATACGCACATGACCTCTTTCGCGAGGTCTACGATGCGGACCCCGTGCGCCGGAAGTACCCCATGCTCTTCCTCACCCAGCGCGCTCCCGGACACTCGCCCATCGGTCCTAGTCTTCACGTCGATCTCGTCGAAGCCAATCGCCGCCAGCTTCTCTCAGCCGGCCTCGCGCCCCAATCGATTCAAATCGTCGGCGGTTGCACCGAATGCCACACCGATCTCTTCTTCTCCCATCGCGCCTCGCACGGCCACGCCGGGCGCATGATGGCAGTCATCGGCATTCGCGCCGGAGCAGGGAGCAGGGACCTTTAGGGTGTGCTGCGAACTCTGCCATCGGAGAGTTCAAGCATGCGCTTTATCGTTCCCGCGCACTCGCGCCGTAGGCGCAGCGCTTGCTAG
>JBEKAJ010000070.1:0-13440 GCA_050018295.1 Occallatibacter sp. | reverse complement strand
AAAGATACGACATACGAAAAAAAAACAATATACACGACTAAATAAAAGACCACAACCCAAATGACGACCAGCTCACCAATCCGAAGTTCGACTTCCCGGCCGCCAACGTTGTTTTGCTCACCAATCCTGCTCCACCCCATTCGAGTCCAGGTGTGGTCCTCCTTCCCGCCGAACAGACCACGCGCGACGGCATTCTTGCCACCATGCAGAAATATCTCGTGGATGTTCCCCAGAAGGGCGACACCGTGGTCTTTTATGACGCCAGCCACGGCTCGCTTCGAGTCAACAGCAAGGGGAACAAACTCACCGTGCTCGTCGGCGGCCAGTATGTCCATGCTGACAGCACAATGGTTCCCTCTGACGCCTACAAGGGTGGCTACGACGTCCGCGACCGCGAGATGGCGCGCATTTTCAACGCCGCTCTCGACAAAGGCGTCCATCTCACCGTCATCTTCGACAGTTGCCACTCCGGCGGTGTCAGCCGCGGCATCGGCCCGGTTTACCGCGAGCGCGCTCTGGCCTTTGATCCCCGTGACATCAATGAAGCTCCAGACACGCTGCCCAACGGCCAGCCACGCCCTGCGCCGACCCAGCGCACGGACAACGCCGCGCTGGTCTTTTCCGCTGCGCAACAGGATCAGACCGCCAAGGAAATGCCGGCTGGTACCGAGCCGCACGGTGCTTTTACTGCCGCCCTGCTTCAGGCTCTGCAGGCATTGCCGGCCGACACGCCTGCCTCCGTTGTCTACGAGCGCGTAAAGGCCGTCCTCGAGGGCAGCAACGTGCCCGATCAGGAACCCGACCTCGACGCCACGGCGGAGCGTCGCGAGCAGCCGCTCTTCGGTGGCACAGCCGCCAAGTCTGACAAAGTGCGAGCAGCCGCGCTCGGCACAAACGATGACGGCTCTGTCTCGCTCGACATCGGCCGCGCTTCCGGCCTCGGTGTCAGCAGCGAATTCACCGCCACAATCGCTAACAGCGCTGGCCCGAACGTTCTCCTTCGCATCACCAGCCTCGATGGCCTCGCCCGCTCCTCTGCCGAAATCGTCAGCCCGGCGGGTGCGAAGGTTGCTCCCGGGGATCTTTTCGAGCTGAGCAAATGGATCCCCGCCGATAACCCTCCCTTGCTCGTCTGGCTCTGGCCCTCGAATCTCTCCGAGGACCAGATTGACGCCGCCGCCGCGCAAGTGCAGGCCTCCGGAACTGCTTTAGTCTCCGATCCTGCCGAGCAGCAGTGGACCGACGTCCTTAGTTGGGACGGCACGAATTGGACGCTGCAGCAGGCTGGTTCGGCCACCTCCATCAACCTGGGCGCGCCGCTCACTGCCGATGCAGTCAAGAAGAACCTACCCGCCGGCGCCAAGCTATGGGTCAATCTTCCACCTTCACAGGACCTGGCCGCCAAGGTCAAGCCCGTCGGCAGCGACAGCGCCGTTCAGGCCGCAAGCAATATGTCGGTCGCGCACTACGCGCTCACCGGTGTCCTCACCGCCAATGGTCCCGCTTACGCGTGGTATCACAAGAGCGAGCTGGCGGCTGGACCGCCCTCGCCCAACGCGCCCCCGCACAGCCCCGGCTGCTCAGCTACCTCGCAGTATCCGGTGCGCACAGACTGGGTGCCGGTGGGCGGCGCTTCCGCCATCGATGCCGCCGGTGACAAGCTGAACCACTATTCATCGCTTCTCGCCAAGGTGCATGGTTGGCTCGAATTGGCCAACAGTCCCGCGGACGCGTCAAGCGACGAATATTATTCGCTGACCCTGCTTCCCTCCAACGCCACCTCGCCGCTTCCGGCCAATCAGACCACGCACCAGGGCGATCAGCTCAAAATGGCCCTCGCCTCCGACGAACGCATCATCGATCACCGTTGGGTCTATGTGCTCGACATCGATTGCCACGGCCAGGGCACCGTTCTTTACCCGCGCGACTATTCCGAGAATCAGTTTCCCAACGATTCCGAAAATGGCCGCCAGTTTGTTCTACCCGGCGCGCCGGTCCTGCGCATCGGTCCGCCTTATGGTGTGGATACGCTTATCATGCTGAGCACCGAGCAGCCGCTCGCCGACCCATACGTGCTGAACTTTGAAGGCGTCGCCTCGCGCGGCACGCGCGGAGTCGCGTCGCCCTTGGAGAAACTCTTAAATCAAACCAGCGGAGGAACCCGCGGATTTTCCGGCGAGGTCCCCACCAACTGGGGCATTGGACTCATGACCGTTCACAGTGCTCCCCAAAGTGCAACCAATTAGGCTTCATGCATCAACGATCGGCTTCATGAATCGGGCCCATAATCAATTGAGCAGCCGGCAACTCTTTGAATCACTCCGGCAAGACATATGGAGGGTAAACCGATGACAGTTTCGCGACGCCTCTTCCTTGCCGACGCTTCCGCGCTCGGCATGATTACTGCGCTGCTTCCCCAGCTCGCCGCCGCACAAGCTTCCACTCCTCCGGCAGTCCCGGCGGAAGACTTGCCTCACGATTCCTACAGTTTCTGGAACGGGTTCTACGACTCGGTGAACCCCTACAGCGGGAACTACGGCAGCAAGGCGGCCTCGCGCGGCCCCACGGACCAGCTTCCCGATCCCGCGGCGCAGACACAGTACCTGCACTATGACAGCGATAACAAGCGGCTTCGTTACGCCTCGGACATCAAGAAGGAAGAGTTGCTCGACCACGACGGCGACGTTGGTGTCAGCATTGCCCTCGCCCAGTTTCGCCCGGGAGCCGGTGAAACCAATCTGAAAGCCTCGCAGCTGCGAGTCGACACCACGCAGGTTCATCCCTTCGTGAATATCCTCACGCCTCTTGCCTGGTCGGCTATCGCGTCGGTTTCGCCCAATAATGCGGGCAAAGTCTCTCTCGATGCGCTCGGTTTTCGCTCGCCCCAGGCCATGCAAGGCACAAGCAAGATTCTGCTCACGGAGGGAACCGGCAAGCTGGCCGTCAACATCTCAAGAGCCGCAGCGCAGTCGATGTTCGTCAAGGCTCTCAATATCATGATTCAGGGCGCGAAGATCGCGGCACCCATCGTCAGCCTTCCGGCCATCAGCGTGCCCGCTCTCAGTACATTCACTGAGGCGCTCAGTTACTGGGAAGACCGCACACGATTCATCATGGCCGGCAACCTCACCCACGCCGTGGCTACGCAACAGGCGTTGGACGATCCCGATCGGGATCCCGCCTACATCGGCCTCAAATCGGGCGACTACCTGATGGTTCCCCAGAGGCACGTCGACGAGCTCGCCAAGGCCTTGCCGAATCTCGACTTGATCCAGGGTTACCTGGTCGCCAAAGATGCCGATCCCAATTTGCCACTCGCGGAGCGCGCGGAGAATTCGGTTCCCGGAATCACCTATGCCTCCATGCACATCACAGTCCAGCCTTCCGAGACAAACTTGAGCAGGCCCGCTGCTTCAAGCTCCTCGAGTTCATCATCCTGCCCTTCCTCGAGCGCCAAGAAGAGCAGTTCCAGCTCGGGAAGCAAGAGTAAGTAGTGTAATGACGAAATCGCTTATGAAACGGTATGCTAGGGTCTGTCGGAGGACGCCAGACCCTGGCTTAGCGAGGCCGCTAAACCCGGCCGGCGTCAACAACAAACGGTAAATCGACGGGGGTCGAGATGAGCCGTTCAGCAAAAATCGCATTACTTCTTTCTCTGGTCTTCGGAACCCTTGCAGCCGCTCCCGCCGGCGCACAAGGATTCGGCGCCAACAAGGAAAAGGTCACGCTCCATCGCAAATTGCCCGCCGTCGTGCATCTGCCGGGAGACACAATCAAGGTCGTCATCAACTCCTCCGACGCAGAGGAAGATGGCGCTCTTCCCTACGATTTCCAAGCCCTGCTTGAAACCGAGCTGCTCAAGGACGATCCAAACCTTCGCGAAGACGACAATCCCGCCGCGGAAATCATCTGCGAGATCACCGAATACTCGCATCCCGACCCCGAATACACCAATAAGCTGGCGCCGGCCGCGGCCCTTGGCGGGTCCCAGATCGCTTCGATTGCCAAGGCGGGCATCGTTGAACGCATTACCGGGAAACTCAACGTTTCCTTCCAGGCCAAAGATGCGAACGGCCACACCCTTATCTCCGACAACGTTGAATCCACATACGACCGGGAGTTTGACAGCGCGGGGAACTCAACCGCGCACGGCGTGTTGGGGCAGGTGACGGGCAGCCTTTCGCATGCGAAGGGCGGGCAGAAGAGCGAGGATGGCCCACCCACGCCCGCTGAGTTGAGATCCCGATTGATTATCGACGCCGCGCAGCAGATCGCCGAGCATGTCGTCAACTCCGATGAATCGATCGATGTCCTCCTCGCGCGCAAAGACGGTCCACTTGAGGAAGGTGACAAGGACGCCGAAACGGGGCTTTGGGAGCGCGCCCTCGAAACCTTTGAAACCGCCCCGGCCTTTCCCAAACCCGACGAAGACGCTTACCGGCTCTACAACATTGGCGTGGCCTACGAGGCACTTGCCTATGAAGCCGACGATGAGAAGGCGGCAATGAAATACCTCGACCAGGCTGCCATCAACTACGGCAAAGCAATTGATGCCAAGCCCACCGAGAAGTATTTCGTCGAGCCGCAGAAGCGAATCGAGACCGCGATCGCGCACTACAAAGAACTCGATCTGGAAAAACAGCGTGACGCGGAGAAAGCCAAGACCGCGGCTGTCGACGCGGAGAATTCCAAGCGCCAGGGCCTGACCAACGATCAGGTAATCGCCATGGTCAAGTCCGGCATGGACGATGCCACCGTCATTCAGGCTATTCGCGGCGCCAGTGCGGTCAACTTCGATCTCACGCCGGCCGGTCAGAAAGCCCTCGCCACGGGCGGTGTCAGCGTCCACCTCCTTGCCGAGATGAAGGCGCAGGCCGCAAGGAAGCCGGCCGCAGTTATACACAAAGGCCTGAACAACGCGCAAATCATCGCCATGGTCAAATCCGGAATGGATGACGACACGATCATTCAAACCATTCACGGCGCCACCGCCACCGACTTCGACCTCAGCCCCACGGGTCAACAGGCTCTCGCCAGCGGCGGCGTCAGCGCCCGCGTCCTGGCGGCGATGAAGGCTCGATCCACGAAGAGCCCAGGCTCAACTTCAGGTCACGTAGCCGAAAAATGAACTGCCGCACTCGATCCGGACTTGCCATCCTGTCGTTGCTGACCGCGACGCTGCTCGCATCTCCCTGTGCGCGCACCCAGGGAATTCGCTGCAGCGCTGGGCAGGACCTCATCGTCCAGGCCCTCGAGCGCATCACGCCGCAGAGCGGTAATGACTCCTTTGAAGATGCGCTCCAGTTGCTCAAGCACGCTGTCTCGGTCTGCCCGGAGCTGGGCGACGCCTGGTACTACCGCAGCCTCGTCGAAAAGCGCCTCGGCCACGATTCCCTCGCCAACTACGCCATGGACAAGGCGCGCTTCAACGGCTCTGAGGCGCTTGATCAGGATCTGAATCCGCTCGTTCTTTCCACTCCGGCATCGCGCGGCATCGAGGCTGAGGGCACTGAGACTCCCGTGCCTGTCGCACCGCCCGTAAAGCCCGGCCCCGTGCAGCAGAAGTGGGCGCTCGTCATCGGTATCGGTCACTTTACTGACACGCAGATTCCCCAGCTCAACTACACCGGCGCCGATGCCACCGCCTTTGCCACCGCGCTCAAAGACCCCTCCATCGGCGGTTTTCCCGCGGATAATGTTCACGTCCTCACCGACGATCAGGCCACCACGAAGAACATCAAGGAAGGGCTCAATTGGATCGCGCGCCACGCCGAGCCTAACGATCTCGTCGTGATTTACGTCGCCACGCACGGCACGCCGCGCACCACTGACTCCGCGGGCGGCGCAAACTACCTCATCACCTACGACACCGAAGTCTACTCCGGCGGAAAACTCGACGAGGATGCGCTCTACGCCACCGCGTATCCCATGGTCGAGCTGGCCAACGCCGTCTCCACGCGCATGAAGGCCCTCCGCACCGCCGTCTTTCTCGACACCTGCTACAGTGGCGGCGCCGCTGGCGGCAACGGATCGCAACCTTCCGCTGCGCTGGCCAACACCGCACCCTCAGGCGCAATGCTGGCGCACATGACCGACGGAACGGGCCGTATCGTTATGGCCGCCAGCGAGGTCAATGAGGAGTCGCTCGAAAGCAGCCAGCTCCGCCACGGCTACTTCACTTACTACCTGCTTCAAGCTCTCAAGAATGGCAAGGGCCAGGCCCCCTTGAGCCAGGTCTATGCATCGGTGGCGCAGCAAGTCTCGCAAACTGTCTCCGCGCAGGGCATGCACCAGCACCCCGTGATGAATCGCAGCTCCGCGGACGCGGACTTCGCCCTCCGCACTCCCCCTCCCGCAACGGCGAATGCCCGCCCGTGATGCGAATGCAGGCCATGAAACCAACCTGCCCATCGGGCCCGTCGGGCCCATCCGGCATTGACCGGCTTCGCCGGGGCGCAGTTTGCTTTGCGGCGATTTTCGCAGTTGCATCGGCGTCTGCGCAGCCCGGCGCATTGGCCACCCAGATCGCACAACATGAGCAGAGTTTGGCTCAGGCGCGCTCCAGCAAAAACATTCGCCAGCAGGTCTCGGAGTTCAACATTCTCGGGGCCCTCTATTACAGCGCAGGCCAGCTCGAAAAAGCGCTCGAGTATCTGAATCAGGCATTGCCCATCGCGCAAAAGTACTCGAGCCTGCTCGGCCAGGCCACAACCTTGAACACCATGGGCCGCGTCTACACCGATCTTGGTCAGGAGGACAAGGCTCTCGACCTGCTCAACCAAGCGCTGTCGTTCTGGCGCGCGCTCCCGTCGCGCGCCGGTGAAGCCGAGACGCTCAACAACATTGGCAAAATCTATAACAACCTCGGACAACACGACGATGCGCTGAAGTATTTGAATCAGTCCCTCGCCATCTGGCACGAAATCAATGCCCCTCTTGCCGCGGCTTCGCATGCCCCGCCCCCCGCACAGAATCCATCCGCCCCTGCCCCGGCAAAGACCGCGTCCGCTTCGAGCTTCCTCGCCACTGCCAGCATTAATGGAGAAGCCAGTACGCTCGACAATATGGGCCGAGCCTGGTCCGACATGGGCGCGGGCTCGCTGGCTCTCGACTACTTCAATCAGGCGCTGCCCATCTACCGCAACCTGGGCGAACGCAACGGCGAAGCTTTGCTGCTCAACGACATGGGGCCCGCCTACGCCGCCCTTGGCCAGAAACAAAAAGCGCTCGACGTCTACAACCAGGCCATCGCGCTCTGGCGCGAACTCGGCAACCGCCAGGGCGAAGCGCTCACATTGAACAACATCGGCCGCCTCTATAACGACCTCGGCGAGCACCAGACCGCGCTCGACTACTACAACCAGGCGCTGCCCATCTGGCGCGAGGTAGGCAACCGCAGCGGCGAAGCGCTCGCGCTCAGCGATATCGGCCGCGCTTACGCCGATCTCGGCCAGCCTGCCAAAGCCCTGGACTTCCAAACTCAGGCTCTGCCCATCTTTCGCGAGGTCGGCAGCCGCCGCGGCGAAGCCATGACCCTCAACAATCTGGGCCGCGATCACTCCGAAATGAACGACGCTCAGCAGGCATACGACCTCGATCTCCAGGCGCTCGCCATCTGGCGCGAAGTGAAGGACCAGCGCGATGAAGCGCAAGACCTCATGACCATCGCATGGGCCTATTCGCTGATGAAGCAGCCGGACCTCTCCTTCACCAGCGCCATCGCGGCGCTCGGTCTCGCAAAAGCTACCGCCGATCCGCAAATCGAAGGCAACATTGAGAACTCCTTAATGATCGGCTTCCGCAAGCAGAATCGGCCCGAGGAAGCCATCTTTTTCGGCCTCCGCGCGGTCAACGATTACGAGCAGATCCGCAAAAACATTCTCGGCATGGAGAAAGAGGTACAGGCCGGCTTTGCGCAATCGCGTTCCGGCGCTTACCGAATGCTGGCCGAACTGCTGGTCGAAGCCGGCCGCCTCGGCCAAGCCGAGCAGATTCTCGATCTGCTCAAGGAACAGGAACTCCAGGACGTCGTCACCACCGCCGCGCCCGGCTCTTCTGCGGGCATTGAGCCGCTCAAGCTTTCGCCAGCGCAGCAGGATGCCGAGAACGCGCTGCCCGACCTCGAAAAGAAGGCGCGCGTCATCGAGGAATCGAGTCTTGCTTACGCCCAGATTCAGGCCAAGCCGTCGCGCACTCCCGACGATGACGCTCAGCTCAAGTCGCTCGGCTCAACCATTCAGCAGGAAGGCAACGACATTCAGTCTGTCCTCACCAACAAGATCTTCCCAGAGCTCGACGCGCAATCGGCGCCCGGCCAGGCTTCCGCGGACACCACAAAAAGCTTCCTTCAGGATTCGCTTTCCAAACTCGGTCTGCGAGTGATGGGCATTCGCCTGTTGCTCGGCGACGATCACGCTTACGCCATAGTGGTCACCGCCAATGCGCGCAAAGTCATCGCTCTGCCCGCTTCCTCGGCCGACATCCGCGCTAAGGCTTTTGAAGCGCTCAAAGCAGTCGGCTCGCCATCATCCGATCCTCGTCCGCAGTTGAATCAGCTTTACTCCATGGTTGTTGCGCCCATCGAAAACCAGCTCAAGTCGCTCGAATCCACTCCCGGTCCGAAAGGCAGTGTCCCCACTCTCCTCTGGTCGCTCGACGATGCTTTGCGCTACGTCCCCATGGGCGCGCTTTACGACGGCAAACATTACATGGTCGAGCGTTTCCATAATGTGCTCTTCACCCCGGAGAGCTACGGCCACATGACCGATTCACCGCTCCAGACCGGAACCCCGCCCAGCGCGCTCGCCATGGGCCTATCGAAGAGCTACAACGGTCTACCTGCCCTCCCCGGCGTGATTCCCGAGCTTGATTCAGTGGTTCACGATCCCTCTGATCCTGCGTCCCACGGCCCCATGCAGGGCAAGCTGCTGCCCGACGAGCAATTCACTCTCGCCGCGTTAAAGTCAGATCTTGGAGCCGGCAGCAACTTTTCCGTCGTACATATCGCCAGTCACTTTGTTCTCATCGCCGGCAGCGGCGATGAGCCTTTCCTCATGATGGGCGGTGATAACACCGGCGACCCCAGCGGCTTCGAGTGGAATCTGTCCGCAATGGAAGACTCCACCGTCGCCTTTCACGGCACGCACCTGCTCACTCTCTCGGCCTGTAGCACCGCCAAGGACTACAAATCGCGCAACGGCCTCGAAATGGACAGTCTCGGAATGGTCGCTCAGCAGAAAGATGCAGAAGCCGTGCTCGCCACGCTCTGGGACGTGAATGACTTGAGCACGAGCCACATCATGAGCGACTTCTATGATCGCTGGGTCAAGAATCCCGCCGATGGCAAAGCTGAAGCGCTTCGCCAGTCTCAACTCGCCTTCCTCCACGGCGGCGGGGCCGTCCCCGGCGGAGGAACCGGCCGCGGCTTCGAGACCGTCGAACCAGCCGGCACTCCCAACGCGGGCCTCGGTTACGCCCATCCGTACTACTGGGCGCCCTTCGTCCTCATCGGCAACTATCAATAGCGAGTCTTCTTTCACTTGTCACTGACCGTCCTCTGCCACCGGTGCTAGGATTCCGTTCTCAGGAGGAGGAAGGTCATGCGCACGATCCGGCTCCTGGCAGTCATCGCACTCATCTTCTTACCGGCGGCTTCGTTTGGCAGCGAGCGCTTCGACGGAAACTGGCTCACGAAGATGACCTGCCCACCCAAAGGAAATACTGAAGGCTACACCTGGCAGTTTGTCAGCGTCATCCAGAACGGCAGCCTTCACGGGGAACGGGGTACAGCGGGCCAGCCCGGCTACCTGGCGATCGACGGTGCCATCAAAGATGACGGCAGCGCCAAGCTTACTGCCAATGGCATCGTCGTCTCACGCGACTATGCTCGTGGCGTCTTCGCTCACCAGGGAGAGAGCTACAGTTACGAGATCAACGCCCAATTCAAAGAGACAATGGGAACGGGCGCGAGAAATCAGGGTCTCGGCGTCGTCGGCCGCCCATGTACCTTCGAGTTCACAAAGCAATCGCCCGCCAGCACGCCAGCCGCCCGGTAATTGGATCCGGCGATCGGTGAAACTCTACTACGCAAGCAGCTGCTTCGCCACCTTGACGTACAGTTCCACAGCCTCCAGCAATTCCTTCTTCGCCAGCTTCTCGAAAGGTGTGTGCGCCACGTGAATGCTGCCGGGCCCCAGCAGCACCGGCTCACCCCAATTGCTCAACTGCGGAATGTCCGTCGTGAACTTCGCCACCATCGTCGGCAATCCCTCCGGCGCGCGCAGTCTCACAAAAGGAATCTCCAGCGTGAAGTCCACTTCCGCGAGCCCCTTTGCCGCCTCCAGCAGCGCGGCCTTCACCGGCGCAGAATCTCCCACCAGCCTTACCAGCACCTGCGCTTCGGCCTTGTCCGCGATCACATTCGGTGCGTGCCCGCCCTGAATCTGCCCGATGTTCAGCGTGCTCGGCCCCACATCCTCCGTCACCGGCAGTTCCAATTCCAGCAGCTTCGCCAACACCTGCACCAGTTTGTGCACCGCGCTCTCGCCGAGCTCGGGGTACGCCGAGTGCGCCATCTTGCCCGTCGCGCGAAAGACCACGCGCAATGCCCCTTTTGACGCCAGCGCCACGCGATTATCCGTCGGTTCGCCATTGATCAGATAGCGGCTTCCCTTCGGCTTCAGGTTCGCCGCCTTCGCACCAGCTGAGTCGCGCTCTTCGCCTGATACAAATAACAATCCAATCTGAAAGCCCGCCGCGCGCAGCGCCTCAGCCGCCGCAACCTGCGCCGCAATAATTCCCTTCGCGTCCGACACCCCGCGCCCATACATCCACTCCGCGTCCTCGCTGAACGGGAAGTATGGCGGCACGGTGTCCATGTGCGTCGAAAAAACCAGGTCCGGCGTTTGTCCCGCCTGTCCGCCATAAATGTTCCAGCGCGGCCCCGCCGTCGCGCTCTCCGCCGGCTGAGCCACTGGCGTCTTCTCTATTTCCCACCCGCGCCCCCTAAGAAACTCCGCAAGAAAATCGCCCACTGCGCCCTCGTGGTAGGTCGTCGATTCGATCTCGCATAACTGGCGCGTCAGCCCAATCGGGTCAGAAGGAATCAATTTTGAAGGATCGTTCACGATGCTGCCAGAATAACGCAGCAGCCGACGCGCTCCCCGTGCGCGGCCATCGTGGCCCCACACAAGCACCCGCCCGCCGCCCCTCCGTCGCCGCTCGGAGCACCACCCGCCAGAGCGTAGAATCAAAGGTGAAATGATTTCCGTCGCCTCGCTCGCAAAGGCTCAATCGCATTCCGTCAATCCAGCCCTCCTCGCGAAGGAGCAACTGCCATGACTCACGTCAGCGACGCTGCTCTCGAAGCGATGCATGCCTCTGCCACGGAAATCTTTACCGGCGCTATCAAGGCCTGCAACATCGCTTCCGCCTTCGACCGCCGCCTGCGCTTCGAGGGGCACACACTCAACCGCCTCATGCCCGACGGCAGCGGTCCTGCCTCCATCAATCTCTCGGCCTACAAGCGCATCAACGTCATCGCAATCGGCAAAGCTGCCGGCCCCATGCTCCAGGTCCTGCTTGAGCGCATGAAGCGCCGCAAAGGCCTGCGCGGCATCTGCTGCACCAACCAGATGCCCACGGCTCGCAACTGGCGCTTCCGCTACTTCGAAGGTGGCCATCCCCTTCCCAACGAAGACTCCTTCGCTGCTGCGCGTGCCGCGCTTGCCCTCTTGCGCAAAGCTCGAAAAGACACGCTTGTCTTTTTCCTCATCTCCGGCGGCGGTTCTGCCATCTTTGATCTGCCTCTCGACTCGGACATCACCCTCGAAGACACAGCCGCCTTTCACCAGTTGCTGCTTGCTTCGGGAGCTCCCATCAACGAGATCAACACCCTCCGCAAGCATTTTTCCGCGGTCAAGGGTGGCCGTCTCGCCATGGCCGCGCCAGAGGCTGTCAAAGTCAGCCTGCTTCTTCCCGATGTTCCGCTGCGCACGCTCGATGCGCTTTCCTCCGGTCCCACCACGCCAGACCACTCCACTGTGGCAGAGGTGCGCGAGCTTCTCGCCAAATACGACCTCGCGGCCAAGCTTCCGCCCTCCATCCGCGCCTTTTTTGAGCGCGAAGACTTGCCCGAGTCCCCCGGAAACAAGAGCTGGCGCACGTCGTTCCTGCCCAAGCTCCCGTGGACCGACCCCGTTCGGCCCCGCCGCATCACCTCGGCCGCCAGCATGAGCGGCGAGGATGCGGCTTTTCGCGATTCCGTCTTCGAAATTCTGCTCTCCAGCCACGACTTGGTCGAGAACGCGCGCGCACTGGCCCGCCAACACGGCTACCACGTCGTGGTCGACAACAGTTGCGACGACTGGGACTACGCCGATGCGGCCCGTTATCTGCTCGAGCGATTCCACACATTCCGCGTCCAGCACAGCCGCTTTTGCCTCATCTCTGTTGGCGAAGTCACTGTCACCCTTACGCGCACGCCTGGCGCGGGCGGTCGCAATCAGCAATTCGCTCTCACCTGCGCCCTCGAGCTCGCCAACCATCCTGGCGAACACCTCGCCGTCTTGAGCGCCGGCTCCGATGGCATCGATGGGAACACGCGAGCGGCTGGAGCCATCGCCGATCCCTCCACTGTCGCTCGCGCCCGCGCTTTTGGCTTCGATCCCGAGCAGTCCCTTGCCGAATTCAATGCATGCCCGCTTTTCACCGCCATCGGCGACTCAGTCGCCACCGGACCTACCGGCCAAAATCTGCGCGATCTGCGTCTGCTCATCTCCGAAAGCGCCTGACTCCGTTCCCTTCTCGCGCTCCGAATCCGCGGCGAAAAATCGAATGATTTTCCTTTTTGCGCTCCCTCTTGCTGCATTAGGATTGGTTCGTGCCTCGAAAACCAAAACGCAGGACCGCGGCGAAACTCCCCGACATTCGCGCTGTTGCAGCCGTAGCCAAAGTCTCCATCGCCACGGTCTCCAGAACCATGAACGGCTCTTCGCTTGTGAGCGATCGCTTGAGCAAACGTGTCTGGCAGGCGATCAAGCAGCTTAACTACCTGCCCAACACCCACGCGCGTACCCTCGTCTCCGGCCGCAGCCGCCTCCTCGGCATCATCGTCGAGAACATCACCAATCCCTTCTTTCCTGAGCTGATCCAGAGCTTTGAAGAGATTGCCGTCGCCCGCGGCTACGAGATTCTCGTCAGCTCCACCAATAGTGACCCTGCCGTGCTGGCCGCATGTGCCCGCCGCATGTTGGAGCGCAAGGTCGACGGCGTTGCCGTCATGACCTTTGGTGAAGAAGAGCCCGTTCTCGACCAGATCACGCACCGCGGCGTGCCCATTGTCCTTGCCGAGTTCAAACTCGACGATCCAAAAGCCAGCACCATTCTCCTCGACTACTCCACCGGCATCCATCAGGCCATTCGCCATCTCGCGTCGCTCGG
>JBEKAJ010000069.1:0-13490 GCA_050018295.1 Occallatibacter sp. | reverse complement strand
AATAAGCGGAGTTTTTCAGGTGGTACAGACGGCTCCCGCAAGTGGGGGCCGTTTTGTGTTGTGGAGGCCTGCAATGATCCTGTGCACCTTTGCGTGGTATCGTTGACGGGTTGCTTTTTGAGGGGAGATTCTTATGCGTTTTCGACTCAGCTTCCTCGTCCTTCTTCTTGCCTTCGCCATTCCCGCCACAGCCCAGAGCGCACAGGACCACGCCGCCGACGTGCAGACGGCGTTTGCCCGCGCGCAGCACCTGAAGCACGGAATCAACGCTTCAGGGTGGTTCGCAGCGTCGCGCGATTATTCGGCCGAACATCTCGAGAGCTTCACCAACGACGCAGACCTCGCGCTGATCGCGAAGATGGGCTTCGATCATGTGCGGCTGAGCATCGATCCCATGCCGCTGGCGGCGGCGTTGTACGGCTTTCCGGGGCCGAATAGCGATTTTCTCCCGCACCTGGACCATGCCGTGGACACGATGCTGGCCGACGGTCTGGCCGTCATCATCGACATTCATCCCAGCGACGACTTCAAGCAGCGCTTGGGCACCGACGATCAGGCCGTGGAGCGGTTCACGTCGATCTGGCGCAGGCTCGCCGCGCATTATGCCGATCGCGATCCCAACAAGGTGTTCTTTGAGATCCTGAACGAGCCGGAACTGCACGATGCGTACCGGTGGGCCGGGATCCAGACGCGCGTGGCCGCGGCCATTCGCGAAGCGGCCCCGCACCACACCATCATTGCGGCAGGCGCGGTGTGGTCGGACATCTGGGACCTGCTGGCCATTGAGCCGCTGGCCGACGGCAACGTCATCTACAACTTCCATTTCTACGAGCCGCACGAGTTCACGCACCAGGGCGCGACCTGGAGCACGCCGTGGTACAGCTACGAACATGGCATTCCGTACCCGGCGACGGACAGCTCGATGCCGGAGCTGCTGAAGGAAGTTCCGGACGCGGTGAGCCGGTATTCCATGGAGAAGTACTGGCTGGACGGTTGGAACGCGCACCGGATTCAGATGATGATCGACAATGCGGCGGCGTGGGCGCACGACAAACATGTGCCGCTCATCTGCAATGAGTTTGGAACGATCCGCGATTTCCCCGACCCGGTCTCGCGCGCCAACTGGCTGCATGATGTGCGCACGGCGCTTGAAACGGACGGCATCGGCTGGGCGATGTGGGATTATCGCGGCAATTTCGGCGTGGTGACCAAGGAGAAAGGGCAGCCGGCGCAGGTGGACGACTCGGTGGTGAAAGCTCTGGGGCTGAGCGGGCAATAGAGCCCGCTCACCCTGTACCTTGCGTTTGTGTCAAGTCCCTATCTGCCGCCTGTCGGCGATAAGCTACTGAAAACACGCCCCAAAAACCTCTTTGCAACTTTGCCGATCATTTCGCGTCTTGGGCGCATACTCGTTTCATGATGTTCTACGGGGGCATTTGTCGGGCGTATTCTCGAGATCTCCGTCCAGGTGAGCGGAAAAACTTATCTCTCGCGGGTTTGATCGAGGAACTGCTCGAGGCGATCGAGCCTACGATCCCACTCGGGACGGCGCGCGCGGAGCCATTGTTCCGCCGCCCGCAGGCCTGAGGCCTCAACGCGGCAGGTCCGCACGCGGCCGATTTTTTCGGTCTTGACGAGGCCCGCTTTCTGCAACACCTGCAGGTGCTGCACCACGGCGGCGAGCGAAATATCGAAGGGCTCGGCGAGAAGCGACACCGACATGGGCCCTGAGCTGAGCCGCTCGAGCATGGCGCGGCGCGTAGGGTCTCCGAGCGCATGGAAGACGCGGTCGATTTTTGGATTGCGTTTCATCTGCCGCGTCTTCCTCCTTCCCGTGCCGAGTGGCTCAGCTTAACTGCAGGAACTGGTTGCATAAACCAGGTTTTGAAAGGGCACGCTTCACAGCTTGCGGAAAAATTCCCTCGGAGTGGAGTTTTGTATCAGGGCGCGACTTTAGTCGTGCCGCAAAAGGCGCATCGAATCTGGGCCTTCAGCCCCTGAGGGCAATTTTCCGCAGTTCGAATGGCATTGATGCACCCAACTCTGGACTCCTTGGCTCGCGGCCTTACTCTCCAAGCTCTTTGACCAGCTTGTTAAGCAGCTTCTCCCATCCATCCTTGCGCATCTCAGGGCCGTCGGCGTTTTCGAAGTACGCGCCCTGGTGCGTGAAGAGCAGATCGGTGCCGGAGCCCGAGGGCAGCAGTTCGATGGTGCCGAGCGAAGCGGAGAACGGTATTCCGTCCATGCTCATCTTGTAAGCCGCGACGATGCGGCGCGAGGGGACAATGTCCTGATAGATCGTCTCATTGACCAGCGTTTTGCCGGCCACCGGCGTCCCCGGACCCATCTTCATCTGCGCGCGCTCGCGGCCGCCGACCTTGAAGTCGAGTTCGTGGTGTTCGAGCGCGTGGGTGCCGCCCCCAAAGAACCAGCGGCGCTTGGTGGCCTCGTCGGCAAACGCCGCGAAGACACGCTCTGGCGTTGCCTTCAGCTTGCGTTCGAGTTGAAAGGTGCTGTGAATGACGGTTGGGTTGGTCATGAAAATCGATCTCCTTAAGGGAAATAGTCAAGTTGTAGCTTAAGTATTGCGCGGTCCGAATTGATTGTCAAGTAAAAACTTAAGTGTTTTGCGGCGGCCGTCGGGCGGCAAGCGGCAAGCAGCAAGCGACAGGCGACGAGCGGCGGCCGATGGGAAAAGGGAACGCGGCGCGGGCCGTTGGCGGTAGTTAGACTTTGCCGGTCGCGGGGCCGCCGCCCGGGTGGAAATCGGTCTGAGTTTGACGCCGGGAACGGCATTGGCCGGTATTGATCCGTGCGAAACGCGGGTAACTTCCGAATCGCTCGTGATGCAACGGTTACGTTGTATTGGTTCCAGGCCCCGCTGCCGAGCCGGTTCATTGGGGCAGTTTCGAAAACGATGATTTCGGAAACGACGAATGGATTCGCCCGGCAGTTCAGTCGCAAGGCTCGACTCAGTGACTCGATTCAGTGAATTGTCCAGCCCTGATCTTCCACCTTCACGCGGTACACACTCGTGTGAGCGGCAACAAAGAGCGTTTTGAGATCCGATCCGCCGAACTCCAGGTTAGCTGCTATTTCGGGCAAGACGATGGTCCGGATCAACTTGCCCTGCGGCGAATAGACCACGACCGGCCCGGTTGCGATGTACACATTCCCGTCTGCCGCGACGCGCAGGCCGTCCGGGAACCCATCGAGACCGGAAAGGAACACGCGCTCATTCGATGTGTTGCCTTGCTCATCGAGATCGAAGGCCAGGACTTTGCGGTCAGTGGTGTCGTCGACATAGAGAGTTTTTCCATCGGGCGTGAGAGCCACGCCGTTGGGCCGCGTCATCTTTGTCACCAGAGAGACCTTGCCATCGGGCGAGACGTGATAGACGCCGTTGAAATCGAGCTCGCGCTTCTCCAGCACGGCCGCGGCAGCAGGGTCGGAGAAGTAGACCTGGCCATCCCTGCGCACCACAACATCGTTTGGCGCGTTGAATCGTTTGCCCTCGTACTGGCCTGCCACCACGGAAAGCTCTCCATTTTGCTCCAGGCGGACGACGCGATGCCCGTCCCGTTCCGCCGTGTACAAACGGCCCTGGGCATCCATCGAGTTTCCATTTCCGGCGTTGGTGAATCGCCGATAGACGGTTGCCTGGTTAGGCTGCGCCATCTTCATGGTCTTCGAGTTATAGATGTCGCTGAAGAGCAAGTATCCGCCGTCTTTGGTTACCCATACCGGCCCTTCGACATAGGCGAAGTTTCCGCCGAAGCGCTCGATTCCGGAGCTGGGATCAGGCGGCGAGAAATCCGGAGCTTCGACCTCGATCTGCAGACGCCATCGCCAGCTCTCGCCGGCTCCGAGCTTCAACGCTCCCACGCCCGTGTTCAGCGAGTTCTGTACTCCAAACCAGGGCTCGGGGCAGAAGTAGCCCTGCTTGGGACCGCCGTAAACATTGAATCGAACCAAGGGTTCCGGCACCGGCGCGCTCGCAGTTTGCGTAACCCGCACCGTCATGCCTGAGGGATCGATGAGGCGCGCGAACGGTTGACTCCGGTAGCCGGCCAGGGGAATCGCCACCTGGGCGTCGAAGCTGCCCAGCGTCTCAGGCGGGTCAAATGAGCGCGGACGGCTCTCCCCGTTCAGCGTGCCGGCAGCGTTGCGCAGCATCTGAACCGTGCTTTGCGTTTCGAACTCGACCGCGGCGGGGTCGCTCTCCTTCACAAAGGGCACTTTGAAGGCGAGGTGGTTGCCGATCGAGAACGGCATCGGCTCCGTGTTGCCGTCGTCCGACTTCACCGAATAATCAATCGTCAGACGGCCATCGGCCAACTCATACGTGGCGTCAAGCTGGAACGCAAACGGGTAGAACTTCCGCGTTGCCGCAGAATCGCGCAATTCAACCGTGACCCGAGCGCCATGCGCATCGGCGCTTCGCGAGATTTCCTGCCAAGGCATTTCCTTGGCGAATCCGTGGCAAGGCATCGAGTAGCTGACGCCCGCCAACGTGTAGGAGCCCATGCCGCAGGTCTCTTTAGGAATTGTGCCGACGGTAAACTGCGCTCCCACCGCCGGCCAAAGCAGCGGTCCCCGGCCTTGGAAAGCGCCAGGCGTTGCCGCGTAGTTCCGTGCGTTATACAGCAATTCGACGAGCTGGCCGTTGCGGGTGACCTTAAAGCTGCTGAGTTCGCCACCCTCGCCGGGAGCGACTGCGACCTCGGCTCCGGCCACGCGATCGTGCAGCACCACCACGCGCGGTGAACCAATGCCGAGCGCGTCTTCGTCCGTGACGGCATAGCGATCTTGCGCCGCAACTGGCGCCGCGCACGCGAAAAGGGCGAAGGCAGCGATCGTGCATCGAACTGCCTTCCGTGTTGCTGTCATTTTGCGAGCCCCTTCGAGCGCTTCGAGTTTGTGTGTGGCAGCAGCAGCTCAATTCTCGAGCTAAGCGGGCAGAGCAGCCGAGAAGTGCAGCAGCGGCGAAACCTTGAATCGATACGAGCAGTTCTCGACCTTATCGCCGAGAACTCGAATCTTGTCGAGGTTTCCCTGACCCATTCCCGCCGCGGTCATCGAAGAAAGGTAAAGGATCTTTTTCGAATCGAAGCCCATCAGGCGTGCGCTGAGGACATCGGCCGCGAGCGGATCGACGCTGGCAACGGCAATTCGAGAGTCGACGGGAGTTCCGCGTGAGGGACCGTCGCCCTCCATTCCTGTGAATCCATCGATTACCGCCAAGTCGGGGAAGACGTGCTGCGCCATGTGAAACATATTGAAGTGGAGAATGTCGTTCGGTTCGCCGTGTGGCCCCATGTGCATGTAGAACTTGTCGCTTGTCTTGTAGTCGTTGATGGGCGCGCCAAGCAGCATGTTTTTGAGCGATAAGGTTACGGAGACGAAGCCGTGCGTCTTCATAATTGCGGTCGAAATGATGTAGAGGCTCGGATCGAGAAAGGGAGAGCAGATTCGGATGGGAATTGGAGCATTGTCCGCGCCGAGCGTGTAGCGGTATTCAAAGGCGCCCAGATTCAGGTCGATCAGCTTCACCTTATACTTTTGCACCAGATCTTCGTATCCGTAGTTCTTGTAGCCGACCATCGTGCCTTCCTTGGTGGCCGCGGCTTCGCCGATCCATATTTCCTTCTTGTAATGCGGGCGAAGGAACTCCAGAATGCCTCGAACGGCGTCAACGTGGGTGGCGGCCAACTGCTTGCTCGTCTGCACAAAGTTCGGCTTGATGAGAACCTGCTTGCCCTTGATGCCGCTGAAGACCTGGTCCTGAATGAGCTTGAGCGCTTTGTAGATGTTTTCACTGCGGTCGTTCCCTTTGATCAGCGCCACCGTCGACGGCTCGTCGGGGGGATGGTAGAGGCTGATGTCTCCACGGCTGCGGTATCTGGGCGGCTCGAGGGTTTTGGCGTACGAGCTCAAACTAGCCATGGGCATGGCGGCGGCTCCAACCAGCCCCGCGCCCAGCATCCCAACAACGTCTCGCCTGCTCCACTCTCCACACGGCTTCATTGCATCGGCCCCTTTCCGCATTTCGTCACGTCAGAGGGCATTGACGCCCTGAACGGCAACCGTTTAGACGTCAAGTGCAACCTGACAATCTACAGGTTTGTCTGTTTGGTGAAGTTGGTGAATCGTATTCCGGCCCGGCAAGCAGTGTCAAGGATTGCGGACACTCTCACCGCGGGGTATGCCGGCGAGCAGCATCAGCGATTTTGCGCGAGGCTCACGATGCGCTCGGAGACAGATTCGATGATTTGCTCGTGAACTTCGTCGATGGAGAGGTCGCCTTCGATGAGGACGACGCGGTTGGGCTCGCGGGCGGCGATCTCGTGGTACTTTTCCCAGACACGGCGATGGAAGGCGTCGCGCTCGGTTTCGAAGCGATTTTCGTCGGGGCCAGTTTCGGCTTCGGCACGCTGGTTGCGGTTGCGGGCGCGGGTCAGGGAGACGGCGAAGCCGGGCAGGAGCAGGAGGGTGAGGTCGGGCTGGAGGCCGCGGCAGATGAGGCGATGGAGATTGAGAACGACCTCGGAGCCGAACTGGCGGCCTCCGCCCTGGTAGGCCTCAGTGGAGTCGGTGAAGCGGTCGCAGACGACGACTTTGCCGGCATCGAGGGCCGGCTGGATGACTTCGGCGATGACCTGCGCGCGGTCAGCGAACATGAGGGCCATCTCGGTCATGGGGTCGAGCGAGCGGGATCGGGAGTCGAGCAGGAGCTCGCGGATGCGGTCGCCGATGGCGGTGCCGCCGGGCTGGCGGAGCAGGACGGGCTGCTGGCCGCGGCGACTAAGCCATGCCGCCAAGCGCTTGATTTGCGTGGTTTTGCCTGACCCGTCGAGGCCTTCAAGCGTGATAAAAACACCGCGCGGCATGGGCTGAGTCTACCACCGGGCGAGCGGCTAGAGACAACTCCATTCAGGTTGTGTTACAAGAGGTTGAATTCCCCAGAATCTTGCCGTGGGCGGGTCCGCAGGGGGCTGCGCTCCATTGGAGTGGAATATGGATTGTCGCAACACGCTGAAGCTCGCATTTTGTTTCTTGATTTTGGCCGCGCTGCCGGTGAGCCGGCTGGCCGCTCAACACCTGACACTGGAGGGCCAGACGGGCGGGTTCCTGACGCCGACGGCGTATATCGTCGATATGGAGAAGGGTAAGGCACTCTCTCACCCGGCCGTTGGCTTCCATTTCATCAATGCTTCGGCGGTCATCGGCAACATTGAAACCTTCAGCATCACCGAGGGCTTTGCCAACCGGGCTGAGGCCGGCTACACCCGCAGCGTGCATCAGTTTGGTGACCAGCCCACCACGACGGCCACGCCGCTCGGTCTCAGCAACCTGTGGAACTACTCCGGCATGAACGTCTTCCACGGCAAAGTCATAGCGTTCAAGGACGGACAGTTCGGCCCGTGGATGCCGGGCATTGCGGTCGGCGGCGTGGTCCGCACCAACGACCACTTTGTCTCGGGCGCGGCCAACAAGACGCTGACGGGAACGGACAAGTCGTACACCAACGGCGACGTGTACGTTGCTGTCACCAAGACCTGGGCGAAACCTCCTGTGCCGTTCCTGCTGAATCTGGGCTGGAAGGCCACCAATGCCACCATCTTCGGCATTGGCGGCCAGAGCACTCGCTTTGGGGGGCGGTTCTTCGGCGGTTTGGGCATTCCGCTGCCCATCGGCCATGGAATTGTAGCGGTGCCATCGGCGGGATTCACCCAGGAGCCCAAGACTTCCGTGAATCTGAACACCCTGTTGAACGCGGCGCTCTATCAGTGCGAGGCTTTACTCGTCTGCAATCCTGCGTCGTACCCGCTTATGAGCGGCCATCTTCCCACAACGCTGGACTACGCCGTGCGCGTGACGCAGCGGGAGCATCCGCATTTTTCGTTCGATATTGGCGTCGGCCAGGTGGCGGGAAACATCGGATCCATCTATGTCGCGAACCCCTACTTCAATCCATCCAACCCCGCGTTTGGACCTCCGGTTGTTACCACGCCGGTAAATCTGCAGGCGCGCCATGTGGTTGGGATGGGGCTTAGCTACAGGTATTAAAGCGGGTACAAGTTACTGAAAAACAGCCCCTCCCGTGCAACTTCTCCCCGCGGGAGGGGTTCCAATTGCCATAGACTGGATGCGCTCTTGAGCCGGAGGATCAGGCCGCTCGAGAAGCTGAATCCGGTCAGGTTCCAAGGAGGTTCCCCCATGCGAAGTTCCCGATTTTTGCGGGTGATTCTGCTCGCTCTGCTCGTTTGTCTGATTCCCGCAACTTCAAGTGCGGCAGTTTTTATCAGCGTAGGATTTGCGCCGCCGGTGCTGCCGGTTTATGTGCAGCCGCCCTGCCCGGAGGAGGGCTGGATGTGGACGCCAGGCTATTGGGCGTATGGCGATGATGGCTACTACTGGGTTCCCGGAACGTGGGTTCCGGCGCCTTACGTGGGCGCGCTATGGACGCCCGGTTACTGGGGCTGGTCGGGTGGCCTGTATGTTTGGCACGGCGGCTACTGGGGAAGGCATGTGGGCTACTACGGCGGCGTGAACTACGGTTTCGGCTACATGGGCATCGGCTTTGCCGGCGGCATGTGGGCCGGTGGGGCCTTCCGCTATAACACCGCCGTGGTGAATGTGAACAGAACGGTTATCCACAACACCTACATCGACAACACAGTGGTGCGCAATACGACCATTGTGAATGATCGGCACGTGGCGTTCAGCGGCGGGCCAGGCGGGATCAATCATCCGCCGACCAACGAGGAGCGGATGGCCGAGCACGAGCAGCACACGGCTCCAACCTCGTTCCAGACGCAGCATGAGGGCGCAGCCAGGACCAATGTGAGCAACTATGCGAGCCACAATGGCGGGCATCCGTCGAATATGGCGACGGAAAGGCCAATGGGTGGAGGAGCGCATGGGAACGCTCCGGGCGGCATCAATTACAACTCCTCGAAATCGAACTCTGGAAACCGCAACACGCAGCCCGAGAACCGGGGCGAAGTGAATCCGCAATATGGGCCGGGCAATCACGGCTCTGGCTACCAGAGCGGCGGTGCGGAAAGCAAGACCTACAACGCGTCGCACTCGAATACCGGAAATCAACCGGCGCCGCAGCCTCACTCGCAGCCGCAGCCGCATTCAGAGCCTGCACCGCATCCCCAACCGCAGTTCCAGCCGCACGAATCGAACCCTGGGCAGCACGGGGGCGGCGGTGGTGGAGGCGGTCACGACCACGGCGGGAACCACTAAACAGATTCTTCCCTCAGGCCACGAAAGGCCCGCGGTTATGCCGTGGGCCTTTATGCGTGAAAGCAGGGAGCAAGCCACCCCAGCGACAAGGACCAGTCGCTGGGGACCTTGGCAGGGAGCAAGGGAGCGAGGGAACAGTGGACGGTGAGTTGTCGAAGGTTGCTTATTTGTCGGGCGCGGGTGCGTAGTAGCCTTCGCGCGTGACGACGGTCAGGTCGGTGTTGCCGGCCTTCAATACGATCTTGTGGAAGTCACCCTCTGTGTCGACCTGATCGGGAGTGTAGGTCAGCAGGTACTGCTGGCGGAGCGCGCCGGCGATGAGGCCGTAGATGTCCTCGAGATTGTCTTTCTTTTTGGCTTCGAAGAATTGACCGCCGGTGCGCGAGGCGATCTCCTGCATGATTTTTTTGCCGTCGAGTTGGGGCGCGTTGGTACCACCAGGGTGCCGGCCGCCGCCGCCGGGCCAACCACCTCCGCCGCCGGGATAGCCTCCGCCAGGATAGCCGCCGCCCCCGCCGCCGTGGTGACCACCGCCGGGAAAACCGTTCTCCCTGCGCTCCTCCTCGCCCTTGAAGTAGATGGTGAAGACCTCGACGCCCGCGCGGTCGGCTGCATCAATGGCGTCGTTGAGCGTCTCCTTGCTGCCGCTATCGACACCGTCAGAGAAGACGACGAGGGCCTTGCGGCCATCCTTCGGCTTCATCAGCTCGTCCGAGGCGAGATAGATGGCGTCGTAGAGCTGCGTCCCGCCGGAGTGGCCGCCGCCATGGTCTCCGTAGCCGTGGTCGTCACCGCTGGTCTCCGGGCCCTGAGAATTGTGCTCCCGGGAAGTCGGGGTCATGGCATCGATCTCGTGATCCAGCTTGTCGCGTGAATTGGTGAAGTCCTCGAGCAGCTCCACCTCGCGGTCAAAGTGGATAACAAAGGCTTGGTCGCCGCGAGTGGCGGCTTTTGGATCAGCAGGCAGCATCAGGTCGACGAATTTCTCGGCGGCCTTGCGCTCGTTGTCTATCGCCGAGTAGACGCTGCGGCTGGTGTCGACGAGCAGGCCGAGGCGGAAGGGCAGGTTGCTTTGGGTGGTGAAGCTCTTGATGACCTGCGGACGGCCGTCCTCAGTGAGGGTGAAGTCTTTGGCGGTGAGGTTGGTGACGAGCGCACCGTGCTTGTCGATGACCGTGACGGGAAGCAGGACTTCACGCGCCTGCACCTTGATGGTGGTCATCGGTTTCGTGGTGGAGGGCTGCTGGGCGGCGTCGGAGTCGCGCAGGCAGGTAAGGGCGAGCAACGAAAGGATGAGGCAAACTGAATGCTGAATCTTCATAGGGTTCTTGTTGGCTAAACGCTTTCAATCGTTTAGACGCGGCAGACTGCGGTCCGTTGACCGATTCTGGCGCGTATGCGGCTGGGCTTTGGCGATGGAGGAGCCTCTTTATCGCAAAAGGTCTTCGAGCGCGGTGCTGAGGTCGGTTTTATCGTCGCGGTACTTGACGATGGCTGGGGCGTAGAGGCTGAGGCCCCATTCCTGACCTTTGCCTTTACTGACGGCGCGCGCGCCGGGCACGACGACGGCATTTTCGGGAACGATGAGGGGAAGATCGGCGGAGGCGCGCAGGACTGTGCCATTGACCAGATCGAAGAGCGGAGTGCCGCGGGTGAGGATGGCGCCGGCGGCCAGCACCGCGCCTCTGCGGACGATGGTTCCTTCATATACGCCGCAGTTGCCGCCAACAAGCACGTCGTCTTCGATGACGACCGGGCTGGCGTTGATGGGCTCGAGCACCCCGCCGATCTGGGCCGCGGCGCTCACGTGAACGCGCTTGCCGATCTGAGCGCAGGAGCCGACCAGCGCGTGGGAGTCAACCAGAGTGCCCTCGTCGACGTAGGCTCCGACGTTGATGTACATGGGCGGCATGCAGACGACTCCGCGGGCAACGTAGGCTCCGGCGCGGACCGAAGAGCCGCCGGGAACCAGGCGCACGGCGTCGGCGGCCGTGAAGCGGCGGGCGGGGTAGGTGTGCTTGTCGACGTAAGAAAGGCCTGTAAACGATGAGCCAGCAAGAGGCATCTCCTCAAGAGCGCCGAGGCGAAAGCCAAGCAGGATGCCGCGCTTGACCCAGGCATTCACGCGCCAGCCGTTGGGGGCAGCAGCGTCGGGCGAGGCGGCGCGGACTTCGCCTTGCTCTAATGCGGAACGCAACTCGAGGAATACGTTCATGGCCGCGGCATCGCCGGCGGCCGGTCCGGCAGCAAAGTGCCGCTCGATCTCCTGCTCCAGTTGGGTGAGATTCATTGCAAGTCGAGTGTACCAATCGACAGTGAACAGTGAACAGTGAGCAGGGAGCAGGCAGCAGGGAGCAGACTCTCCTCAGGCGGGGTAGACGGGGTTGAGTGCTGGCTTGGTTCGCGGACGACGGTTGGTGGCGATGGGTTGGAGGCGGAAGCAGTTTTTCCCGGAAGGAATCATCGCGAGCGGAATGGGTGCCTCGCCCGGCCGGCCGTTGAAGTTCTTCGACTCGAGCCAGGCGCAGAGCCGGGGATCGCAAATCTCCGTTTGGCCCAGCCAGAAATCGGGACTCAGGCCGCACTGGATCAGCAGGTGGTCGAGGTGTAACTCGATGACGTCGATGTCTTTGGAGAAGTATCGGCGGACGTTGCCGGCCCCGATCTCGACACCGATGTACGCGTGGCCCTTGCATTGCGTTTTGACGACCATAAGTACCTGCTGAGCGATTGCGCTGAGGTGCGATAAATCCATGCAATGAAGCCGGATGAGGCAAGTCTATGGAGCGAACTTGTTTTGCGCGTGGTGGAGCGAAGGAAAAGCGCGCGGGGGTTCCTGATTTGAGACAGGCGTGACGAGGGGACCAATTCGGGAAGCCTGGCTGCGGGGCTTGGCGCGTGACACAGACGCTACATTGGAAGCCTAACCGGGCGGCCGTATGCGATACTCGAAAACGACATGTACAAGCGAGTTGTTTTGAAGCTTTCGGGAGAGGCGCTGGCCGGGGAGCGCAGCTTTGGTCTGGATGCGGACAAAGTGGCGGAGATTACCGGCGAGATCGCGGACGTGCACGCGCTGGGCGTGGAGGTCGGGATCGTAGTGGGCGGAGGGAATTTCTTCCGCGGCGTGGAAGAGCAGGCCAGGGAGATGGACCGGGTGAGCGCCGACAACATGGGCATGCTCTCCACGGTGATCAATGCGATCGCGCTGCAGGACGCGCTGGAACAACGCGGCGTGCAGTGCCGGGTGATGTCGGCAGTGTTCATGAACCAGATTGCGGAGCCGTACATTCGGCGGCGCGCGGTGAGGCATCTTGAAAAAGGGCGCGTCGTAATCTTCGCCGCTGGCACGGGGAACCCGTTTTTTTCGACGGACACCGCGGCCAGCCTGCGCGCCATGGAAATCAAGGCCGATGTGCTGCTGAAGGGCACAAAGGTAGAGGGCGTGTACAACGCCGACCCGGTGCTGGTGAAAGACGCCGTGAAGTACGACCAGATCACGTACATGCAGATTTTGCAGCAGGGCCTGAAGGTGATGGACCTGACCGCGGTGAGCATGTGCAAGGACAACAACCTGCCAATGATCGTCTTCAACATGAATCAGCCGGGGAACATAAAGCGCGTGGTGCTGGGCGAGAAGGTCGGGTCGCTGGTGACGGCGTGAGAAAAGCAGGGATCAGGGAACAGGGATCAGGGAACAGAAAGACGCGGCTTGGCGCTGTTTTGGAAGCCTCGTGCTGTGGCAGAAATCGCGCAGGGCGGCTTTCTCTTGAGGAAAGAACCACTCAGCCGCGCCAAGTACCGTCACGCCAACTCTGAATCTGGTGTAGTCCAACACCGGCTTTGACGTCTGTTAGTGTGCGGGTTTTTTCTGATCCCTGTTCCCTGCCTTCCGGAGACGTCTAACAGTTCGTGGAGACTCGCAAGCCAGTACCGTTGAAGGCATTGACAGGCTTGCGCTGCTTCGCGGCCATCAACATTGTCTTCTTCCACTTTTCCAATCCAAAGTGGTTCGGTTTTCTGGCGCCGGTGGTCAACGCCGGTTTTATCTCGGTCAGCTATTTCATTTTGTTGTCGGGATTCGTGCTGGCCTACAACTACGCCGAGCGCGCGCGCAACGGAGAGCTGGACCGCAAGCGCTTCTGGGAGGCGCGTTTCACGCGCATTTATCCCATTTACTTTCTGAGCCTGCTGCTGAGCCTGAATTTGCTGCGCTCGGAGTACCAGACGCA
>JBEKAJ010000068.1:0-13761 GCA_050018295.1 Occallatibacter sp. | reverse complement strand
CCGTTCTGACGCAGATAACTGACCACGTCTTCGACCAGGATTTCCGGCGCCGAAGCGCCGGCGGTGACTGCGACGTTCGTAACGCCGGCCAGCCATTTTGGATCGATGGCCTGGGAGTTATCGATGAGATACCCGATGGTGCCGAGGTTGCGTGAAACCTCGACAAGGCGGTTGGAGTTGGAGCTGTTTGTGGAGCCGACGACAAGGACCAAGTCGGCGTTGTGGGCAACATTGCGCACGGCAACCTGGCGATTTTCGGTGGCATAACAGATGTCCTGCGAATGCGGGCCGACGATCTGGGGAAACTTGATCTTGAGCGCGTGGATGATGTCGCGGGCCTCGTCGAGCGAGAGGGTGGTCTGGGTGAGGTATGCCACGCGGTCGGGGTTGGGAAGTTCCAAGGCCTCAACCTCGGCAACGTTTGAAACTACATGGGTTACGTCGGGCGCCTCGCCCAGCGTTCCCTCGATTTCGTCGTGGTCGCGGTGGCCGATGAGCACCAGCGAGTAGCCCTCCTTGGCGAACTTGACGGCCTCGAAGTGCACTTTGGTGACAAGCGGGCAGGTGGCGTCGATGACCTTCAGATTGCGGCCTTTGCTGCGCTCGCGGACAGCGGGCGAGACGCCATGGGCGCTGTAGATGACGCGCTGGCCGTCGGGCACGTCGTCGATTTCGTGGACGAAGATCGCGCCCTTTTCCGCTAACTCGTTTACGACATAGCGGTTATGGACGATTTCGCGGCGGACGTAGATGGGTGCGCCGAAGGTGTCGAGAGCGATCTTGACAATGTCGATGGCGCGCACCACTCCGGCACAGAAACCACGTGGTTTGAGAAGCAACACCCGCTTTTTGCCAGGGGAAGCGTCGGCGGAGCCGTGATGGGGAATGGATTCGGCGACAGTAGTAGTCACATCTCCAAGTATACCAACGGGCGGGTGAAAGGGACAGGAGAGAAAAGCAAGCGGAGCAGGCATCCGAAACTGCAACCCAAGCGGTCAACCGGCCAATGCGCCAACCCAGCACAGCGGGGGCTAACTTGCTGTATTTGTTCCCCCCGCCTGCCCAATTCAGGACCTGCACGCAGTGGTCATAGTAGCTCTGTAATTCGATTTGCCGGGCGGCATACTAAGTTATGAAAAAGATTCTGCTCGGACTCGTGCTCATCTTCTGCTTCGCAGTACCCTATGCGGCGCAGGCGCAGATCGTAGTGGTCGTACACCACCGCCATCACCACCATCACCATCACCCCTACCTCCAACTCGGCCAGTAATCGGTTGAGAATCCCGCTGCCCCACCCTTGCCGCTATCGTTTCCTCGCAATGAAAACGTCAAGGATGGGGCTAGGACCGGAGGGCGCGCATGCTGGACCAGAATGGAGAAGGCTCTCCCGACCCCTCACAGAGACACTGTTGAGGGACGGGAAAAAACTTGCTCGCTTGTTAGCGGAAGTTGACTCTGCCGATCTCGCGAAACGGGCTGAGGCCTCGCTTTAGTGGTGGTTGGCCGCTTCGGTTGCGAGCCTGATCTCCCGCTTTGCCTGGTCGAGCAGATCCTTGGCGCGAGCCGCATGGCCGCCCATGTCCCACTCGTTGGCCTGCTGCGCTGCAGTGATGCGGTCGTAGGCCTGGTTGATCAGGTCCTGCGCCGCCCTGAGGTTGGGGTGCCTGGGACCCTGCGCGACGAGCACGCCGCTTGCAAAACAAGCCAAGCTCAAAACGGGGCCCAAAAGGAATTTGCTTCTTGTCATCGGGAAAACCTCCGGAAGCCACCATAACAGACGGGAGTGACGGGCTGGCAACAGAAAAATTGATGAAATTTCAGGGGCTGTGGAACGGCGGGGCCTGCCGGGTTTGGGTGTTTGATGAGAACGCCAGGATTTTCGTGAGTCGCGAATTGCGCTGGGTTCAAGGGAGCGCGGGCGGGGGCCCGCAGGCTCGTATTTTGCGCTCAACCGCCCTCAACCGGTGGTAAGCTTGGGGACCGTACGGGCTATAGCATTTTCGGAATTGCTCTAGACCGAAAGCACACGCTCAAGTGGCTTTTTCCTCAAGAAAAAGCCACCTTTCAATGCACTCAAAAAGTCTACGTGTATTCCGAAAATGCTCTAAGGAGGGGGATTTATGGCAAAGGCAAAGAAATGCGCAAATCCCGCCTGTAGTTGCGTTACGACCGACGGGTCAAAATACTGCAGCGCCCATTGCGAAGGGATCGGAGATCGAACCGAGGTGGTTTGCCGGTGCGGCCATCCCGAGTGCACGGGGGACGTGACGAACGCGTAGGCTGCGGCTCGAACGGGAATCAAGGTCTGGAAATGAGCGAGTGCCTGGCGCCGGCCGGGTTGATTTTTTGTGCGATTCGTGGTATTACTTTTTGTGAAAAGTAAAGGAATCTATGGAGTCAGCACTGAGCATCAAAGGGCAAGCGACCATTCCCAAGGCGGTTCGGGAACACCTGCAGCTGGAACCGGGCGATCGGGTGAAGTTCTTCGTGCATCCCGATGGCAGCGTGGTGATTTTACCGAAGATTCCCACATCGGCATTGCGGGGCATCGCCGCGTCGCGGCGCGAGCGGCCGGCAACCATTGCCGAAATGAACAAGGCGGTTGCGGCCGGTGCCGCGCGCGGATTCCGGCGCGGAAAACTGCGGTAAGGCAGGCCGATGCACGGGCTCGATACCAATGTTCTCGTTCGCTACCTCACGCAGGACGACCCGGTCCAATCGCGCAAAGCCACGGAAATCGTTGAGCGGCGATTGACTGCCGAGCGCCCCGGCTTCATCAGCCTGGTCACGATGGTGGAGACAGTTTGGGTTCTTGAAAGCGTCTATGGCCTGAGCGACAAGCAGGTGGCGAGCACGGTGGAGCGCATGCTTCAAACCGATACGCTGATCATTCAAAATGAGCAGCAGGTATTCACCGCGATGGTGACGCTGAGGCGTGGATGGGGCGCATTTGCCGATGCGTTGATTGGGGCGCTGGGCGCGTGGGCCGGCTGCGACAGCACGCTGACGTTCGATAAGAAGGCTGGGCGGTTGGCGGGGTTTGAGATTGTGTGATGCGTCGGTTCGCGGCAAGGAGGGGCACCCTACTCAGGTCCGCTGCCGCCAAAGCCTAATCCGAGGGGCGCACAGACCGATGGTTTGGGCGGTACATAGCATGGGTCTGCCGCCCGCTTTTCCTCAATGAACCGGGATTTCAACCGCATCCCGAGCCAGGCAGACTTCTGCCTGACGGCTAGAATCGTGTCTAGCTATGTCTGAATTCACGCACCTGCATTTGCACACGGAGTACTCGCTGTTGGATGGCGCCTGCGATTTGGTCAAGCTGGTGGATCGCGTGGCGGCGCTGGGGCAGAAGTCCGTTGCGATGACGGACCACGGGAATATCTACGGTGCGGTGCACTTTTTTGAGGCGGCCGAGGAAAAGGGCGTGAAGCCGATCCTGGGGTGCGAGCTTTACGTGTGCAAGGCCGAGGACCATCGCGCCGAGGCGACCAGGAACGCAATCGACTCGGGCGGTGTGAGCCTGCCGTCGCCCGGAGCCGCGAGAAAAGACGAGTACAACCACCTGTTGGTGCTGGCCGAGAACGAGGAGGGGTACCAGAACCTGATCCGGCTGACGTCGGAGGCATCGCTCAACGGGTTCTACCGGCGCCCCAGGGTGAGCAAGAAGTACCTGGCGGAAAACTCGAAGGGGCTGATTGGATTTTCCGGCTGCCTGAGCGGCGAGTTGTGCGAGGTGCTGGGCGACGAGAACCTGGACGCGGCGGAGAGATTTCTGAAGGCCAAGGCGGTGGCGCGGCAGTATCAAGACATCTTCGGCAAAGGGAATTTTTTCCTCGAGATCCAGGATCAGGGACTGGAGGCCGAGAAGAAGATTAATGGCGATCTGTACCGGCTGGAACGGGAGCTGGAGATTCCGCTGGTGGTGACCAACGACTCGCATTACCTGTGCGGCGAGGACAGCCACGCGCACGATGTGATGCTGTGCGTGCAGACGGGCGCGAAGATTCACGAGCCGAACCGATTCAAATTCGACAGCGACCAGTTTTTTGTAAAGAGCGCCGACGAAATGGCGCGGGTGTTCAAGGATTCGCCGGCGGCGCTTGCGCGGACGATGGAGATTGCCGAGCGCTGCAACCTGACGCTGCACAAGGTGGAGACTCCGTTTCCTGATTTCGCGGTGCCGCAGGGGCACACGGTGGACAGCTACTTTGAAGAGGTGTGTCGCGCGGGGCTGAAGAAACGGATGGAGACAGCGGTGCGGCAACTGGAGCTGCGCGGAGTGAGACGCGCGACTCCGGATGAGTATGAGTCGCGGCTGAACTTCGAGATCGGCATCATCAAGCAGATGAATTACTCGGGATATTTCCTGATCGTGTGGGACTTTATCAAGTACGCGCGTGATCACGGGATTCCGGTGGGGCCGGGGCGCGGATCGGCGACGGGGTCGCTGGTGGCGTACGCGATGGAGATCACGAACATCGATCCGCTGCAGAATGTGCTGCTCTTCGAGCGGTTCCTGAACCCGGAGCGCATCACCATGCCGGACATCGACGTGGATTTCTGCATGAACCGGCGCGGCGAGGTGATCGAGTACGTGACGCGCAAGTACGGGCGCGAGCAGGTGGCGCAGATCATCACTTTCAATACGATGGCGGCGAAGGCGGCGATCAAGGATTGCGGGCGCGCGCTGGATATGCCCTACGGCGACGTGGACCGCATTGCCAAGCTGGTGCCGCTGACATTAGGCATGACGCTGGACAGGGCGCTTGAAGAGTCGCCGGACCTGCGCAAGGCCTACGACGGCGACAAGCAGGTTCGCGAGCTGATTGACACGGCGAAGAAGCTGGAGGGGCTGGTGCGCGGGGCGGGCGTGCATGCGTCGGCAGTGGTGATTGCGCCGCGTCCGCTGACGGAGCTGGTGCCGCTGAACCGGACCAAGAACGACGAAATTGTGACGGCCTACGACATGAAGGCCGTGGAGAAGATGGGCCTGCTGAAGATGGACTTTCTGGGCCTGACCACGCTGACGGTGATTTCCGATTGCCTGAAGCTGATTGAGCAGACGCGCGGGGAGAAGCTGGACATCGATCTGCTGCCGATGGACGATCCGGAGACGTTCAGGCGCGTGTTTCACACGGCGCTCACGTCGGGCGTGTTTCAGTTTGAGTCGGGCGGGATGCGCGACGTGCTGCGGCGCTACAAGCCCGACACGGTGGAGGACCTGACGGCGCTGAACGCGCTCTACCGGCCAGGGCCGATGGACATGATCGACGACTTTGTCGAGCGCAAGTGGGGTCGGCGCAAGGTGGAGTTTCTGCTGCCGGAGCTTGAGGCGATTCTGAAGGATTCGCTGGGAGTGATTGTCTACCAGGAGCAGGTGATGCGCATCGCCAATGTGCTGGCGAGCTACAGCCTGGGCGAGGCGGATATTCTGCGGCGCGCGATGGGAAAGAAAGATCCCAAGGCGATGGCGGAACAGCGGGACCGCTTTATGACGGGCGCGGCCAAGCTGGGGCACCCCAAGGCGGCGGTTGAAGAAATCTTCGAGCAGATGGCGAAGTTCTCGGGGTATGGATTCAACAAGTCGCACTCTGCGGCGTACGCGCTGGTGGCGTACCAGACGGCTTATTTGAAGACGCACTATCCGGTGGAGTTCATGGCGGCGCTGCTGACGTCAGAGACGTCGAAGCCCGACAGCGTGGTGAAGTATATCGGCGAGTGCCGCGAGATGGGTATCCCCGTAGAGCCGCCGGACGTGCAGGTGAGCGGCGCGCAGTTTACGCCGCACGGCGAGGCGATTCGCTTCGGCCTTGCCGCGGTGAAGAACGTGGGCGGCAATGCGATTGAGTCGATATTGAAGGCGCGCGCTGAGGCCGGCGGGCGATTCAAGAGCTTTTGGGAGTTTTGCGAGAAGGTCGATCTGCGGTTGATGAACAAGCGCGTGATCGAGTCGCTGATCAAGGCGGGCGCGCTGGACTCGCTAAGCACGCGCGGCCAGTTGATGGCGGCCGTGGATAAAGCGATGGAGCGGGCGCAGAAGGCGCAGCGAGATGCGGAGCAGGGGCAGAGCGGATTGTTTGGACTGTTTGACGAGACGCCGGCGCGCGGGCGCGAGGCGGATGCGCTGCCGGCTGCCGCCGACTGGGAAGAAGGCGAGCGGCTGGCGAACGAAAAAGAGGTGCTGGGGTTTTTCGTGTCGGGGCATCCGCTGGACAAGTACGCGGAGAAGTTGCGCAACCTGACGGGCGTGATTCCGGTGGCCGAGGCGCTGGAGCGCAAGCCGCCGGAGCGGCGCTGGGGCGGGCAGGCGGATATGGCGGACGAGATTCAGGTGGCGGGAATCATTCACGGGCTGCGCGTGCAGAAGAGCCGGCGCGACCAGCGCCTCTATGCGCAGGCTTCGCTGGAAGATGCAACGGGCAAGATGGAGTTGATCTGCTTTGCGCGCGACTACGAGCGGCTGGCCCAGCAACTCAAGATTGAGGCGCCTGTGCTGGTGCGCGGAACGTTGATGGGCGATGAAGATGCGGCGCCGAAGATCGCTGTGAGCCAGGTGCAGGCTCTCGAAGAGGTGCAGGTGAAGCTGCCGGGCGGCGTGCGCATACGCATCAATCTCGATCGCGCGACGGATGACATGCTCGCCGCACTGAAAAGCGCGGCGGACGGCGCGCCTGGACCGGGAAAAGTGATGCTGCAGTTTGAAAAAAAGGGCGAGTACGCGGTAATCCTTGAACCGGAAGGCATGAGCGTGGCGGCAGATCGCGGCTGGGTGGAGCGCGTAGAGGAGCTGGCCGGCAAGGGTTCCGTGCAGGCGGTGGGATAAAGCGGCGAGCGAAGGCAGCTGGCCGCGCTGAGCGGAGGGCGGTCTGGATTGGAGCCGCGCGCGCCAGAGGAGCCGGGCAACTTATGGCGATGGGCGTGGCGTTCGCCGCGCTAGAATGATTCACATGCAAATCAGAAAGGCCGTGATCACGGCGGCGGGTAGAAACCAGCGCAACCTGCCGATGCAGACCTTGTTTGACCAGCAGGGCGTAGAGCGCTCGGTGCTGAGCCTGGTGGTGCGGGAAGCGGTGCGCGCCGGCATCAGCGATGTGTGCATTGTGGTATGGCCGGGCGACGAGGAACCCTACGCGCGGCTGTTGGCCGACGACGGCGCGCGGCTGACCTTTGTGCAGCAGACGGAAGCTCGGGGCTACGCTCATGCAGTGTTCAGCGCCAAGAGCTTTGTGAAGGACGAGCCGTTTCTCCACTTTGTTGGCGATCATATCTATGTTGGCCAGGAAGCGAGCGGAAGCGCGAAGGAGCTGGTGGAAGCAGCGGCCGCTGAAGGTTGCGCGATTTCTGCGGTGCAGGTGACGCGGGAGAGCCTACTTCCCTTCTACGGAACTGTCGGCGGACAGCCGGTGGCGGGCAAGCCGGGGCTGTATCGCGTGGAAGCGGTGCGCGAGAAACCGACACCGACGGAAGCGGAACAACACCTGATCGTTCCCGGCCTGCGCAGCGGACAGTATCTCTGCTTCTACGGAATGCATGTGCTGACACCAACGATCTTTGAAATTCTCTCCGAGATGCTGGGAGCGGCGACCGCGGGGCGCGTGAGCCTTTCCGCGGCGCTGGCTGTGCTGGCGGAGCGCGAGCAGTATCTGGCGATGATCCAGACCGGCCAACGCTTCGACGTGGGCGTGAAATATGGATTGTTTACCGCGCAGCTCGCCCTGGCCCTGAGCGGGCAGGATCGCGACAATGTCCTGACTCAGCTCGTGAACGTTCTGGCGGCACGCGAGATGCTCTCTGCGAAGGGAGAGGGCGCGTGAGCGGACTTTGGACGATTATCACCGCGACTGACGCGCAAATCCGGAATCGTTCCCTTGACGCTTTTTGCCGGACCGCAAGCACGGAGCAACTGCTGGCCGAAGCAGCGGAGCTCGAGAGGCTGCGGCACTCGAGCGAAAACCTTTATGAGCGGGTCCGCGCGCTCTTCTTCCTTTACGCCATTCATCGTTTTCATCTGCCGGCGGGAGACGACGAGATTGCGACCGGCAAAGCGCTCATTCCTTTTCATGGTTACGAAAAATTGCTGAGTAGACGGTTTGAAGAGGCCATCGGCATTTTTCTCGCCGCGCAGAAGGGCGAAGGGCTGAGCGACGGCCTTTCGAGCGCGCTGGCCGCGGCGTATCGCGGGCTGGCGTTCCAGACGCTGGCCGACCAGGTGAGGCGAAGCGTCCGGTCGGTGCGGGGCAATCAATGGATGTTTCGCGCCGGGCACCCGGCAGACTATGCGCTGCGCATGCGGCCGGAACTGCTCAAGCGCAGCAACAGCGGTCCGTTTCCGATTCTGCACGAGGCCACGCCCGTGCGCATGGACCTGAGCCACAGCGGGTGGAGCGACATCTTTTTTTTGGGCATGGATCTACCCGAAATGGCGCGCGTGCTGAACGTGTCGATCGATCTGGCAATTCATGGATCGAGTGGCGCGGGGCCAAAGCCTCCCGTTGAGACCTATCTGCGCGTGATCGACCGTCCGGTGATTCGGTTGGTGAGCGTCGATCTGGACGCGACTGCGGAGATCAGCGACCTGCAGGAGTTGTTCGACTTCGGCCGCGATTATCTGGGACTGCTGAAGGCGGCGGTGATCGCATCGGGGGTTGTACCGCCGGGACTGGAGGGTGCGGGCCAGCCGCTAGCGGCAGTTCTCGCGCAGTTGACGGAGCGCGAGGGGCTGGGCATCGAGATCGTCAGCCAGGTGAACAACATTCCGAAGGGATCGCGGCTGGCTGTCTCAACCACGCTGCTGGCGTCGCTTATTGCGGTGTGCATGCGCGCGACGGGGCAGGCGAGTTTACTCACGGGGCCGCTTGCGGAAACAGAGCGTCGCCTGGTGGCGGCGCGAGCGATTCTTGGCGAGTGGCTGGGCGGATCGGGCGGAGGATGGCAGGATTCCGGAGGCGTTTGGCCGGGGATCAAGCTGATTGAAGGCGTGCTGGCAGGCGAGGGAGATCCGGAGTTTGGGATCAGCCGCGGCAGGTTGCTACCGAATCACCGGATTCTGAGCGAGGCCGAAGTGAGCGCGCAGACGCGGCGACGGCTGCAGGAGAGCCTGGTGCTGGTGCATGGCGGCATGGCGCAGGATGTGGGGCCGATCCTGGAGATGGTGGCGGAGAGATACCTGCTGCGCTCGGATGCGGAGTGGGCCGCGCGGCAGACGGCGTGCAAGATACTGGACGAGATCATCGAGGATTTGCGCAAGGGCGATGTGCGCGCGATCGGCGGCGCCACGGAACGCAACTTCGAGGGACCGATCCAGACGATCATTCCATGGGCGAGCAATTTGTACACGGAGACGCTGATCCGCGAGGTGCGCGCGGAGTTCGGCGATGCGTTCTGGGGATTCTGGATGCTGGGCGGCATGTCGGGCGGCGGGATGGGATTCATTTTCGACCCGAAGCGCAAGCCGGAGGCTCAGAAGCGACTGGGCGATTTGATGCGCGAGGTGAGCGGCAGGCTGGCCAGCGGCGTGGCCTTTGCGATGCAGCCCGTGGTTTATGACTTCTCGATCAACGAGCGCGGGACCTTTGCGGAACTGAAGACGGGCGACGATGCGACCCTGCCCGACGGATACTACAACATTATTCTGCCGGCATTGCTGCGGAGGGATCAGCGGCTGCTGTCGGCGTGCGAGCGCTCCGACCTGGAGCGATTCAGCGCGATCTCTCATGACGCGCCGGGCGCTCGCGAACGCGCGCGGGGCCTGCTCGACCGGCTGTTGCCGCGCGGCAATCACGGCGAAGAGCAAGCGGAGACGTTGGACTCAGTGCTGGCCAGGAACGGATTCGATCCGATCCAGCATGAGCGCATCCAGGCGGAGTTGCGCACGGGGCACATTGGAGTGGCGCAGAACCGGCTGCCGGCAACGGTGCAGATTGAGGATGTGGCGCCGGAGCAACTGTTCGACGCGCGGCGAGAGGTGGACGCAAAGTTTAGAAGATTGGGGGAAGAGGCGCTTGCAGCCGGGGCGGTCGCGGTGGTGACGCTGAGCGGCGGCGCAGGCAGCCGTTGGACGCACGGCGCCGGCGTGGTCAAGGCGCTGAGCCCTTTCTGCAGGCTTGCAGGGACACACCGCACGTTCCTTGAGGTGCACCTGGCGAAGAGCCGGCGCGCCGGGAAGCGTTTTGGATGCGAGGTGCCGCACGCAATTACGACAAGCTACCTGACGCATGGGCCGATCGAAGAGCTGTTGCAACGCGAGGGCGCGTACGGGTACACCGGGCCGCTTTATCTTTCGGCGGGGCAGAGCGTGGGGCTGCGGTTGATTCCGACGGTGCGGGACCTGCGCTTTGCGTGGGAGGATACGCCGCAGCAGTTGCTGGACGCGCAGGCGCAGAAGGTGCGCGAGAGCGTGCGCGCGGCGCTGGTCGCATGGGCGCGGCAAGCGGGCGAGGCGAACAGCTACACCGATAATCTTCCGCTGCAATGCCTGCACCCGGTGGGGCATTGGTACGAGATTCCGAATCTGTTCCGCAGCGGAGTGCTGGCGGCGATGCTGGAGGCGAGGCCGCAGTTGCGGACACTGATGATTCACAACGTGGACACGGTGGGCGCGGATCTCGACCCCGCGATTCTGGGCTGGCACATCGCGCGCAAGGCGACGATGACGGCGGAGGTGGTGACGCGGCGCATCGAGGACCGCGGCGGTGGCCTGGCGTGCGTGGATGGGCGCGTGCGATTGGTCGAGGGCATGGCCTTGCCTTCGGAGGAGATCGAGTTCGCGCTTTCCTACTACAACTCGAATACCTTCTGGATCGACATTGATGCGGTGCTGAAAGTTTTCGGCTTGAGCAGAGGCGATTTGCGGAACGAAGAGAAGCTGGCGGCGACGATTCGCGCCATGGTCGCACGCATGCCGACGTACATCACGTTGAAGGACGTGAAAAAGCGCTGGGGCAAAGGACAAGAGGACATTTATCCCGTGGCGCAATTCGAAAAGCTATGGGGAGACATGACGGCGCTACCGCAAATGGCGTGCGAGTACGTGATTGTGCCGCGGGTGCGCGGGCAGCAGCTCAAAGAGCCGGCGCAGCTGGATGGATGGCTGCGCGACGGGTCAGCGGCGTACGTGACCGAGTTGTGCGAGTTCGCTCCCTGACGCGGGCGAGTGCAACTCGATGTGCGCGGCGTTCGCTCAGTGATTTTTCGATTCGGATGCAACGCGAAGGACAGCATCGTAGGCCGGCTTCGGCTGGCCGTAGCGGTCAAAGAGCAGCGGGTAGCTTGTGCGGCCCTTAACCGGCCAGTCGTTCAGCCAGGAATCTCCGTCGGTGACGCCCCAGAATGTGACCCGCTCGATCGTGCCGCGGTGCTTGAGGAAAACGCGAAAGAGATCGGCGTAGCGCACGGCGAGCTGCTGCTGGACGGAATCCGGCAGCCCGTTGACGTACGGATTCAGCGCCGTATTCTGTTCGATCTTGAGCGAGACATCGGCAGTGGGCTGATGCGCGGCTGAGGGCAAGACGTCGATGTCGAACTCGGTGATGGAAACCTTGACGCCCAGCGCGGCGAAGGCTGAGATGGTGGCGTCCTCCTGCTCCACACTGGGCCAATCCATGTGGTCGTGGCCCTGGATTCCGACACCGGTGACAGGGATTCCGTCGGCCTGCAACTTCTTAATGAGAGCAATCGCCCCGTTGCGTTTGGGCTCATTCTCCAAGTTGTAGTCGTTGTAGATGAGTTGCGCCTGCGGATCGACCTCGTGCGCAAATTGGAATGCCTTTTCGATGTAATCGGGGCCGATAATCTTGTACCAGAGCGACTGGCGCAGCGTGCCGTCTTCGTTGAGGGCTTCGTTGACGACGTCCCAACTTTGAATCCTTCCCTTGTAGCGGCCGACCACGGTAGAGATGTGGTCCTTCATGCGCGCGAGCAGAGCGTCGCGGTCGAGGAGATTGCCCTTGTCGTCGTGAAAGACCCAGGCAGGAACCTGATTGTGCCAAACCAAATTGTGCCCCACGATGAACATGTGGTGCTTTTGGCCAAAGGCGACATATTGGTCGGCAAGATCGAAGTCGTACTGGCCGGGCTGGGGATGAATGCGCTCCCACTTAAGGACGTTTTCCGGCGAGATGGAGTTGAACTGCGCCGCGAGTAGGGCGTCGCTGCGCTGATCCCGCCCGGTGATCTCGGCTTCGTTGATGGCGGCGCCGACGACAAAGTCGCCTTTGAAAGCCTGCTTCAACGAAGTGGGGGCGTGAGCCGCAGCCGCGCCGCATACGACAATCAGAAACGCCAAAGCGGCAGAACGCGCACCGGTGCGTGAGTTGGTTTGCATGATTCCCTCTTTCCGGAATTTTGCCAAGCCAATGGTAAACCTATGAGGGTTTGCCGGTAGCGAACCCCTTGCGCCGCTCTGCCAGTTCGAGCGCGATCTTCTGGTTGACTTCGCGTGAGATGGGATAGAAGAGGAGGCAAACCGCCGTGGCAAAGAAGGCCAGGCCCGCATAGACGCTGGCGGTAAGCAGAATGCCGGACTGCGCGTGCGCGGTCTGCACCTGTGCCTCGGAGACGAAACCATAGAGCGAGAAGAGCCATCCGGCGATGGCGCCGCCAAGGGCGAGACCTGCCCAGAGAGCGAAGACGACAGCAGCCGTGACTGTACCGCTGGCGCGGCGGCCCGTCTTCCACTCGCCGTAGTCGGCCACGTCGCCCATCATCGCCCAGAGGATTGGGCCCGACAAGCCGAAGGAGAACTGGCGCAGCACTTCAGTCCCGATAATGACGACAGTGGCATGCGGCGGAATGAACAGCAGTGCTGCACTAAATGCGCCCGCCAGGGCCATGCTGGCGATAAAAAGCTGGCGCTTACCCACGCGGACCGAGACGGCGGTGGAGCAGGCAACGCCCGCGAGGAGCGAGGCAAGCCCAAAGCCATTGAACCAGGCGTAGAGTTCAACGTTGCCGGCGACAAAGCGGAAGTAGGGCAACATGACGTTGCCGCGCACCAGAATGGCGGTGAAATAAAAGAGCGTGGCCAGGAAGAGCACGACCCAGGGGCGATTCTTGAAGAGATCAGAGAGATCCTGGCCGAGATCGGACTTCTGCTGCGGGTCAGGCTGGATGCGCTCTTTGGTGGCGAGGAAGGCAATGACAAAAAAGATGACGCTGAGAGCGGAAAGCAGCCCCATGGTGAGCTGATAGCCGAGCGCGTCGTTGCCGTGGCCGAAAAACCGGACCATGGGGATGGCGAGGCTGGCGACAATGAAGCCGGCGGAGTTGGCAAAGATTTGGCGGTAGGATGCGATGCTGGTCCGTTCGTCGGAGTCGGAGGTCATGACCGCGGTAAGCGAAGCATACGGGACATTGTTGACGGTATAGATGACCCTGAGCAGGATGTATGTGGTCCAGGCATAAATGATCTTGGCGGCGGGGCTGATGTTAGGCGTGGTGAAGGTGAGGACGCCAATGACGCCGAAGGGCAGCGCCGTCCAGAGCAGCCATGGGCGGAACTTGCCCCATCGGGTGTTGGTGCGATCGGCAATCACGCCCATGACGGGATTGAGGCACGCGACACCCAAGCCTACGACGAGGAAAAGTGTTCCAGCCTGTGCCGGCGTAAGGCCAAAGGTGTGGGTGTAGAAGTCTAGTTGCAGAGCCAGCATGGCTTGGAAGACGAAATTGGCCGCCATGTCACCCAGGCCATAGCCAAACTTCTCACCGAAGGAGAGCCGCTCAGTCATGCTTGCCTCGTCTTTCACCGGCGTTCCCCGT
>JBEKAJ010000067.1:0-13944 GCA_050018295.1 Occallatibacter sp. | reverse complement strand
CGCGTGCCCGTGGTCGACACCACCGGCGCCGGCGACATCTTCCGCGCCGGATTCATCTACGGCTTGTTGCGCGACTGGCCGCTCGACCGCCAACTCGATTTCTCCTGCGCAGCAGCCGCAATGAATTGCATGGCCCAGGGCGCGCGCGGCGGCATTCAGCCCGTGGATGCGATCGAGAACCTGATGGCCACGGTGGCGCGCTATGAGAGCGAGTACGGCGTACAGACGATCGATTAAGCGGCCTGGGCAGGGCGCCCAGAGCCTGCCCCGAGCGAAGTCGAAGGGTCTCGACTTCGAGACGCGGGGCCGCACAAATGTCAGCAGAGTTTTGTATCAGGGCACGACTTGCCGGGGTCCCCTGCGACAGGTCTTCGTCGCAGGGGTGGCTTGAGTCGTGCCGCTGAATTCCCATAATGAATGTGGGCTTCAGCCCCTGAGGAGCGTTTATTGTGTCGGGTCGTTCACGCCCGCGCCTCTGAAACTCGCGCGGCTCTTCCTCCATCCAATAAAATAGAAGCAGCGGACAAAGTATCCTGCATGAATCTCAGGACCTTCAGGCCCGCTCAGCACCACGGAGACACTCTCAATGGCACTGTTCAAGACAGCAAATCCCGCCCTCGGTCAAAACACCTTCAGCGACTTTCAGAAAAGCCAGTACGGCGGCGATCTGGTCGACGCCTCGGCGCGCATGACGCTCAGCGGCACCATCAACAAGACCGGCATTCTGCTTCTGTGCGCCGTGGCCACCGCGGCGTGGACGTGGAACTCATTCATGCAGACGCACGACCTGCGCTTCGCCGGTCCCGCGATCTTGATCGGCGTCATCGGCGGCCTCATCTTTGGCTTGATCACGTCCTTTAAGAGGGAATGGTCGCCGGTCACCGCGCCCATCTATGCGCTGCTCGAGGGGCTCGTGCTGGGCGGTATTTCTGCAATGTTCGAGTTGCGCTATCCCGGCATCGCTATGGAAGCCGTGGGTCTCACCTTCGGCACGCTCTTCGTCCTGCTGCTCGCCTACAAATCCGGGTTGATCAAGGTGACCCAGAAGTTTCGCCTCGGTGTGGTCGCAGCCACCGGCGGCATCTTCCTCTTCTACATGGCCCAGATGCTGCTTAGCTTCTTCCACATCTCCTTCTTCAGCTCCGTCTACGGCTCCGGCATCGTCGGCATCGGCTTCAGCCTCATCGTCGTCGCCATCGCCGCGCTCAACCTCGTGCTCGACTTCGACTTTGTCGAGCAGGGCGTCGCCTACGGCGCGCCCAGGTACATGGAGTGGTACGCCGCATTCGGAATCATAGTCACGCTGGTGTGGCTCTACCTTGAGATCCTGCGCCTGCTCGCAAAAATGCGCAGCCGGAATTGAGAATCAGCTTGTAGTTCGTAGCCCGCAGCTGTTTGCCGGCCGTTATTAGTTCTTCGCTACTGGCTACGGGCACCGGCTGCAAGCTACTGCCTGCTTTCCTGTGGCGAGATGAGCGTAAACGTCACGGTCCCCGCGGTGCTCCGCTTGTGCAGAGTGCCGCGCGGGATCACCAGCATGTCGCCCTTCTGGAGCGTCAGCGTCGTTGCTCCTTCTGCTTCCGGCGCGCGCCACTCGCCCGGACCGATGCTGTGCGCGCCCTTCGGCGTTCCACCCACCTGATAAACCGTCTCCCCGTCCAAAACCAATAAAACATGGTCGCGCCCCTCGTGCCACTCGAACTCCTTGGCGCTCTTTGCTGTCTCCACCGTCAGCACCACGGTAAAGTTCTTCCCCTGAACCAGATTGTTATTGCCCGGGCTCGCCACGAGCGCCTTCGCGTCGTCCTGAATCTCCTGCGCACGGAACAACTGGAATCCCGCCGGCCCTGCGTTGGCAGCGCCCTGTCCGCTCGCCATTGGAGCGAGAAGCGACGAATTCGACAGCGTGATTCCCGCGGCGACTGCCAATGGAGCGGCGCGCAGGAATTCGCGCCGGCCCGCATTCGTGAGGTCAACTTTTTTCATTCGATTCTCCCTGAGACGCAATGCACTTCGTGCCGCATTCTAATGACCACGACAGCCGGTTGCCTCATCCCTTTCGTCCCGCTCCACGGATGAAAGGGTGGCTGCACTCACTCACTTGCTCACTAATCCCTAATCCCTGTTCTGTGTTCCCTGTGTTTTCACGCCTCGAATTGCCGCAGCCACGGCGCCACAAACGCAGCCACCTTCTTCGGCTGTTCGTAGGCGGCAAAGTGACCGGCGCACGGGAGCACGTGCAACTCGCATCCGCCGGGAGCTGCGCGAAACGCCTCCATCTCCGCTGCAGTCACACTTGAATCCTCAGCGCCCGCGATCGCCAGCACCGGCACGCGAATCGTCGCCACTGTCGGAACCGAATCGGGCCGCGCAGCCAGCCCCGCCTGCACCGCAACCACAGCCTCGGGCGTCAGCTTCATCTGCACGCGCACCTCGGCCACCACCTCGGGCCGCTCGCGCCGCACCGACGGCGCCACCGTGTTCTGCGCCATGCCGTCGAAGAGTGCTTCAACGCCATCCGCCCGTGCCCGCGCAATCGTCTCCATGCGCTTGGCCAGGTTCGCCTCGGCATCCGGCTGCGGCTTCGAGCACACAAAGATCAGGCCGCGCATTCGTTGCGGAGCCCTCCGCCACAACTCCAAAAGCACGTATCCGCCGATCGAGCAGCCGCCACAAACCGCCTTCGAAACATTTAGGTGATCAAGCAGTGCCAAAATATCTTGCGCAAGCTGCGCCATAGTCAGCACCGGCGCGCTCGGCACATTTGCGAATCCGCCCCTCGGCAGGCCCGAGCCCAGCTCAGAACGGCCGTGTCCTCGCAAATCGGGAACAATGGCGCGAATCCCAGCCAGCTCCCGCGTCAGCGGACGCCAATAATCGCGGTCAAGCGGTGTGGGATGCAGCAGGACAACCGGCAGCCCCTCGCCCGCGTCGCTGAAACTTAATTGGGCGCCGGCAGAAAGGTATTCGCCGCTCATATTTGAGGAGGATACGCTCCCGGATACGGCATCGTCTCCTCGGGAATCCCGATCCAGGCGGCAACGTAGGCCACGCCGACCAGCCCGCTGGAGAGGAAGAACCCGACCACCGCGAGAATCCGGACCACAGACACGTCCCAGCCGTTGGACTGCGCCAGCGCCATGCAAACGCCGCCAATCATGCGTCCCACGTGCGGCCGGATGAGCGGCCGCCCCGGTATGGGCTGCGGCATGGGCACAGCCGCCCCGCAGCCCGTGCAGAAGCGCGCGCTCGGGTGCAATGCATTTCCACAATTCTGACAGTATGCCGCCATGATTAATCCCTCCCGAGGAACAGGCCCGCTGCTTTCATCATACGAATTCCTGTCCCCGTTGGTTCCAGCGCACTTCTCGTTCCCTAATCCCTGGTTCCTGTCTTCTCGGTCCCTTGGTCCCTCGGTCCCTGCCTTTCAGTTTCCCCTGTACGGTGCGCGCAGGTACCTCCGTGCCTGGTCGGCGCGCGACGTGTTCGGTCCGGCGTCGATCGCGGCCTGGTAGTCTCGGAGCGCTAGCTGGCGCTGCCCGCTCACATCGCGGCATTGGCCGGCATCGAGCAGCGAACGGATTTTAAGCTCCGGCCCTGCGCCGGGCGCCCATGCAGCCTGCTCATAGGCTTGCGCCGCTTCATCGTAGTGGCGCTGGCCGCGCAGCGCGTCGCCCAGCCCAAAATCGGCCAGCTCCATCCGCGCTTCGGCAAAGTAGCCCGGCCTCGCGTCGTCAGCCTGGACCTGCCGGTACGCATCCACAGCTCTCATACCTTCACCAGCGTCCTTGCGCAGGTTGGCCTCTTCCAGGCAAAAAAGAAAGTCGTGCGGATACTCGTTCTTCAGTTCGAGCACCACCTGAATGGCTTGGTCGTACTTTGCCTCGCGTCGCAGAAAAAGAGCGATCGCTGTTCTTGCATCCACATTGGTCAGCACACCGCGGTTCCCATCGTCGCGCAGCATCGCCAGGCCCGTGGCCTTTGATCCCGTGATTCCGGCAAAGCCAATCATCAGCTTGAACGGCCACGGCAGCGCCCCAACCACGTATTCGTAGACCCCCGTGATCAGCTTCGCGTCCACATAATTCGGGTCCAGCTCTAGTACGCGTGCGGCATCGTCCCTGGCCTTTGTCGCCAGGCGGAATCCCGTCGCATACGCCCGTTCCACCATGGCCACATAGGTGCATCGCAGGCTGCGCACCCAGGCGCGGGCAAACAGCGCGTTCACATCGTTGGGATCCTGTTTCAATCGCCAATCGGCCTCGCTCACAGCCTCATCGGCCAGCGCAAAAATCTGGTCGCGCCTCTTCGGATCCTCCTCAGTGGCGTGGCGCCCGGTCAAAAACCCGTCGTTGGCGTAGAAAGTGGTGTCGAGCAGGTCCTCGTGGTAAAGCTCCTGAAAGATGGTCGCGTTGAGCAGGTACGCCGTGGCCTGGGGGTCGCCCGGATGCTCGCCGTGATAGCGCTCGAAGAGCTCAACCGCCCCGGTGTAATCCAGATTGTAGAAATCCTTGAAGGCGGCGCGGACCTGCGGGTCATAGTTCATCGGGTTGGTATCCACGCCCGCCGCCCACGCTGCGCCGGCCGCACTCAGCAGTACCACTGCCAAAGCCAAGCCGCACTTTCGCAACGATCCCACGCTCAACTTTAACCTCCTTCTTCTATCGTATCGCTTGGCGGAATCTCCCAGTTCTTCCGTGCGGCATTCTTGAAACCTAACCTTTGCGGCCCGAAAATCAAAATGGATTGAACTGGCTGCGGAAATACTGCTTAGGAGCAGCACGAAGTGTCAGGGCACGACTTTAGTTGTGCCGTAAATGCTGCAAATTGAGTTCGGCTTTAGCCGCTGAGGAAGGATTCTTTCCCTTGGTGGCTTTTTCCGCAGCCTGTAAAGGCCAAGACTGCCGCGAGAGCCAGCAATCCGTTAGGATTTCAGTATGCCCATCTCCGATCGGCTGAATTCAACCGTCTCCGCCGCGCCTCACGGCCTCGTGGACCAAGTCCCCCTTGCGGACAAAATTGTGGCCGCGCGCCAGCGCCTCATCGTCGCTCTCGATGTGCCATGCGCGACTGCATCGGATGAGTTGGTGAAACGACTCGAAGGAACCTGCCTGTGGTTCAAGGTGGGATTGGAACTTTTCACCGCCGCCGGCCCCGCCGTCCTCGAGCCTCTCGTCGCGCGCGGGCACTCTGTTTTCCTCGACCTCAAGTTCCACGACATTCCTAACACCGTCGCCGGAGCTGTACGCTCGGCCGCAACATTGGGCGTGCGCATGGTCAATGTCCACGCCGCAGGAGGGCCGGCGATGCTGGCCGCCGCGCGCGAAGCGCTGCAGGGCGTTGCCAACCCGCCTGAACTGCTCGCCGTCACCGTGCTCACCAGCATGGACGCTGCTGCACTAAGAGCCGCAGGCCTCGATCGTCCGCCCGCCGAGCAAGTGGAGCTACTGGCCAAAATGTGTCACGCGGCCGGCATTCGCGGCTTCGTCTGTTCCCCGCAGGAAGTCTCTGCTCTCCGCCGTCTCACCGGTCCCGGAGGAGTGCTGGTCGTTCCCGGTATCCGCCCCGCCGGCGCCAATACAGGCGACCAGAAACGCATCGCCGCTCCCGCTTACGCGTTGCAACAGGGCGCGAGCTTCGTGGTCGTCGGCCGCCCCATCACGCAGGCTCCTAACCCGGCCCAGGCAGCCCAGGCAATCCTTGAAGAAATGGCCGAAGCGCTTCCGTCATAAGCTCCTCGTTCCCTTGGTCCCTCGTTCCCTGCTTCAATACAAAAAGCCCGGCGCGGAGCCGGGCCTTCTTGTAGATCCAAACCTCAAGCAATGCTTAAAGTTTTTCGTAGAACTCGCATGCGGAGCACGAAATGTAAACTCCGCCCGGGACGCCGCGCTCCCGATCTTTCACGCGCTTGATGATACGCGTGGGTTTGCCGCACTTAGGACAGTCGGTCGACTTCGTCGTGTCCATCACCTTCTTGCGGTCACCGGTTTTGGCAATTTTGGCCATCTGTAAAGATTGTCTCCTTTTGTGGGTGTCTCTGCTCACATCCGCCGCGGCGGACGGCTTCAACGGCGCGGTCGTTGCCCATCCTCCACCGCAATTGGAACGCTGACATCGCCCACGTGGCGCGAAGAGCACAACTCGCTACTTCCAGTTTATATGAGCCGGGCCACGGGTCCCGCGGACCGGCAAATGTCTGTCCACTGGTTAGAAAATCCTTGCCGCGCCCCGCACCACAAAGTAGAATCACGAGCGTAGCTTCCCCAGAACCCTCAACAGCCCCATTTGAAACGCGCCGCGCGCCAGGAGTTTCTGCGCGCAAACTCAACCCCAACCGATTCAAACTCAATCCCAACCAATTCCCCGGAGGAACGATGAGCAAGCAAATTCCGCGACGCGCCGCGCTCGGCGCAATCTGCGTGGCCGGCGCCATTCTCTGCACCGTTCCCGCCTATCTTCGCGCCGCAACAGCCGCCCACGCCGGCAAGACCCGCACCTACTACGTGGCTGCCGACGAAGTGAATTGGGACTACGCTCCCTCAGGTCGCGATGAGGCCATGGGCATGCCCTTCGACGACATCGCCAAGGGCTTTACTGAAACCAGCGCCAACCACATCGGCCGCGTATACAAGAAAGCCATCTACCACGAGTACACCGACGCTACCTTCACCACAGTCAAGGCGCGCTCACCTGAAGACCAGTACCTCGGCATCCTCGGGCCCATCCTGCACGCCGAGGTCGGCGACACCATCAAGGTCGTCTTCAAAAACAACGCCACACACCCGTACAGCATGCATCCGCACGGCGTTCTCTATCTCAAGGACTCTGAAGGCGCCGACTACAACGACGGCACCAGCGGCAAGGATCAGGAAGACGGCTGCGTCGCGCCCGGCGTCACCCACACCTACACCTGGCAGGTTCCCGAGCGCGCCGGACCCGGCCCCAACGATCCCAGTTCCCTCTTCTGGCTCTACCACTCGCACTGCGACGAGCTCCGCGACGTGGCTTCGGGCCTCTTCGGCGGCCTCGTCATCACCCGCCGCGGCATGGCGCTCCCTGACGGCCGACCGAAGGACGTCGACCACGAATTCGTCACCATCTACATCGCCATCAACGAAAACGAGAGCTGGTATCTCGACGACAATATCAACGCCCACATCCCCGATCCCTCAAAACTCAACCGGTACGAATTCAAGCCCATCACCGCGACCGGAATCTTCGGCACCATCGCCGGCCAGGGCTTTGCCGACACCAACGTCAAGTGGTCCATCAACGGATACATCTACGGCAACACGCCCATGATGACCATGAAGAAGGGCGATCACGTCCGCTGGTACGTGGCCACTCTCGGCGACTTCAACAACGCCCACACGCCTCATTGGCACGGCAACACCGTCATGGTCGCCGGCCAGCGCACCGACGTTCTGTCCGTCACCTCTGCGCAGATGATCACCGCCGACATGGTGCCCGACGCTGCCGGCATCTGGCTCTATCACTGCCACATCTCCGACCACATGCTGGCCGGCATGGTGGCCCGCTACCAGGTCCTCGACCGCTAACCCTCCGTCGCTGCGCAGAATGGGGTGCCCCATCCTAGCTCTGCCTGGGTGGGATACCACCAACGCCCACCCACCACCAGCCGTGTCATCCAGAGCGGAGTCCGCCGCGGCGGACGGGGTCGAAGGATCTGCAGTTGCCCTTCGTCGCGCACCAAGGCCGGAGGCGCATTTTTCCGGGGCCGGGTGAAAGCGCCTCAAGTCGCACGAAATGTTCGATTTTGTGCGACCGCGACCCCGCGAAATGTTCAAGGAACCTTGAACAAAACCCCTCAAAGGTTCAAGGATTCTTTCCCGAAATGCCGAGTGGTAGCCAGGAGAATTACCCGAAATCGCTGCAAAGGTTCAAGGGGAATTGAACATATCGAGCGAAAAGGTCAAGAGGTTTTTCACAGATAGCGAGTTTACGCACGCTCAAGTGGCCTTCCGCGCTCCTAAGCGGGCATATTGAGGCCGTTTCGGCACGATCTTGCACGCAGTTCCGCGCTGACCCCTGATCTCTGATCTCTGTTTTTTTCACACTGGCCCAGCGAAAAAACAACGGCTTCCGTTTCGCAACCGTATCGCTTGAGCAAATCACCACGAGCCGACATTCTCGGGATCAATCGGAAATTGCCATAACTTCCGAGTAGGCGACAAACCGCCCACAGCCTTGTCAATGAGCGCGTTGCCCTGAAGTCAACGACTGACATCGAAGGTTGCTCGTTGCCGTTCACGGCATGCGTATCCGGTGCTTGCAGCTATGCCAAAGGTAAACCGCCCAGAGGAAGCTTGCGGCAAGCCACATCGCCATAGCGAGCACCAACCTGTTGCTCAGACCAGTCTGCCAGCCAGGCAGAAATAGATGGAATACACACACAATTGGCAGGAGAGCGAAGAAGAGGCTTGAAATTATCGCAGTTGTTCGCCTGCTTAGACGGGCGACACACAGAAACCAGAAAAGCCCTGCGACACACCAGAAGAGCGCCAGCTGCCAGGGATTGTTTAGAAACGCGGTCCAATCCACCCGCCCATTTTCGTAGACGGGCATTAGTGGCGCGCAAGTGAAAAGGAGAGCTACTCCAAAGACCACGCGACGCCGCAAGAATTCTTTGCGAGCCCACTGTAAGTCGCGCTTTTCTCTTTCCGCCTCCGCTGCAACCGGCGCTGTCCCGCGCAACTGTTCGAGAGGCATCGCAGCCCCTCGCGCGATTCGCTCAAAGTCCGGGTTCTCCCGGAAATAGTTCTCCATCAACTGCTTCGTATCCTCGCTGGCCTCACCAGAAAAATAGACCGGCAGCAAATCGGTCATCACTTCGCGTGTGATATTCATCGCTTTTCCTCCGAAACTTCTAATTCTTCGCGGATCGGATTTCGAACCGCCATCAGCCTCGCCCGCGCACGGTGCACTTTCACCCTGGCCGCTGCCGGCGTGATGTCCAGCGCGGCAGCGATCTCCTCATACGGCATTTCATCGAGCGTGCGCATCAGCAGCGCGGCGCGATCGGTCTCCTGTAGTTTCTCGAGCTCTGCCAACACCGTCTCCAATTCCTGCCTGTGTTCCAGGCGTTTGTGCACACTAGCTCCTGGGTCCGCGTGCTCTTCGTCCAGCCCCGCTCTTCGCCAGCCTTGCCGCTGCAAGTCGCGGTGAACATTCCTTGCAACTGCGAAGAGATAGCTCTTCACCGTGAGTTCCCGAATGCGACCGCGCGTCGACCAAACGCGCAGGAAAGTCTCTGAGGTGATATCGTCCGCCAGCGAGCGGTCGCCACACAGAAACAGCGCAAATCGCCGCACCGCTGGCGCGTATTTCTCGTAAAGATTCTGGAAGTCCATCGTTTCAATTGTCACAGAGAGTACGCGCGAAGAGGCCAGATGTTACACCGGTTCCAAGCTGTTTCGTTCTCCGCATTCAGGACAGAACAAACATGGAGCAGCCGGGAGATGGGGTTTTGGACGAGCTCAACAAGCGCCTAGTCGCCGAGTCGCTCATCGAAAAATCGCGTTCCGGCCGAGTGACCGCCTATCCGGAAGTTACCCGTTTTTCGAGCGGATCCGTACCGGCAAACGCCCATCTCCCGCAACCTCCGCCCCCTCACCCCCTAACACATTCACCGTTGCTGCCTGCTCGTCCTCTTGGTCCCTTGGTCCCTCGGCCCCTGTTTTCCTGACCCCTGACACCTGCCGGGGCCCCCGGCGAGCGGCCTTTGCTCGCTGGGGTGGCTGATCCCCGACCCCTATCTTTTCTTGTCAAGCCCCCCAGCCGTCTCGAAAGCCGTCCACCCCGCCCCTAACTCGTTCTTTTTCTGATCTCTGACCCCTGATCTCTGATCGCTGTCAAGTTTGCCGATCATTTCCCCCATTCGGAGCACAATGGTTCCATGATCGACGAGCAGAGTGGCAGGGACCGAGGGAGCGATGAAAGCCGCTGTCTCAGCACGAAGAGCTGGGAGCTGAAAGCTGAAAGCCGCTTTCAGCCCCACCCCCCTATGCCTTTTGTGAAACTGTGAAACTGTGAAGTCTTTGGAATCAAGGCCTTACAGCCATTCGCTCCACAGTTTCACAGAAACTGTGAAACTGTGGAGCGAAGAACAAAAGACCGCGAATTGAAGCCCAAATAGCTCAAAATAAGATGGATAGCGGTAAACTGATCGCTAAAAACCGATCTCTGAAAATCACCGAAAAATGATCACTGCGCGCTGAAAGCTCCGTCGCTGACTCGCTGGCTCGCCGATTTGCTGACTTGCTAGTTCGTCTCTGCGCTCTCCGCGCCGTCGTCGCCTGATTTCGATACCAACTGACTCGACGGCGATGGCTGCTGCTGCTTGCCGCCATTGGGAGACGTTGCATTGGCCGGCGCCGTTCTGGCCGGAGCCGGCGGCTGCGTTCCTCCCGTGGGATGAGACTGCGAGCTCGGCGGTGCAGGTTGCGCATTCCCAGGCTGCGAAGGCTGGCTCGGCGACGGCGTGCTGGCTGGCGGAGCGCTGGACTGCTCGTCGGGATTGGCGCCCGGCATCTCGTCAGGATGCGGCTTGGGGAACTGTACCGGGCGCATCACGCCGGTGTTTTGATTGTCGGTGGGCAGCGTTTCGCCGGGCTTGCGGAGGCTCGGCGGCGCAGGGGCCTCTTGCTTGTCGGGATCGGTTTGGACGTCGCCCTCGCGCACCGTGCGCGTGTTCGGCTGGGAGGCCAACTCCGGCGTGCCGGCAGCCATCAGCATGGGCGAAACCACGTCCTTGGTGAAGATCGCCAGCGGCTGCCCTTCCTTCGCAATCTCCACGCGAATCACCCGGTTGCCGTTGATGCGAACAAAGTCCACCTCTTGCGGCGGTGTGCCGTAGACCCACTCCTCAAAGGGCATCTGCCCGTCCATCTCGCGCGACTTGGTGTTGGGCTGTCCTTTCGCGAAGAGCACCATGTCCGTGTTCATTCCCACCAGTACTTCGTGGTCGAGGATGGCGTCCTTCAGGGCCGTTGGCAGCGTATCGGTGTAGGCCTGGATCGGCGTCTTCACGTCAAAGGAAATGAGCGGCGCCAGCAGCGCCTTCACCTGCGCGGTCGTCAGCACGGGAACATAATTCGCAAAGACCAGCGTGACGCGAGAGCCGGCCGGATCGCCGGCCTGGTTCATCAACGAGGGGTCCGCGTCCGGGTCGCCCATCTCGGGCCCCGCGCTAATCTGGATGTGGCGCAGGAAGCGGTGCTTTGCGTCGGGCCCTCCGTCGAAATCCAGAATGATCTTCGAGCGGTCGATCTTGATGTCGGTCACTACCACGCGCGAACCGGGCTTGGCAGAGAGTCCCTCATTCAAGACCATGTTCAGGTAGTTCACCCCGGCCGGCTCAAGCTTGCCGTTGGCTTGAAGTGTCAGGCCCTTGTGGCCGCGGGGAAACGGGCGGTTGGCGAACCCCTGCTCCGATTGCAGATCGCGGATGAGCAGAATCCGCGTCTTGGGGTCCATCTCGGTCTTGGGCAAATCCACGTGAGTGGGCGTCACCTGCGCAAACTGCCGGTCCACCTGCCCAGTGCTGGCAACAGGTCCATTGCCGCCTCCGGTATCGACGGTGATGACCTGGGCCACCGAAGATCCGGCAGCCAGCAGTGTTGCCAGCGCGCAACCAGCCACAGCCGGGAGCAAACTTCCGCGCAGACTGCTGATTGCGGTTGATCGCGGTGCGGGGTCAATCCCTGGGGCTAGGAAACGCCGGTTCATGGGAGCCTCCCCTGGGTGCGAACGCCAATACGCAAACCTTAGCTCCAACAAGGGAGAAAAGGCAAATCCGGAGATACAGGGATCAGAGAACAGAGATCAGGGAGCGAGGGAGCAAGGGAGCGAGAAAACCGGAACCAGCGGAAGCGGAGCGGAAATCAAGATTGTGGTGGTTGGGGTGCGGCGGGACTTTCTGTTCCCCGTTCCCTGCCGGGGTCGCGCAGCGGGGGGGCGAGCGGTCTTTGCTCGTTGGGGTGGCTAATCCCTGTTCCCTGCTTCTCGATCTGCACCAGCGTGGGCGCGGTGGGCGCGGCCGCACCCATGGCCGCCTCATGTTGCGCGCGCGCGGCCGCATCCAAATCGACCGGGATCCCGGCAGCCACAATCACCGGCGCGTTATAGCGAAAGTCCAGATCGCGCGTGATGCGAAAGATGACCGGCAACGCCAGAAGAAGAACAATGCACGCCAGCCAACTTCCATCGAGCCCAAACGCTCCGCCAGTGAGCCAGAATGGCCCCATGGGATCGCCCTGCACCACGGGCGAATGGCTGCTGACGCCGCTCACCGCGAGTCCGAAGACGAGTGCCCGGCTCGCCTTCCAGCCAAAGTTGAGGCCCCAGCTTACCCACAGGGCGTGCGTGCGCAAATAGGCCGTGGAAAGCAAAAAGCTGAACGCCAGCGAAACGATGAAACTGGTGTGGCTGGCGCCCGGCGCGAGGGCCTGCACGATCGCGTAGATGGCGGCGAATCCCAGTGTAGCCCCCACCGGCCCCACCGCGCGAACGAAGCATTGGAAGGCGTAGCCGCGATAGGCGACCTCCTCCGCCAGCGCAGCCAGCGCAAAGAACCCCGCATCAGCCACGAGCCAACCCCAGGCTGAAGTTTGCGTGAGGAGAGTGATGGCAATGCCGCCGCCAATTGTCATGGGCAGCACGCAGACCAGAACCAAACCCCATCCGGTTGCCAGGCCTAATCCCACCTCGCGCAGCCAGCCTTCGCGGCGCGGCAAACCTTGTTCGCTGATGGGTCGAGTTTGGCGATCGAGCCAGAAGCCTATGGCCGCGAACCCCACCAGCAGCAGAAACGCCAGCACGGCCTGCTCGACCAGCGGAAACCAGGCGTCGCTGACCAGCCCCTCAGCCGCATGGAAGGCCAGCGACCGCGCGAAGAAGAAATAGATGAGTGCGCCAAGGAATTGAAGGTAGGCGCGCAAACGGCCGCCGGTATAGCCGGGTTCGCTCATGCTCGCCTCCGGCGCACATTCTCTCCAAAGCGCCCTGCTTGACCGGCCGCGTACCGTTCGCCGCGCACATTCACTCGTTTATGCATCATGGCTAGAACCGGTCTAATAAATCTTCTTTGTCAACTCGCTGAAGTCATGGGCCCCGCCTTGTTGTCGGGTCCCACACATGCTCCCTATTCGGCTGCGGCACTTATGAGACCGGTTGTACCGCGATGACTTTCCTGCCGGTGGTAAGAAGGCTTCTGGAATCAGCCCTGCGTATAGATCAGCTTTCCGTATAGAACTGGGCGATGTTGCGGAATTTCTGCTGCCGCGCAGTCACCAGCTCCTGAACAGGCAAGGCTTTCAATTCGGCCAGATGCTTCCTGATCACCGATCCCAGCATTCCGGTTCCGACCTCGCGTTCCACGTGAATGCCCTGCGGCGGCTCCGCGATAATCTCATCCACGCAGCCCACAGCGGCAACCTCGGGCGCAGAGATACGCATCGCTTCCGCAGCTGACTGTTTGTGCGCCGCATCGCGCCACATGATGGCCGCGCAGGACTCCGGAGTAATGACGAAGTACAGCGCGTTCTCGAGAATCAGCACACGGTCGCTCACCGCGAGCGCCAGCGCTCCGCCCGAACCGCCTTCTCCGCTGATGATCGAGATTGTGGGCACGCGCAGCCGCGCCATCTCGCGCAGGTTGCGGGCAATTGCTTCAGCCTGGCCACGTTCTTCGGCTCCGACGCCGGGATACGCGCCCGGCAAGTCGATGAAGGTGATCACCGGACGGCCGAACTTCTCCGCCAGCTTCATGGCGCGCAGCGCCTTGCGATAGCCCTCCGGATGAGGCATGCCGAAGTTGCGGCGCACCCGTTCCTTGGTGCTGCCGCCCTTGCGGTTGCCGATCACCATCACTTCTTCGCCGCCCAGGCGCGCCATGCCGCACGCGACAGCTTCATCGTCGCCAAA
>JBEKAJ010000066.1:0-14024 GCA_050018295.1 Occallatibacter sp. | reverse complement strand
CCGCCCAGCAGGGAGACGAAGCCTGTGCGCCGAAGCGCTGCCGCAAATCCGGCATCTCGTAACCAAGAACCAGCGCCGCGCATGCCAGGGCAACACTGGGAGTCACGAGCCAAAGTCCACTGGCAGAACCGAAAAGGATGGCAACCCCGCCGCACATCATCACGAATCCGCCATAGATGGGGTGAGGAATGAGTCCGTAGACCCCTTTCCCGACGAACCGTGGAGGAGGAAATGCATTCATGGGCAATCCGCCGCCGTAAATCCGCAGCGACAGCATTCCCGTCAGCATGATTGCCGCCCCAGTCGCGGCAAGCGCAATTCCGCATGGAATCGAATGAGGCGTTGCGATGCGGATCGCGTTTCGACTGGCAAACGCCCAGGCCACTAGCGCCGCCGGCAGCGCAGCGGCAAACAGGAGCCCGTACAGAATCTTCGCCGCACCGGGTCTCAAGCTTGCCAACGCACCACCTCGTGAATCACCCAACCGCTGGAATCGTGGTCTTCCGAAGACAAAACTCCGCGGCTTCGCCACTTACGCTCGTCCACATTGAATACGGAATGCGGAAATAGCCTTCCGAGCGCTGGAGCATCCGGCAGAATGGTAGACCGCAGCCGCCCGCTTCGCAGCTCTACGCCGTTCTTGATGTGCAGAGTTGCTCCAGGAACCGCAACCTCGGCATCGGAGACGGCAATCGGTCTGCACTCCATACCGCTGTGGACGGCGAAACTGGTGTTATACGATCCTTGCCAGTCTATCCACGCAAGAGAATCCTTTGGTGAAACAAATCTCCCCCACCGCAACTGTTTCAGCGGCAAATCCCACGGCGCAATGGTTAACGTCAGGCACTCCGCATACCCCAGCCCCCTCAACTCGCGGTCACCCACGCGGAGTGTCGCAATGGATCTGGGCTGAAGACAGTTCCACCTGACACTCCCGGCCTCCTGCTCAAACACGAGGCGTTCGAAGGGCGGACAATCACCCTCCCAGGTTCCAGTTACCCCCAACTTCGGTAGATTCGCGGAGATTCTCCCCCCGTCAGAATCCACTTCGTGCTTTGAAATCGATGTATGAGTGTTGAATCTCCCGTCCCGATTCGAAAGAACGCTGCTGAGATGCAGGTGGACTCCGTGCCACACCAGTTCCGCGCAATAGACGATCGCTACGTCGCCCTCATCCGTGACGCAATCCAAATACCATTTGACCAGAGAAAACGAGCGCCCTTGCACGCGGGATCGGGCTCCTTTCCGAGCGTGAACCTCAAGACTGATACTCTGCCGGTAGCATTGATTGTATTCCGGTCTTTTTTCTCCTACCCACCAGTGCAGGGGTGGCCTCGCCCCCGTGCAGCCCCCGCCCCCGGCAAGCTAACAGCCAGAAGCTAGACGCTGCTCTCCTGTCAACCCTCCTCAAGCTCCCTAACCCGCGCAACCCACTGAAAACACTCCCCGAAAAATTCTCCCCAACTTTGCCGGTTATTTCTCCGATTTCTCCATACTTGTATTCAGTGGTTGATGGGACGACGATAGGGCGGCGTGGTGATGGTGATGCCGTGTGACGGCGGCATTCCTCGCGCCGCCCACTTTTTTCGGAGGCGCTCTCATCGTCGAAATGCATTCAAAACTGTCCAGAAAAGGAGAAAAGCGATCCGCAAAGCCTCCGAGCGCCCGTAACCCCCTTGCTGCCTAGACTCTGCAAATAAGTTGTTTTAGAATGAAGGACTTAAAAGTCGATACATGTGCCAAACCGCTGAATCAAGGGAACTTATTTTGAGAGATGGGGGAGGAGGCCAGGGGGATTTACCAAAATGCTAATACCCTGCCGACTCGCTGACTCGCTGACTCGCTGACTTGCCGCTTTTCTCACTCGGTCTATCACTTCTGCCCAATCGCCGGCCGCGCGCTGCCGAAACAGCCGTGCCGTCGGATACCACGGCGTTTGCTCCGTCTCCTGCATCCAGCGCCAGTCCGCCAGATGCGGCAGTAGAATCCAAACCGGTTTGCCCATCGCGCCAGCCAAGTGCGCAATGCAAGTATCCGTCGTGATCACCAGATCGAGCGTGGCTACCAGCGCCGCTGTCTCTGCCAGATCGCGCTCGCCGCTCGATCCATCCACGACAAGAACATCGTTGGGCAAACTTGCCAACTGCTCCGCTGCCTCGCCCTTCTGCAATGAGATCCAGTTCGCATCCACTGCGCGCAACAACGGTAGCAACGTCTTCAGTCTCATCGATCGCGCAGCGTCCGCCTTGTACTTCGGATTTCCCGCCCACGCCAATCCCACGCGCAGCCCGCTTCGCGCCGCAGCAAACTGCCTGCGCTTCTCGCGCACCAACTCCTCATCCGCGCCCAGGTACGCTCCGGTCCACGGAACCGTCTCCACTGTTGTCCCAAACACCGCAGGCAAACTCATCATCGGACACTCGCAACCGAACTCCGCCGCATTCGCGTCCCTCACGGCCGTCTCCGCCAATCCCGCGCGCACCACGGCGAGTGACCGCATCAGCCGCTCTGCCGCAGGTTGCACCTGGAGAATCGGCACGCCGCCTCGCGCCGCAACCAGCGCGGCATAGCGGCAAAACTGGATCGTGTCTCCGAGTCCCTGTTCCGCGTGCAGCAGCACGCGCTGCCCATTCAGCTCCTCGCCATTCCATCCCTCGCCGTTCCATCTCGGTCGCGTGAATTTGCGCGGCCTGCGGTGCACCTCGCGGAATCGCCAGCGCGCCTCGTATCCTGCCCATCCGCGCTCCCAGTCGCCCAGCCGCAACTGCGTCAGCGCCAGGTTGTACTTGGCGCCCGCGCTCGCCGGATCGCGCTCGACTGCCGTCTCGTGCGCCTTCAGCGCTTCTTCCATCCTGCCGAGGTCGAGCAGCGAGTTGCCGCGGTTCGACGCAGCCGCGCGATTCCCCAGCGCCTCAGCCCTCTCGAACACTGGAATCGCCTCCGCGAACCGCCCTTCCAGATGCAGCACAATGCCGTGCATGTTCACGGCCTCATCGAACTCCGGATTCCGCTCCAACGCCCATCTCATCCACTCTCTCGCGCCGGCCACGTCCCGCTCCGCCGCGCGAAACTGGCACCACGCTACGAGCGTCTCCACCTGCTTCGGGTTCAGCGCGAACGCACGCCGCAGGTTTGTCTCTGCTGCCTCCGGCCTTCTCCGGTCCCGCTCCAGAAGCGCCAGATTCACCCACCCCGAGATCAGGTCCGGCCGCAGCTCCACCGCCCGCCGCAGCGCCGCCTCGGCCTCCGCTTCTCGGCCCTCGTCGCGCAGCAAACTGCCCAAATTGATCCACGCCGCCGCGAAGTCCGGCCTCACCACCAACGCACGCCGGTAGCGCGTCTCTGCCTCCTTCGTCCGTCCCAGTCGCGCCAGTGCGAACCCTGCGGCAAACTCGCCCTCCGGCAGCCGCGGCCGTAATGCCAGCGCTGCCTCGTACCGCTCGAGAGCCTCCTCATTCCGGCCCACCAGCGCGAGCGCATTTCCCAATCCCAAATGCGCCACCACAAGTGCCGGCCGTCGCTCGAGCGCCAGCTCAAGCTCCCGAATTGCTTCGCTTGGTCGCCCCGCAGCAATCCTCAGCTCGCCCAGTCCCATGCGCGCCAGCGGATCCATTCCGTCCAGCCGGATGGCCTCTGCGTACGCTCGCTCCGCTTCTTCCATCCGTTCAGCAGCCTTCAACGCCTGCCCCAGCGCAACCCAAGCCGCGCCCATCCTTGGCGCTGCTGCCACACCTGCTGCAGCCATCTTCACCGCGGCTTCGGTTTGCCGGCTGCTCAGCGCCACCAGGCTCATCCCCACCAAAGCCTCCGGCTGTTGCGGGTTTCGCTCCAGTGCGCGCTGATAGCACAGCGCGATCTCAGCCAAACATCCGATCCGCCTCCCTGCCGCGAAGCCTTCGATCGCTCCCTGCATATGTTGAAACCTAGCTCGCCGCGGATTCGCACTCAAGGGCAGAGTCCCTTTACCCGCGCCCGGCCGCTGCAAGGATTCCCATTCTCATGGCAGGTTCTAATTCGGGACGCGCAAAATGGTAGTGGGCCAGTTTGAAAGGTACGGGTTTCAGGTGAAAGGTACGGGCTTCAGCCCGTACATAAGTCAAGCAAATTAGATGCGGGCATTAGCCCCTGAGGGACAGTTCTCTTGAACTGACCCACTACCCGCAAAACTCTGGCCCGCTCCATCACATCGGCTCGCACTATCATCAATCTGTGCCTCAGCACACCAATCTGGGCGACATCCTTGCCAACGCCATCACACACGGCATCGGCCTCGGTTTCGCCGTGGCGGGAGCTGTTTATCTCATCGTCGCCTCCGCGCGCGGGCCGGCGCTGCTCATCGTCTGTTGCTCCGTATTTTCCGGTGCCCTGGTCCTCGTTTATCTCTGCTCCACGCTTTACCACTCGCTGGTGCGCACCCGCGCTCGCCATCTCCTCCATGTCCTGGACCACTCGGCCATCTACGTGCTCATTGCGGGAACCTACACGCCCTTCACCCTGGTCTCTCTGCGCGGGCCGGTGGGATGGGCTCTCTTCACCGCGGTCTGGGCGCTGGCAGTGGCAGGCGTCATCTTCAAGAGCCTGGCCATCGGCCGGTTCCCCGTCGCATCCGCCCTGGTTTATCTGTTCCAGGGGTGGCTCGCCATCTTCGTCGTGCGCTCGCTTCTCCATGCCATAGGCTGGCACGGACTGCTCTGGCTCGGCGCCGGCGGTGTGGCCTATTCACTGGGCGTCATCTTCTTCGCACTCGACCATCGCCGCTATTTCCACGCGACATGGCACATCTTCGTCCTTGCCGGCAGCGTTGCCCACTACTTCGCGATCCTGTTCTACGTTGTGCCGGTGCGAATCTGACGGGGTTCTGGCGGCTTTTTGCCTGACGCGCCATGAACGGCCCCGCGTCTTCACCCGACCGCCTAACCTCGGCCGCACCACGGTGGGCAGCGTCCTAAATTGCTTTTTCGGTTTTCCTCTTCTCTCTCTCCTTTGCCACTGCGCGCAGATCACTTTGAAAGGAAAATCCCCTGATCCCTCCTCCCGCCCATCTGTGGAACTGCTGAATCACTTCCTTACCTTCGGCGTCAAGGAAGATCACATCGATCCTTATTTGAAACCCGAAGCAGGTAGCGGCATGAAGTTCAACCTCGCGCTCGTCCAGAGAGACAGAGAAGAAGCAGGAATAGAAATTGTCCCCTACGGAGCGATTTGGGGGCAGTACAACATCTGCCGAGAATTCATGTTTTATCCATTCCAAGCCTCTGCCGCCTTTACTTACGTAGGTGACGATCTTCCGGAGCGGAAGCGGATAGGGGGTATTGTTCAGAACATCGAACCCCGAATGGAGTTCTATGGATTTCTTGAGCGCCTCGTCTCGCTTCGGACGTTCATGTCTCTTGGGGAGGTCCCATTCTGGAATTTCCCGGGGGTCCTCATCGGAGACTCCAAAGTTAGCTACATCGACCCATTGGCGAGTGAGAAACGCCTGCAAATCAGACTGCCGCCTAATCGCTTTCCACGTCAGGAACAGGACGACCCCCTGCAAGACCCCCACTGCGGCCAAGATTCCGGTAAACCACTCTATCTTCCGCTGCATGTCGAGGTTCTGGCGCTGGTTTTGGCAATTCTCATCACATCCTGGGGCGGATGGTTGGCTGGAGGCCGCAGATGCGCCCTGGGAATCGTTTTGGGTATCTTGGGGATTGGGCTTTTGGGGTCCGTTTTGACCGCTATTGGGTTTTGCGATTCCCTCTTTTGGCGGGCTGAGTGGCGGAGTCTGACCGGCCAAGAGGCTAATCGGTGTCAACGCGCCAAATAAAGCGAGCATCGCCAGACCTTTCAGCATGATGGCGGAAATGTATCACAAAAACCCCTCGACGCGGCATGGGGGCCGGTGGGAGGATGAGGGGCATGGCTAGGTTCAAGGCAGCCTTGCTTCAGTGGGGCACTCGACTGCGCTCGACGGATTTCACACGACAACGCTTGTGGACTGCCCTATGCTTATTGGCCGCAGCGTTTCTTTTGCCGCCGTACCTTCTCAAGGTCGGCCATCATCCTCCAACAGGTACCTACATCGCCGTCATGGGCGGATTGGCGGCGATCATGGCTTTAGTGAGGGAGCCACCTGTTAGAGAGAAAGTAGTCTGGATTGTCTTAATTACATTGCTGATAGTGGCAGAGATTAAGGATTTGTATGTTACTGATCAGGAGCAGACTTCCACTTTCACAAAGATCAACGGTGACTTAACGAAGACGGGGCAGGATTTGGATAAAACGCTGAAAGGGCTTGAGATTGAACGGCAAAAATTGGGAGATATCGCCATCGGAGTAAATAGCGCAGTGACGACCAGTCAAACCGCTGTACAGACCGCTACCGAGGCAATAAACACAGAGACTGGAGGCAATTCATTTCTCTACATTAAAGCTAAACCTTTTATGAGAAACACGGTTGAACTGGAGGCTGTGCGCGTCGGACAATTTCCTTTGCGTGATGTCACTGCGGAGGTTATGGATGAGACCAAGTTTGGAAAGCTAATATTAGCGCTTCCTCATTTGCAACCCGGACCGACTGAGGACGAGCAACGAGGAACGTTTCTCCATAGCGTCCGTGAAGCTAGTCTATTTAAGACGCAAATTCCAGGATTCGGCGGCGCAAAAAGTGACCGCGGGACATATCCTTTGTCGGACGATCAAAAGGACACCCTCGCCATTTCCTTTTCAGGGTTTACGCGTGACTGGTACGAAGATTTGTGTCTACGAGCGGTGAATTATCGCTGGAGCAACGCGATAAGAGTTTTAGATAGTTTTCCAAACCCAACAGCGAAAACGATATTCACGAAGATCGACCCAGACTTTCCGAAGAAACAGGACGGTAAACCAGATGTCTGCTGGAGTGAGGTCAATCCCTCTCGCTAAAATCATGCCGCAACAAGTTTCTTGTATTCCAGCACGGGAGTATCTAAAATGTATTACAAAAACACTTGACATTGAATTGTTTTTGTATTACATTTATTCCAGTGAGGCTTTATGGCGAACATCCTCAACACGGATAAGCAAATCGCGGTGATCGCGGTGATCGCGGTGATCGCGGTGATCGCGGTGATCGCGGTGATCGCGGTGATCGCGGTGATCGCGGTGATCGCGGTGATCGCGGTGATCGCGGCTCTGGCTGAGGGTTTTAGTATTCGGTCCATTGAGCGCATGACTGGCATCCACCGCGATAGGATCATGCGGCTTGGCGTTCGCGTCGGACAGGGATCGGTAAGGGGCTTCATCGTTCAGGAGTACGACAATGCCTAGGCCTAAGAAACCGGGCCGCCCGAGACTGGCGAAGGGAGCCGCAAAGGGCACCATCGTGCCGGTAAGGTTCAGTCCCGGAGACCGGAAGAAGGTAGAGGCCGCAGCCAAAGCCAGCAAAAAGACCGTTTCGGAATGGGTTCGCAGCACATTGCTTGCCACGATTGGAGATTGAGCCCCGCACCGCGGCTTCGTTGACCCAACCCCGGTTTAACGGTAAAATCAAAGAGTTTGGCGATGCACCCGGTTGAAGGGTGCGCGGGATGTCGCCGGGTTCTCCGCGCTGTTGTGGCTCGGCCCGCCTCCCGATGCAGTCACCCATCTGTATCCGCCCCATCGAGGACACGATTTTGCCGTTCGCGCCCGGTCCTGGGACCCATGGCGCTGGAGGATTTGTTATGTACGCAGTCATTCGCACCGGAGGCAAGCAGTACCGTGTCGCGCCGGGCGACGTTCTTAAGATTGAGAGCGTTCCGTCGGGCAGTCCGACCGTCGAATTCAGCGATGTGCTTGCAGTTTCCGGCGAACCCGGAACGTTGGCCAAACCGGCCTCGGCCACGGTCACAGCCGAAGTCCTCGGCCAGGGGCGCGGCGATAAGATCCTGGTCTTCCACTTCAAGCGCAAGAAGCAGTACAAGAAGCTCCAGGGCCACCGGCAGAACTTCACCGAGGTGCGCATCAAGGCCATCGTGGCCGACGGCGTCACCTACGACACGGACAAGAAATAGCGCGTTGATTCCGCACAAAGGCGCCAGGCTTGATTCCTGCACAGGACAAGCTAAGAGCTAATAGCTAAAAGCTAATAGCTGCTTTAAAAAGAGGAGATTCGACAATGGCACATAAAAAAGGTGGAGGCAGTTCCACAAACGGGCGCGACTCAAACGCGCAGCGGCTGGGCGTAAAAGCTTTTGCCGGTCAGTTGGTCACCGGCGGCTCCATTATCAGCCGCCAACGCGGCACTCGCATCAAGCCCGGCGCGAACGTGGGCATCGGGTCCGACGACACGCTCTTCGCCAAGGTTTCAGGCCGCGTGAAATTCACTGACCGCGGAAATCGCGGGCGCTTTGCCTCGATTGAGCCCATCGCCTCAGAATAGGCCTACCTCATAGGCAATCGACACAACCTGACCCAAAATTGAAAGGCCGCGGCGCTCGCCGCGGCCCTCCGTTTTTCTGATCCCTGATCCCTGATCCCTGATCCCTGATCCTACGTCTCCGACTCCCGCCCCTTCATATTCCGCGCAAGCACTTTCTCCACCACGCGCTCCACGTCCGAGAGGAAAAAGCTGTTGGCGGGCTGCTGCACGGCCACCTGGGTGCCCGTATGACCCAGTGCCGAAGCAATTTCGTTCCAACGGTAGATGGTCGAGCTCGCCGGCATCAAAACCGGCTTTCGAGGCGGTTCCGGAAGAATGGAGTAAACCATCCAGATCGCCAGTGTCCCGAGAATCAGCGACTCGTAAACGAATTGCAGCGGATCGGTTAGCGATGCGACGCGAGAGATCCACGATGCGACGATGAAGTCCGCGGAAGACATCAAACCGAATCCCAAAGCAATGCCAAACGACAAATCGCGCACCGTGAGGCGCAGCGCGTTCATGCTTAGGCAGAGGAATGCGAGCAAGCACAACTCAAGAACGCTTACCGAGTGCATCAGCCCGTAAGAAACGTCCGCAATGACGTAAATCCCCTTGTGCGCATAGGAGATTGAGGTCAGGCTCACAATCATCGAAACCACGGCTGCCCAGCGGAAAATCACGATCGCCAGTTTAGCGATTCCAGGAAACGCGGCCAGCGCCGAACGGAAGACCTCAATGCAGATGAAGAACAGCAGCACCGTGCTCGCGAGATAGGTCGCGAAAAAGCCGAAGTAGTAGATCGAGCCGAAGTGGTGATTCCTTCCCCACGATTGCGAATCCTCGTAGAGAACAAGCATCAGCACTGATGTCGAAATTGCCCGCAACGCGAGGTAATAACCCATCGCCCGGAATCGGCGATGCAGCCCCTTGCTCCAGAAAAGAATGGCGAGCGCGGCCCAAAGGACAAGTTCAGCCGCGCTCATCGCCGACATTGTAACGTTCAATGGCATAGAGACTATTCTGCGATCGTTCGAACGTCCTCAGGATAGCGCCTATATGCCTAATAGCCCAAACACAAAAGGGTAACGCCCCGCTGGCACTTTCGTGCTATGAGGTAGTCCTTCAGGCTCTCCCGATTAGCGGAACTTCGTCGTGGTCTTTAGCGGGACAACGCTGTGGGCGCAAAGCACTCACCGACAGATTGGCAAGGAAGAGGGGCCGGAAGAAGGATCAGGGGGCCAGGATCACTCGCGGTCACCGAATTGTGCGTGGCGCGAATCTGCGTGTTGGCCGGCGCAAACGACGCAGAAGCAAGGCCGGCGACGGCGACAAACAGAGCGAACATGCGAATGGCGGCTTTCATCATTGGTAACCTCTCGGATTTGGATTTTGAAAGGAGATTTCTCTCCTCCTGGAATACAATCGTATCCGAATTATGAATGCAAGTCTAGTTTTTTCATATAGATACTAAACTAAAACGAAGATGAATTACCAACGTCATTTCATCGCGCTTTTCAGGTGCCGTTAGTAACCGTTTTCACGCCGCCCGATCCCCCCTCCATCGCACCTTCCCGCATGGTAAAATAACCCTAGGTGAACACGCTTGATAGCCCCTCTTTTCAAGCGCTTACTCCCGCTTCAGCGTCCGGATTCATCCCCGGCGACCCACGACCTTACGGAACACCTTGCGAACGGAATTCTATGGCGACTGAAGTTCTGAGCAGTTCCTCGATCCACGGCGACAACGACAGTTACACCGGCGAGAATATCAAGGTCCTGGAAGGCCTCGAAGCCGTTCGCCTCCGTCCCGCAATGTACATCGGGTCGACGGGTGAGATGGGGTTGCATCACCTTGTCTACGAAGTCGTCGACAATTCAGTCGACGAGGCCCTCGCCGGCTACGCCAAAAAAATTGACGTCGTCATCCACGTTGATAACTCGATCACTGTCGTCGACGATGGCCGCGGCATTCCCGTGGACATGATGGATTTGCCGGGCGGCCAGCGCATGCCCGCGGTGCAAGTGGTGCTCACAAAGCTGCACGCGGGAGGCAAGTTCGACGCCTCCACCTATAAAGTTTCCGGCGGTCTTCATGGTGTCGGCGTGAGCTGTGTAAACGCGCTCTCGCAGGAATTCAACGTCGAGATCTGGCGCGACGGCCACACCTGGGAGATGGATTTCAGTTGCGGCATTCCAACCAGTGAGCTGCGCCAGGCGGGCACCAGCAAGCGCCGCGGCACAAAGGTTCATTTCCTGCCCGACAAATCGATCTTCACCACCACCGAATTCAACTACGACACCCTCGCGCAGCGTTTGCGCGAGATGGCCTTCCTCAACAAGGGCCTCGAGATCACGCTCACCGATGAGCGCACGGCCGACGCCAAGACCGGCGAAGCGCGCCGCACCGAGTTCCGCTACGCCGGGGGCATCTCAGAATTCGTCAAGCACCTCAACCGCGGCAAGAGCGTCCTGCACGACAAGCCCATCGTCATGGAGGCTCTTCGCGACGGCGTTGAAATCGACATCGCGCTCCAGTACAACGACGCGTATTCCGAAACCGTGTTCAGCTTCGCGAACAACATCAACACTGTCGATGGCGGCTCGCATCTCTCCGGTTTTCGCGCAGCACTCACGCGGACCATCAACTTCATCGGCCAGCAGATGGGCCTGTTCAAAGACATGAAGGAGAGCCTGAGCGGCGACGACGTGCGCGAGGGCTTGGTCGCCGTCGTCAGCGTCAAGCTTTCGCAGCCGCAGTTCGAGGGGCAGACCAAGGGCAAGCTCAACTCCGATATAGCCGGCACGGTGCAGGCCTTCGTCAACGAGCGTTTGAGCATGTATCTCGAGCAGAATCCCCCGGTCGCCCGCAAGATCATCAACAAGGCCATTGAAGCCGCCCGCGCCCGGGAGGCGGCACGCAAGGCGCGCGATCTTACGCGGCGCAAGGGCGCGCTCGACGGCGGCGGCCTGCCGGGCAAGCTGGCCGACTGCAGCGAACGCAACCCCGAGCGCTGCGAACTCTATCTCGTCGAGGGCGAGAGCGCCGGCGGCACTGCCAAGCAGGGCCGCGATCGCAAATTCCAGGCCATTCTTCCGCTCAAGGGCAAGATCCTCAATGTGGAGAAGGCGCGCTACGACAAGATGCTCGGCCACGAGGAGATCCGCGCCATGATCACCGCGCTCGGCTGCGGCATCGGCAAAGACGACTTCGACGCCGCCAAGATCCGCTACGGCAAAATCATCCTGATGACCGACGCCGACGTGGACGGCTCCCACATTCGCACGCTGCTGCTCACCTTCTTCTTCCGCCACATGACCGAGCTCATCAAGCGCGATCACGTCTACATTGCGCAGCCGCCGCTCTACAAAATCAAGAAGGGCCGCTTCGAGCAATACATCAAGGATGACCGCGAGTTCGTGAAGGTCATGGTCAACCGCGCCGCCGAGGGCATGATTGTCCGCCACGGCGAGACCGCCGGACGCATCGAAGGCGCCGACCTCACCCGCTTCATGGCCACGCTCAACGAGTATCTCGGCTTTGTCGAAAAGGTCGACAAGCGCATCCGCAACGAGAAGCTCACAGAGATGCTGGCTCGCGCGGAACTGACCCATCGCACGGACTTCGCTTCGAAGAACGGCAATGAAGTTCCGGAGAAGATCGCCGCGCTGCATACGCAACTCACCGAACTCGCCGACGAGTTTCAGTTCAAGGTGGCCAAGCCGGTCGAAGACGAGGAGCACCACACCTGGTCCATCTCCTTCACCGATGCGCAGGGCGCTACGCGCTGCGTCGACTGGACGCTGGCTTCGAGTCCCGAGTTCCGGCAGATGATGTCGAAATACTCGCTCATCAAAGAGTTCCTTGAGCCGCCGTTCCTGGTCGAATACGCTCCCAAAGCCGCCAAAGCCGCGGAGAGTGGCAACGAAGACGACGACGAGCCGGATGCCGAAGGTGCGCCCTCGCCGGGCAGTGTCGAGACCCGCGCGGACACCAAGTCTCGCGGCGCGCGCACGCTTCGTGAGCCGGTCGAAAAGCAGACCGCCCGCGATCTCTTTGCCTACATCGTGGAGCAGGGCAAGAAAGACTACCAGGTGCAGCGCTACAAGGGTCTGGGCGAAATGACGGCCACGCAGCTCTGGGAGACGACGATGGATCCCGAGCGGCGCACGCTGCTCGTCGTCAAGCTCGAGGACATCGCCGAAACCGAGGCCATCTTCACCACGCTGATGGGCGAAGACGTAGAAGCCCGCCGCAAATTTATCGAGGACAACGCCCTCGACGTGAAAAATCTCGACATCTGAGTAGAGGGTGAGTTTGAAGGAACATTCCTTCGGGGGCTAAAGCCAGCCCCCATTCGCTATGGGCTTGACTCTTTGAGCAAGCGTGCGGCCAGGCGCATATCGCCAACTTCCAGAGCGTTGCTGACGGACTGAAGGTATTTCTGGTCGGCGATCAGTTCCTCGGTGGTTTCCCCGGAAAATTCGTCGTCCTCGTCGTCGTCGCCGTCGTCCTCGTCATCTTCGACCTTCTCTTTCTCAGAGCCGTCGTCCGGGCTTTCAAGCTCCTCAGCGTCGGAATCGTCGCCGGATTCGGCGTCGGATTGGTCTGGGTCTTCCTCCTCGTCATCTTCTTCATCCTCATACTCATCTTCGTCGTCGGGATCGACGGCGAGATCTTCACCGTCGCGCGTATGGTGGAGAGCCTTGACGGTTCCGATGGGAATGGCCCAACTGCTGCGATCGACACTTTGCAGGGAAAGCTGGAGGCCGTAGAGGAGGAGCGAGGCGCGGGGGCGGTCGATGGTCTTGTTGACGATGTGCCGGAGGACCTGGGAGAGGGTGACCTGGATGGCGCAGCGGTCTTCGAGAAGCGGGATCTCGATCGAGTCCATCATGCTGACGGGTTTTTGGGCTGCGATGCGCTGCCGCCTATGGAAATAACAAAGGTTCCCGCCCTTGAGGGCGTAACCGTGACATTGCCCGCCGCCCGGCATGATGTGCCGACAATTCGGTGTCATAACTTTCTCCTTTTCGCTGCCCAACCTTTCATTTGTGGTACCCGGTGCCCCCCTCCCCGGTATGCCATACCTCCATATTTGATAACAAAGGAGTTACGGGCCGGCCCATACCTCAGCCATACCTTACCAATACCTTGCATACCTATTTCCAGGGCCGCATCCCGCAAGCGTGCCGATTCACGGGAGTTAGGGCGTTCTTGAGGTCTTTGGACGCGGATTGCGCCAGTTTCCCGAGCGCAAAGACGCGAATGCGGCGGAGATTGTCCGCCGCAACGAAGGCCTGGTTGAACGCTAATGGAACAAGTATGGAGGAATTCGCGAATTAATCGGCAAACTTGGGAAGAAAGTGAAAGAGTGAATAAGTGAATTGGAAATCAATGAGTTGACGGTTCAGCGAGTCGGCAAGTCTGGTCTAGGGGGCTTGACAGCGAGCAGCGGGGTTAGCGGAGCAGGCGGGGCTGGGCGGCTTAGTCTCAGTCCTCGCCGGGGAGAAGCGGCAGGGTGAGGTTTTCGGCAGGTGCTGGGCGGCTGCGCGGAGCCATCTTGAATGTGGCATCACGGCGGTGGGCCGGTATGCAGACTCTATGCAGCGGGGAAGGGTCAGGGGGCGCCGGTCGTGTCGACAAGTGACGGAAACG
>JBEKAJ010000065.1:0-14074 GCA_050018295.1 Occallatibacter sp. | reverse complement strand
GTCTGGAGACCGGCGCTACACGGCTTGATTGCGCGGCGGCCACTGCGGCCTTTTGCTCGTCAGTCAGTTTCTGATAAGTGAACCAGACGTGCTCAAACTCGATGCGGTTGGAGCCATCGCCGGGAATCGGTTGCGCGGGGCTCACGATCTCAGGCTTCGAGTCCATCAGCTTGAAGATGCGCTCGCAGGCCGCCATCGCCGCCTGAAGGATGTTGTATTTGTCGCTCAAATCCTGAATGGGCCGCCAGAAACGCAGGGAATATTGCGTGAACATGAAAAGCACGCCGATGGTGACCGTGGGCGGAAGATGAAGGACTCCGAAACCGCCGCGCCAGACGACGAGTGCTATGGCTACCGACGAAAGAAAGTCAACAGCGGGGTAATAGAGCGCGTAGGCGAAGATTGTGTCCTTGAAGGCGATCATGTGCTGGCGGTTGACGTCTTCAAAGTCCTTGTAGGCGCGCTCTTCGCGGTTGAAGAGCTGCACCACGGCCATGCCCGAGATGTGTTCCTGGGTGAAGCTGTTGATGCGCGCAATGGCGGTGCGGACACGGCGGTAGCTCTCGCGGACGTGGTCGCGGAAGATGCGCGTGACGATGAGAATGATGGGCAAAACAGCGAAGGTGAGCAGCGCCAGCCACCAACTGATGGCGAGCATAACGATGGCCATGATGGCGAGCGTGAAGGCGTCATTGACGATGGCCAGCACGCCTTCAGTGAACATGTCGTTGACGGCGTCCACGTCGGAGGTGAGTCGCGTGACGAGGCGGCCGACGGGGTGAACATCGAAGAATCCGACGTCCATGCGCTGCATGTGGCGGAAAATGTCGCGGCGCAGATCGAACATGATCTTCTGCCCGATCCACTGCATCAGGTAAACCTGAATGAACTGGAGGAGGTACGCCGAGACCAATATGGCGAGGTAAATGGCGGCGAGCCGGGTGACGCCTTGCACCGCACCGGAGGGAAGAACGTGCGCGAGCGGGCTGTTGGTGGCCACCCAGTGAGCGACGGCGTTGGAGGGGTCTAGATCGCTGGCTTGCGGATCGAGGTAGCGATCGACAGCCACCATCACAAGGATAGGCCCCGCAACGTCGCACAGAGATTTGAGGGAGACGGAGAGCGAGGCGATGCTGGCCTGCAACCAATAGGGACGAACGAAGTGGCCGAGGCGGCGCATCAGCTCCGCGTCGTAGACTTTGCCGACGACTTCATCGTCAGGCTTGCGCTTCGGCTGTTCGGATCCGTTCTCGGACCCGTTCTGCTCGGTTTGATTGTCTTCTTTATCCGCCATCGGCCAGGTGGGGTGTGCTTCCTTCTTTATTGTAAGGGGACACGCGGGCCGCGCGGGAACAAGGAGCGGCGCGGCGGCGCGTCAGTTGCTCTGGCTGCCGCTTCCGGGTTTGGATTCCGGTTTTGATTGGGGCTTGGGCTTGGGAGCCGGACGCGACACACCCATACTCAGGAGCACATAGCCAAATCCCTTGCGCAACCAATCAGCGAGAATCATGAACGCTTCCCTTTCCTTCCCGTTCGAGCGGCACCCAAATAGCGCTTACTTCGGTGCTGGCGCTGGCGCGGGGACATCCTGCGTTGACGGCAGCGGCTCTTCGCCGCGCACGATGGAGACCGCCGCGGGAGGCAGTGGCTTATCGGCATTTGCGAGGAGCAGGGTCACCTGCCAGATCTGAGTTTCGGTCAGCATGGCGTTGAATGCCGGCATGCCGGTGAGGCGAATGCCGTTGGACACCTTCCAATAGGTCTCGCCCGGCGGGTCGTCGCTGACGCCGACGACGCTGCTGCCTTTGTGCTGCTGCCAAAGCTGAGGAGCGCCCGGGTACATGTGCGCGGCAAAGCTCGAGGGCTTGCCGTAAAAGCCGTGGCACGCCGCGCATTGGTCGCGGTAGATCCCGGCACCGGTAACAAGATTGTTCTCGTCAGCCTGGATGGGAGCGGCGGCGGGCATCTCGCGATTGATGCGCGCGTTGAGCGGAATCTGCACGATCTGCCGCTCCATTGGAAACGGCGGGTCGGCCACGGCTACCGGCGGGCGCCCGAAACGAAACCATGCCAGCACCACCACCGGCACCAGGATCAAACACAGGATGACTCCGAACAAAATACGCCCCATCGTTCTTCGCGCCTCCCATGGCTATCATCGCAGAGCGACCCGTTGCTCACGGTGAATGTAAACGCCGGAGCAGTGCCGGTTGGCTCCGGAATGCGTCTAAGCTGCGCGCATCGGCTTCGAGATTCCGAGGCGAGACTCGGGACAAGTTTCGGGGGCGAGTTCCGGGGCGTGTTCCAGAACAGGGCTCACCCCGAGGTGATTTAATACCAGATGGGGGAAGCAACGCATCAAGACCGCAGTGAAACCACGACCCAAGGGAAGCGAATCCGCCGCGGCGGACATTCCAAATCCAGATCTGGGCCGGTCAGCGCGCGTGCTTTCGCACTCGAACCGGTTTCACCAGCCGGCCGAATCGACTCGCCGAAATTCTGAGCCCCGCTTTGGTGCGGGTCTCACAGTTGCTGTTAATCGATGTCCCGGAGAAAGTTGAAACCGGTTGTCCCTTGGAGGAAATCCGAACCCGATGGTCTCATTTCGCCGACTTGCAATTTTACTGGCGCTCAGTTTGCCGGTGATGCCCGCCGTTCAGGCGCAAAGCTCGAGTAGCTCCTCATCAAGCGCAACGCCGGATCAGAACCTGAACCTGGCGCAGAATCAGCCTTCCGACGACGCGCAGCAGCCCGCCGGCGAGACCCAGGGCCAGATCAGCGTGCAGGAGCGCATTCGCCAGCGGCGCGCGCAGCGCCGCTCCACGGCCATCCACGACGCCTACGACCACAGGTGGGAATCGTACATGGACATGGGTTACCTGCGCTTTACGCCGGGACCATCATTGCAGCGGCTCACCTACTATGCGTGGGAGACGGGCCTGACGAGATTTTCGAACGAGCGGTTGGGCTTTACGCTCGACGGTCGCGGCAACTTTGGAACGGCCTACGTGGGCCTGAACCCATACAGCCAGGGCAAGTTCACGCGGCCAGCGATTAGCCAGTACGACGTGATCGGTGGTCCTGTGTATCGCTTTTACCTGCAGCCTAAGTACTCCATCTCCGGCCGCGCCATGGCGGGCTGGGCGCACGGCAATTTCTCCGGTGACACGAACGGAATTCCGCCCGCTCTTCTCGGCCTTTATCCCGACGCGAACACGTTTGCCGCCAGCGTGAGTGTGATTGGCGAGCTGAACATAGCTCCAAACATCGCCTTGAAGCTGGCGCCTGAGTATTTTTTTACTGGCTTTGGATCGACGGTTCAGGCAAGTCGAGGGTTCACCGCGGGATTAGTCTACCGGTGGGGAAAGCAGTGAGAGAAGCAGGGACCAGGGATTAGGGATTAGGGAATAGTTGTCGACGCCGTGTTTGACATTTGTGAATTGGCCGCGGTGGTCGGTGAAAGAATGACACGTCTATGAAGAACGGATTTTCTCGTCGTCAACTTGTGCAGTCGGGTGCGGTTGCAGCCGGCTTTGCCGCAACAGGAGTTTTTCCCGCCCTGATGGGTGTTGCGCAAGCAAACGCAGAGGCGATTCCAGCCTCGGGCAAGTTTTCGCCGCTCAGCCTCGGCCTGGCCAGCTACACGTTTCGCAACTTCACACGCGCCGAACTGATCGGCTTCATGAAGCAACTGAACCTCACCGCCCTGAACGCCAAGGATGTGAAGGACCATCTGCCGATGGACCCCACGCTCGAGGCGCAGGCCCTGGCCGACTACGCCGCAGCAGGCATCAAGCTCCATGCCGCCGGAACCATCAGTTTTCCCAAGGACGATGACGACGACATTCGCGCGAAGTTCGAGTACGCCAAGCGCGCGGGCATTCGGGTGATTGTGGCGGGCGATCCCGCGCCGGCGACTCTGCCGCGGATCGAGAAGTTTGTCCGCGAATACGACATTCGCATTGCCATCCACAACCACGGACCCGAGGACAAGCTCTACCCCTCGCCGTTCGATGTGCTCAGGGTGATCAGGGACATGGACCCCCGCATTGGGTGTTGCATCGACGTGGGCCACGCGGCCCGCGCGGGAACAAATCTTGTTGAAGCGATCCACGCCGTGGGACCGCGGCTTTACGACATGCACGTGAAGGATCTGACCAGTTTTTCGAGCAAAGAAAGCCAGGTGGCCGTGGGCCAGGGCATCCTGCCCTTCCGCGAGATGTTCGAGGCGCTGATCAAGATCGAATATCAGGGATTCATCGATCTCGAATACGAAATTCATCCCGACAATCCCATGCCCGGCGTGATCGAGAGCTTCGCGTTCATGCGCGGCGTGCTGGACGGGATGGGATACCTGACGCATGCGTGAAGCGGCGGGTTAGCGGAGTTACGCGATTCGCGCTGAACGCCGGCAGCTGTTCCCTGCTCCCTGCTCCCTACTGCATGTTCCCCGCCTTCACTGCAGGATCGGAATGCCCGCGATGCGCTGCTTCCATTCGGCGGGGCCGGTTTCGTGGACACTGGTTCCCTTGGCATCGACGGCCACGGTGACGGGCATGTCCTTGACGTCGAACTCGCAGATGGCCTCCATGCCCAGGTCCTCAAAGGCCAGCAGGCGCGAGCTGCGAATGGCCTTGGAGACGAGATACGCTGCGCCGCCGACGGCCATCAGATAGACCGCGCCAAACTCGCGGATGGCCGCGATGGCCTCAGGGCCGCGCTCGGCCTTGCCCACCATGCCGAGCAGGCCAGTTTCGGCGAGCATCTGGCGCGTGTACTTGTCCATGCGTGTGGCCGTGGTGGGCCCGGCGGGGCCGACGACCTCGTTGCGCACCGGGTCCACAGGGCCCACGTAGTAGATGAATCGGCCGCTGAGGTCGACGGGGAGCTTGTCTCCTCTGTTCAACATGTCGCTCATGCGCTTGTGCGCGGCGTCGCGGCCGGTGAGCAGCTTGCCCGTGAGGAGAAGCACTTCTCCTGGCTTCCACGTGGCTGCCTCTTCGCGCGTGACGGTGTCGAGGCTGACGCGGCGCGCTCCTGAAACGTCGTAAACGAGCTTCGGCCAGGCGTCGAGCGGGGGCGGATCGAGAAAGACGGGACCGGAGCCATCGAGAACGATGTGCGCGTGGCGCGTGGCGGCGCAGTTGGGGATCATGGCCACGGGCAGATTGGCCGCGTGCGCCGGCGTGTCGACGACCTTCACGTCAAGCACGGTCGTCAGGCCGCCGAGTCCCTGCGCGCCAATGCCGAGACGATTCACCTGCAAGTAGAGCTCGACGCGAAGTTTTTCAGCGGTGGTTGTGGGGCCGCGCGCGATGAGCTCCTGAATGTCGATGGGGTCCATAAGCGATTGCTTGGCAAGGAGCATTGCCTTCTCTGCCGTGCCGCCGATGCCGATGCCGAGAATTCCCGGCGGGCACCAGCCGGCGCCCATCGTGGGCACCGTTTTGAGAACCCAGTCGACAACCGAGTCGTTGGGATTGAGCATGACGAACTTCGCCTTGGCCTCGGAGCCTCCACCCTTCGCGGCCACGGTGACTTCGACCGTCGAGCCGCGCACCACTTCGACAAAAACCGCGGCGGGCGTGTTGTCTTTGGTGTTGATGCGCTTGCCGGCGGGGTCGGCTTGCAGGCTGGCGCGCAGCTTGTTGTCGGGATCGAGGTAGGCGCGGCGAACGCCGGCGTCGATCATCTGCTGCAGGTCGAGAGGCTCCTCGCCGGGACCGGGCTCAAAGCGCACATCCATACCCAGCTTGACGAAGGCGTTGACGATGCCCGTGTCCTGGCAGACAGGGCGGTGGCCCTCGGCGCACATGCGGCTGTTGATGAGGATCTGCGCCATGGCGTCGCGCGCGGCGGGCGATTGCTCGCGTTCATAGGCCTGGGCGAGCGAGCGAATGTAATCCACCGGGTGGTAGTAGCTGATGTACTGCAACGCGGCTGCAACGCTCGCGATGAAATCTTCCTGCCGGATGACGCTCATGGATGCTCCCTGCACAGTCTAGATTCGTTTTTCACTTTCCCGACGCGAAAGTGAAGAACAGACTCTAGGGTATTCGATGCCGCATGGCGCTTGTAAACAAAGGGTATTTCGACTGGTAGCGAAGAGAGCCAGATGCAAACGAAGACGGCTGGATTTGATCTGGGAAGCGATGCAGGAGAGAATCGCGATGAAGCGGCTGGTGGTTACAGGCGGCTTCACCGCAAAGAGAGACATTTGCCCAAATGCGCGTACAAAAAGGCTTGAGGTTCGCAACAATTCTGGGAATCGAGCGAAGGCGGCGGTTTGCGGGCTCGAGCGTGCGCTTGGCGAGCTCGATCATTTGTCGCGGATGGGCTCGCGCCTTGACATGCGCGTTCCCGCCGGAGATGCCGGCCGGCGCGCCGGGCCCGGTCGGACCTTGTAATTAGCCGCTCAGCCGGCGGCGGCGCGGGCGGGAATCGGAATGCTAAGCTGCTGACGCAGGCTGCCGGCCAGGTCGGCGACCATGCGCAGGCGGTCGGCCACCGGCGCCGGGACTTCGCTGCCGCTCAAGGCCAGCTGCGAGTGAAGCAGCAGGCCCGCGACCGTGGACTTGAGCTCGGATTCAATGGCTGCCGCGGCGGCGCGGCGGGCCACAGCCTGCTCGCGCTCGCGGCGACGCAGAGCGGCGCGAATCTCGCGGACCAGGCGGGCCGTTCCCGAGACGGCGAAGTTGATCTGCAGAGGAATGGCGAGTCCGGCCTGCTCGCAGATACGGTCCGCGGCTGCCGGGTCGCACTCAGCCAGAGTCTCGTCAATCACGACGGCCAGGAACTCGCGTTTGCGCAGAGCGGACAGCCCGTCCCGGCGGCCTTCGGCCACTTCAACTTCCATTCCCAGTTGCGCGCCGACTACATCGGCACAGTTGCGAGCGCCTTCGATTCCAGTCACCAAGAGAATGCTCATGTTCGTTCCCCTATCGTTGGTTAGAACTGTGTTCTTTAGCCGGTAGCTCACGGCTCTTAGCTTTTAGCTTTTAGCTTTTAGCTTTCGGTTGCGTATTGCTCCGGTGACGAGACAAAGCCGGCCACCGCGGCCAACCCGGCGACGGAAGAGCTAACGGCTAAAAGCTAATGGCTAATCGCTGCTTCTTCACTCTTCACGCAGCGGGTCGGCGATGCCGTACTCCTTCAGCTTGCGGTAGAGCGTGGTCTTGCCGATGCCCAGAAGCTTCGCGGCCTGCAGCTTGTCGCCGTTCAGGGTGCGGATGGCGCTTAAGATTGCTTCGCGCTCGAGATCGGCCAGAGGCTTGACGCCGGGCGCGGCAGCGGCTCCGGCCTCTTCCAGGGCGCCGGCGCGTCGCGCGTCGATGTTCTGCTGGAGCCCCTGCTGCTGCAACTGAGTGGGCAGGTCGCCCAGGTGCAGCACCGGGCCGGAGGAGAGCGCGGTGGCGCGTTCGAGCGAGTTTTCGAGCTCCCGCACGTTGCCCGGCCAGTCGTGGCGCATCATGGTGCGCAGGGCCTCGTCGCTCAAGGTGAACTTGCGGTTGTGCTCGCGGCTGATGCGGTCGAGAAAATGCGCAGCCAGCAGCGGAATGTCCTCGCGGCGGTCGCGGAGAGAAGGCAACCGGAGGTTGACCACGTTGAGCCGATAGAACAGATCCTTGCGGAAGGTGCCCTTCTCAACCATGGCGGCGAGATCGCGATTGGTGGCGGCGACGATGCGCGCCTTGATGGGCACGCGGTGCGTGGCCCCGACCGGGCGGACCTCTTTCTCCTGCAGCGCGCGCAGCAGCTTGGCCTGCAGGTCAAGCGAGAGCTCGCCGATCTCGTCGAGGAAAACGGTGCCGCCCTCGGCCGAGACCAGCAGGCCGTCCTTGGAACGGTTGGCTCCGGTGAATGCGCCCTTGACGTAGCCGAAGAGCTCGCTTTCGATGAGCGTGGGCACCAGCGAGCCGCAATCGACGGGCAGGAAGGGCTTCTGGGAGTTAGGGCCATAGGCGTGAATCGTGCGCGCCACCAGTTCCTTGCCCGTGCCGCTCTCGCCCAGGATCAGGACGGGGTGCGTGCTCTGGGCAACTTTGGAGAGGATGCGGTAGATCTTCTCCATCTCCGGCGAGCGGCCGATCATGGAACCCAGACCTTCGGAGAGGCGCAGCCGCTCACGCAACTGGCGCGTCGCGGTGTCGGTCATGTGGCTCTGCGCGGCGCGATCGAGCACGGTCGAGAGCTCGTCCATGGCGAAGGGCTTGGTAAGGTAGTCGGACGCGCCGCAGCGCATGGCCTCGACGGCCGCATTTACCGAGCCCGTGGCCGTCATGGCGATCACCGAGGTGTCGGGGTAGAGCAGCTTGACCTCGGAGACCAGCTCCAGGCCCTCATTGGAACCGGAGGGCAGGTTGACCAGCAGGATATCGGCGATGCGGCCGCGCATAAGGCCGCGCGCCTGGTTCAGGTCTCCGGTGCTGTCTACCGCGTACCCCAAACTGGCGGCGATCTCGGCGCAGGCCGAGCGCACCGCCGCGTCCCCGTCCACGACGAGCAGGTGCAGGCGGATCGCCGGTTCGGCAAGTTGTGGAATGAACTCCATCTCTCGTGTGTTGAAGACTGTATCCAGCATTGTATTCGCCTCTCGCGCGTTAGAAAAACCTGAACTCATACGCTCCATCTGTCAGCTCCCGGCTTTCAGCTTTTAGTTCGCCTTGCGCAGCGGCAGCTCGATCGAGAAGCGCGCTCCGCCCTGCTCCCGGTTGCCGGCCGTGATCCGTCCTCCCGCGCCTTCGACGATGGAGCGCGAAATGGTGAGGCCCAGACCGCGATGGCTGAGGGCAAAGTTGCCAGAGGATCCTTCGCTCTGGCCTTCGCTCACGCCATGCGACGTGTAGCCGGAGGCGAAGATCGTTTCCTGTGCATCTGCGGGGATTCCCGGACCGTTGTCCTCAACGGTGACGAGAAGGCAGTCCGCAGCGCCCTGGGCAGCTGGCTGCTCGCGCAGGCCGATGTGGATGCGCCCACCCGAGGGCAGGGCCTCGGTCGAGTTCTTCACCAGATTCACCATGACCCGCGTCAGGTCTTCGCTCGTGAGCCGCACAGGCCGCGCACCGCCCTCGGCGTGGACGGTGAGCGCGATGGAGGGCCCGGCCAGCGCCGCCAGCAGGTTGCGGTTGGCCAGCAGCTCGGCGGCTAGGTTCGCGACGGGCACGGCGGGCAGCAGATCCCAGCGCCGGTTCGAATGGACGCCGGCGGCCGTGATTGGACCGCGTTCCCTGCCGGGTATCGTGGTGCCGACCCGTTCCAGTTCCAGCTGCGCCGGTCCCGATCCTGCTGGCGTCAGGCCAACGGGCGCCGCGGCTGCCCTGGCTGCGCTCTGGGCGTCAAATGTGACGATCTTCTCGACCAACCGGCGGCTGGCCGCAGCCACAAGCCGGAGCTCGTGTCCGAAGTGCAGGAAGGGAGTAGCCAGTACGCCCGGCTCCTCCAGGAGATCGCAGTAGAGGCCGAGGGCCGTGACCATATTACGCGCGTCGTGCGCCACCTCGGCGAGGGTCTCGCCCCGGCTGTGCAGCGCGGTGAGAGTCTCAACAACCGTCTCCACGCGCTTCCGGTCAGGACTCGTCCGCATGCTCGCGGGGCCGTTTTGCTTGCCGTCCGTGCGATTCGCCTTCAACTCCAGATCCTGGTGCTTGCGGCCCACATTTTCCTGTTTTCTTGCCGTGCCTCTCAATGCTTGCGTCTGCTGCATTTGCCGGTTCCTTTCTTGCAATGGACAGTGAACAGCGGACAGGGGGCAGTTTTCAGTTGTCAGCTGTCAGCAACGATGAGTCTTTTTGTTCTCCGCCCGCTGGTCCCGCTCTCCTAACTTTGTTCGCTCTTGCCCAACTTCTCGTTTCTGCGTTCGGCGGTGGGCTTTGTCCTGTTTTCATACACGTTGCGTGCCAAACTAGGACGCATTTCCTAAGCTCCTGATCATGGAAGGGATAAGGCCCCGATTGGGGGCGTATGGGCGAGGCGTCGCACCGGGCGAGGGTTCCGAAATGGAACAAGCGGCTACTGACGGGCGCGCAAAAGAGCATTCCTATCAGTCGTTTATGGGAAGATTCCTCTTCCGGTACTTGAATCTCCCAGATTCCCATTGCGGAACCGACTTCCGTCCCCGGTCCCGCTCCCCGCGGCGCTCCCTTACAATCCGTCTATGAAGGAAATGGGAAACGCAACGGGGCCAGCGAGCGGAATCTCCCTTCGTCCCGGCGGCAGAAGCCACGCCCAGCTTCGCCCGCTTACGCTCACTCCCGGCTTTGTGCAGACCGCCGAGGGCTCGGTTCTGGTCTCGCTCGGGAACACGCGGGTGCTCACCAACGCCACCATCGAGCAGGGTGTTCCGGGCTGGCTGCGCAATTCGGGGCGCGGCTGGGTCACGGCGGAATACGCGATGCTGCCCCGCTCGACCGTGACCAGAACCCCGCGCGAGAGCGAGCGCGGTAAGATCGGCGGGCGCACGCACGAGATTCAGCGGCTGATTGGGCGCAGCCTGCGCTCGGTGGTCGACATGCAGACTCTGGGCGAGCGGACAGTGATCCTCGATTGCGACGTGATTCAGGCCGACGGCGGCACGCGCACGGCGGCGATCACGGGCGCGGCGGTGGCGCTGGCGCTGTCGCTCGAAGCGCTGGTCAAGGCGGGAACGCTCAAGACATCGCCGCTCAAGCAACTGGTGGCCGCGACGTCGGTGGGCATTGTGGGCGGCGAGGCGCTGCTCGATCTTTGTTATGAAGAAGACGCGCAGGCCGAGGTGGACATGAACGTGGTGATGACCGCGGATGGGCGGCTGGTCGAGACGCAGGCGACGGCAGAAAAGGGAAGTTTTTCGCGCACCGAGTTGAACGGCCTGATCGATCTTGCGGAGGCAGGACTGAAGGAGATCTTCGCCGCGCAGAGAGCAGCGTTAGAAACAGGGACGTAGGGACATAGTGACATAGGGACTCAGGACATAGGGGCAAAGGGAACCATCGCCGGGAGCTGAAAGCTATAAGCTGTTCTCTGTTAGTTGAATCTAGGTATGCGTCATCGCGGCAAGAGACGAATTTCAAATGAGAGTCACATGCGTTGCAATCTCAACGGTGGTTTGGGCAGCCTGTTTGGTCCCGTTCGAGTCCCTGTCGGCGCAGGCACCAAACCGCTCTGAGACTCACACTGCGGCGGAAATGGCACGGGCCAAATCAGTTGATGGACTGAAGGCATGGAAGAAGACATCCGGAGATGGTTACCGCGCCAATGTGGTTTTCGCATTCCGTCTCTTCGAACTTGAACAAACGGCCCCAGTTGCCTCTGCCTTATTCGGTGTCCTTCCGCAAGATGAGGACCTAGATTCCGTTTGGCATTCGTTTGGCACATATCTTTGCAAGGAAGAAACCGACAGTGATATACACACGCTGGCTGATCTGGAAGGACGTATGCCGCGCGAACTTGCGATGGCAGTTCTCCTGAGTCCAGACAAAATGTTCCGCTATATTTCGTATGCGGAACTCTCTCTTATGTACCCTGACAGTGACTACGCAGAACAAATGGAGGGGGTTTGCCGTTTAAAACACGCGGAATTCGTAGATGCGGTCAACCAACTCCCTGCTACCCGCGAGAAGTGGTTTGTAGCGAGGATATTCAATCCAGATGGATGCCATGCACTCGCCCATCCGGAATCCGACCAGTAATCACTGGCAACTCTCAGGAGGCGTGATGCCCACGAAAAAGCGCTCTGCGGCCGTCGACCGCGACGCGGGTCTTCGACAACATCTGCTCGAACTGCTCAACGGCGGCCACGCGCACGCGGACTTCGATACCGCCGTCCGCGACATGCCGCAGGCGCTGCGCGGCAAGCGGCCCAAAGGCGCCGAGCATTCTCCGTGGGAGATTCTGGAGCATCTGCGCATCGCGCAATGGGACATTCTGGAGTTCTCGCGCGATCCCGGTCATCAATCGCCGGACTGGCCCGGCGGCTACTGGCCGGCCACGGCCGCGCCGCCCGACGACAAAGCCTGGGACAAAAGCGTGCGCGCCTTTCGCCGCGATCTGAAGGCGACCTGCGATCTTGTTGCGAATCCGGCGACCGATATGTTCGCACGCATTCCGCATGGCAACGGGCAGACCGCCCTGCGTGAGGTGCTGCTCGTGGCCGATCACAACGCCTACCACCTGGGCGAGCTGGTGCTGGTCCGCCAGCTCCTCGGGGCCTGGGAATAAACGGGCTAACCAGCGCGTTCGGGCTTTCCTTGCAAATGGTGGTACGCGGTCTCAACCTTTTGCCGGGGTGGTTCGTCTACGCAATGAGGGCTGGTGTGTTTCTCTTCCGCCGGTACTCGAACGTTGAGGAGCAAGAACTTATGCGATTGGGAACGAAGATGCGCGGCGCCGCTGCTCTGGCGCTCGCGGCGCTCTGGGCGGCAGCCGCGCCCATGGCGCAGGCACAAACACAGCCCCCGCAGGCACAGGCGGTGCGCTACCTGGGCACGGTGACGGCCATCAGTGGCGACACGCTGACCGTGAAGACAGACGCCGACCAGGTGAACCAGGTTGAGGTTCCTGCAACAGCGCAACTGAAGCGCATCGCGCCGGGGCAAACCGATCTGAGCAAGGCCGAGACCCTGGACTTCGCCAGCATCGCTACCGGTGATCGCGTGCTGGTGACGCTCGACCCAAATGCGACCGCGGGCGCGACCGGCTCGACGCCGCAGGCGCTCCGGATCATCGCCATCAAGCAGTCCGACGTGGCCAAAAAGCAGCAGACCGAAGCCGAACAGTGGAACCAGGGAGTGCATGGCCTGGTGAAGAGCGTCGATGCCGCGGCCGGCGTCATTCAAGTGAATACGCGCGTGGGAGCCCAAACAAAGGAGGTCACCGTGAACACCACACAGGCCACGGTGCTCAAGCGCTACGCTCCCGGCTCGGTGCGCTTCGATCAGGCGCAGCCCGCGCCCATCGCGGCCATCCAGCCCGGCGATCAGTTGTGGGCGCGCGGAACGAAGAATACGGATGGCTCCGCGATTGCGGCAGACGGTATTGTTTCGGGCAGCTTCCTCTCGATCGCCGGAACGATTCTTTCCACCGACACCACTGGCTCAACGCTGGCGGTGAAGGATCTGGCAACCAAGAAGCCGGTCACCATCCGCATCACGGCAGACGCGCAACTGCGGCGGCTCCCCGACACGATGGCTGCCCTTCTGGCCGCGCGGCTCAAGGGCGGATCGGGAGGCGCAGGTGCGGGTGCAGGCGCAGCGGGCTCCGGTCCCGCAGGCAACGGGGCAGCCGGCGGTGGGGGCGCACCGCGCAGCTTCAATCAAGCTGGCGGAGCTTCGAGAATGGACCTCGAAACCGTGCTTGAGCGTGCGCCAATCATTCAGCTCGCCGGTTTGCAGAAGGGCGAAGCGGTGATGATCGTGGCGACCGAAGATTCTTCCGGCGTGAGCGCGGTGAAGCTGCTGGCCGGAGTGGAACCGCTGCTTGAAGCGCCGCAAGCACAGGACCTGCTCTCGAACTGGAGCTTGAGCTCGGGCGATTCCGCTGCGGGAGTCGACTAATTTCATCAGGTTTTCATTCATCCGCAAGTGAGGACATCTTGCATTCAAAACCGTATTCCCTGATTGCGTTCATGGTTGCCTTGGCGCTGGCATTCACCGGCGCAGTGGTGCGCGCGCAAACGACGCCCGCCAACCCACCTTCCGCGGCAGCACCCGCGTCGCCGGCGGGCCAAGCTCCGACGAATCAAGCAGCGCCTGACCAATCGGCACCAACACCAGGTGCGCTAGCATCGCCGCCAGCATCGAATGCGGCAGGGGCAGGTGCCCCACAAAACACGCCACCTCCGGCCGCACCGCTTGCACCAGCCTCAGGAGCGCAGGCTGCGCCCGCGCTAACCGGGATACTCCACGGCCACATCCTCGACCCCACGGGCGCGCTGATTCCCGGCGCACAGGTGACGGTAACAACGGCAGCCGGCGCCAACGTGGCCAACGCGACCGCTGACGCCGCGGGCGGCTACCAGGTCCACGGGCTTGCGGCAGGGAGCTATGTGATCGAGGCCAGCTTCTCGGGATTCGCGCCCTTCGTCTCCGCGCCGATTTCA
>JBEKAJ010000064.1:0-14400 GCA_050018295.1 Occallatibacter sp. | reverse complement strand
ATTACCGGGACAGTGCGTGTCCTGCGCCAAACTGCGGATGGCGTGCTTTGGATCGGAACCATCGGGCAGGGAGCCTTCAAGTACCGGGCGGGAAGCCTGACGCAAATCACCGCTCCCGACTCGTTGCCCAGCAACACAGTGTTGAATTTGTTTGAGGATGACGAAAGAAATCTCTGGATCGGCACACAGTCGGGAATGTTGCGGCTCACGCAGGCGCACGTGAGCATCGTTCCATTGCCGAAGGCTAACGACTCCGACTTCGGGACCATTTACCAGGACCGCGACGGCAGTTTCTGGATCGGCTCTACGCTGTTGTTCCAGATGAAGGACGGCGCGGTGAAGCCTGAAGTTCTGCCAGGCATGAGCAGCGTGCATGTGCGCAACGTCTACCGCGACCGCTCGGGCGCGTTGTGGGTGGGAACCGATGGCGACGGCGTTTACCGGCTCGCGGAAGGCCGCGCCGCGCATTTGACCACGCTGAACGGCTTGTCGAACAACTTTGTCCGCGCCATGACGCAGGACCGCGACGGAAGCATGTGGGTAGCGGCCGATGAAGGCCTGAATCACATTCTTTGGAAAGACGCACGCCCGAGTATTGTCAGCTATCAGATGCGCGACGGGCTTGCCTACTTCAGCACCCGCGCCCTGCTCGAGGATCACAACGGCGACTTATGGATCGGTACCGATCGCGGCGTGAGCCACATGCACAACGGCGCATTCCTGAGCGATGCCGCAACGACCGCCCTCGCCCAGATGAAGATCTGGACAATCCACGAGGACCTGGACGGCGGTCTCTGGTTCGGCACGCGCAACAACGGACTGTTCCGCTACCGCGACGGAAAGCTGGCGCAATTCTCGGTCGCGGACGGTTTGCCTGGCAATGCCATCTATCAGATTCTCGAGGATGGCGCCGGACACCTTTGGCTGAGCGGGCCGAACGGCGTTGCGCAGGTTAACCGGCACGAGCTGGATGATCAAGCCGGCTCGTTCCCGCGCCATCTCGCACGTACGTTCTACTCGGTCACCGACGTGGCGGCCAACACCGAGATCTACGGCGGCACGCAGTCCTCCGGCAGCATCACTGCGGCTGGCGATGTTTGGTTCCCGAGCAACCTAGGCCCCATCCATATTGTTCCCCAGCAGCGCCAGCCGCTGCTGCCGCCACCACTGCTTATTGAGACAGTTCTTGCCGATGGACAAGCGGTGGCGATGACTGGCCCGGTCGTGCTGCGCGCAGGCAATGGCCGCCTGGAATTCGACTTTTCGCCTATCCGGCTCGGATCCCAGGACGGACTGCGCTTCCGTTATATGCTTGAGGGCTTTGAAAAGAATTGGAGTGCGCCGACATCGGCGCGAACGGCTGACTACACCAACTTGGCTGCGGGGCACTACCGCTTCCGCGTCGAGACCTTCGAGGTGAGCAATCCAGGCGCGGTCAGCGAAGCCTCGATCGCGATCGTGCAGCGGCCGTTTTTCTATCGCACGTGGTGGTTCATCGCAGCTTGCATGGCGCTGATTGCGCTCGTGGTTTATGGCAGCTATCAATACCGGCTGCGGCAGGTGCAGGGCCGGTTCGAAGCGGTTCTGGAGGAGCGCAGCCGCCTGGCGCGCGAGATGCACGACACCGTCATTCAGGGGTGCACGGGAGTCTCCGCGCTGCTGGAAGCCCTTTCAATGAACGACGTGAATGACGGCGCGGAGACCGGCCTGATGGACGTTGCGCGGCTTCAGTTGCGCTCGACGATCGATGAAGCGCGCGAGGCCATCTGGAATCTCCGCCAGGAGAGCGATGCCGGCAGCCTTGGCGAAAAGCTGGCAAGCATGACCCGGCAGGTCGGCAGCGAGTTTCAGGTACCGGTAGCGTGGTCGATGAGCGGAACGCCCTTCACGGTAACGGAACCCGTGGTGCACGATTTGCTGATGGTGGCCCGCGAGGCCGTCTACAACGCAATGCTGCATGGGAATCCGGAACACGTGGGTGTGGCGCTCACTTACGAGGATCACGAGCTGGTCCTCGATTTGGACGATGACGGCTGCGGATTCGATCCCCAGCAGGTGGAGAGCGGGAACGGCCATCACTTCGGGCTCAAGGGGATGAGGGAGAGAATCGAACGCTCGGGCGGGAAGTTCCGCCTAACCAGCGCACCGGGGAAGGGCGTGCACATCGAAGTGCATCTCCGGCGCGATCATTAGCCCAGCTAACCGCGGGCTCTCAACGACCATCGCGACGAAACCCCGGCGGAGGGGGCGCATTTTTTCTCGGGGCCCGGAAAGCCGCTCAAGTCGCACGAAATGTTCGATTTTGTGCGACCTCGACCCCGCGAAAGGTTCAAAGATCCCTGAACAAAACCCCTCAAAGGTTCAAGGATTCTTTCCCGAATCGTCGAGTGATGGCCAGGAGAATTACCCGAAATCGGGGCAAAGGTTCAATGGAAATTGAACAAATCGGGGGTAAAGGTCGAAGAGAATTCCCCGGATAGCGTGTTTGCGCACACGAAGCCGGCCTTCGCCGCGCCTTATGGGGCCTTCGGTGCGCGTTGTTAAGCGGTAATGTGAACGAAGGCCCGGACCTAAAGGCCGCTCGTTGAGGCTCCTGCCGCTCGGCCCGCCGTCCCCGCCATTCTTGTCAAGCTATAAAATCTCCAAGTCCCTGATTCTCCGCATCTTCCTTTTGCCGATAATTAAGCCGCCTTGGCGCATACTCGTTCCATGATCGACGTTCAACAAATGACCCGAGGCCGCCGCGAGGCTGTCGCCAACCGAATCGGCCTGCCGGGCATGCCATTTGCGGCGCTAACCATGCTCGTTCCGCCAGCTCCGCTCGCCCGCTGCCTTGTTGACCAAAGAGTCAACAATTCGCCACAAATTCGCCCGCAAACCCCTGAAAATGACCCCTAACTCTTTTAGATGGACGACATTGAGATACCAAACAGTTTAGAATCAATGGTTTACGGCGGTAATAATATACTTGACTAATGACGAATTCTGCGCTATCGTTGTAAATGTTATGGCAAACCAAGTCAAAACCCTTTCAGATGCAATCAGATACTTCTCTGACGAGCAGACCTGTATCGACACCGTAGCCTTCATGCGCTGGCCTACTGGACCTGAGTGCCCCGCCTGTCTCTCGCCCAAGGATCGCCAGCACTGGCTCAAGAACCAGCGCCGCTGGCAATGCCGTGAGTGCGGGCGCCAATACTCGGTCAAGCTGAATACCATCTTCGAGGATTCGGCCATTCCCCTCACCAAGTGGCTCCCCGCGATGTGGCTTCTGGCGAACTGCAAGAACGGCATTTCGAGCTACGAGATCGCCCGTGACATTGGCGTGACTCAAAAGTCGGCTTGGTTCATGCTGCATCGGATTCGTGAAGCGATGAAGAATCGGTCGATCAAAAAGCTCGGACCCTCCGGCAAGCCGGTCGAAGTCGATGAATGCTTCGTCGGCGGCAAGATGAAGAACATGCACGCCAGCAAACGGAACAAGCTGCAACTGGCGGAGCGGGGCGATTCTAAAACCGCCGTTCTCGGAATGCTCGACCGCTATGCACGCGAAGTCCGCGTCAAGGTGATTCCCGATGTAACTAGGGCAACCCTGCATGCCGAAATTCTCAAGCAGATCGTTCCCGTGGGCACCATCTACACCGACCAGCACTCAGGCTACGACGGACTCAGAGCGAAGGCGTTCATCCACAAGACCGTGAATCACCTTGAGGAGTACGTTCGCAAGGACGTTCACACTCAGGGCATTGAGAACTTCTGGTCTCTCCTGAAACGGTCCCTCAATGGCACCTATGTGGCCGTAGAACCCTTCCACCTTGAGAGGTACGCGGATGAGCAGGCATTTCGCTACAACAACCGCAGGGACAAGACTGACGCGGATCGCTTCGCGCTGGCAGTATCGCAGATTTCAGGGAAAAGACTGACTTACGCAGAACTGACCGGCAAGGTGGGAGAAACGCCGTTCTAGGCTCGGCTGGATGACTCGCCAGAGACGCGGGAAGCGGATTTAGGCGTTCGCTTCTCGCGTTTGTCCTCTTCGATGCGCCTGTTTATCTCCGCCTTCGGAACCGTCAGAACTTGGCCTAGAAGATTCTCGAAAGCCTTGTATTCGGGAGACGCGGGTTTCGTCTTCATGGCGTTATCATAGCGCAAATCAACGAAGGAGCAACCGATGAGAACGGCAGCTGACCTCATCAAGGATTTAGAGCAGCTAGGAGAAGCCACAGTAAGAACCAAATTCCTTAGTGGCGACTATAGACATCCTGAAACTTCTGAACTAGTTCGGGATTGGCTGGCCTCTAAAGAAGCTGTGCGAGAAGAAGCGCGCGCAGAGGAGAGTTTAGCCAACTCCCGTAAGGCTTTGCGTATCTCTATATGGGCAATCAGAATCGCAATTATCGCTATGGTGTTAAGCCCCGTAGTCGCAATTATTATTGCGTGGTGGCAAAGTAAATGGTAAACAAGTTGCATTTCGACACACTCCATGCGATGATTCGCTTGGATGTACCAAATTCACCAAAACAAAAGCCCTGCCGCGAGCGGGGCTTTTCTCTTAGTTCTTAAATCCTGTTTTCGGATTGATTCCCTTCTTCTCGCAGAGATTGACTAGCATCGCAGTATTAGGCGATGTGTGCCTTTTCGGAATGGTTCTGAGAATGAAGTCAAAGGACTTCCTCACCGTCATTTGATCTTGATATTTGTTTCTGTCAACCAGCGCGTGATATTGCTCCCACGCATACTGGTCCGCCGCCTGAAGACCAGGAAAATCTGCCTTCTTCCTGTAGATTGGCGGGTCTTTACCCTCGTCAATCATAAGTTCGGTGAGCTTTCCCTGCTCGAAATCTCCGCTCTCGAAAATGCACTCTACAGGATCATGAACGGCGAAATACTCCGCCCATTGCCGGATTCTCTCAAAACACATCTGCGCCCCCAGCGCATACGGCGGAACGACTTCACGCAAGTCGAGAACACTGCTGACATTGTCATAAATTGCCATGTTGATGATGCACGAAAATCCACAGTGTACTGTATGGGCAACAAGTTGAGAGAGCACCCTGATGAACTCTTCAGATCTCTGCGGGTTCTTAGCAAGCTCCACGTAATCGGCGCGAGCGTTCTTTTGATGCTCGTAGCCGGGTCGAGAATTGGCTGCCGCAAAGTCGGCCATATGAAAGGGAAGGTTTACAGAGTAGTCGTGATGAGCCTTCTCCCACACCTCGCCAAACCATCTCCATTGCCCGTAGTTCGCGAGGTATCCCGCCACAACAACATAAGGCTGGTTGATTGCGTTCCCGGATGCGTCGAAATAGGCAGTGAATAGGGCCATAAGGCGGGTGCGCGGCTCATCCTCTCCCACAAAGATAGCTGCTGCCAGCCGGTCAAGAGCGGTATGAATGGGTTTTAGGAGCAGATCGCGGGCGAGTACAGACGGCGCGGTAGCCAAGAGTTTTCACTTTCTCACCCCCGGCACTTAACTCTTGACTAACGACGCCGCCCTGTCACGGCTGATTCAGTTTCGCTTTGTTTACGTCGTTAGTCAAGTATGTTATTGCCTTTACGGCGAGTAGTCGGAGGTACAAGTGACTGAAAACAAACCCCTTAACCCCAAAACGGGGTGGGGGGGTATGGGGATGTACCGAACAGTAAACACCCCGCCAGCTACCAGCTGCCGGCCGCGTTCCACGGTCCGCGTTCCACGGTCCACGATCCACGGTCCACGATCCACGGTCCACGGCTTTTACGCCTCGAGCGTGACGAACTTCGCATTCTTTTGCGCCTTGAGCACTAGTTCCGCGGCAAGCAGCGCTTCTTCCGGGTTCTGCGCTGTGTGCGTGCGGTTCACAATGTCGGACACAAACTGCGGGCCAAACGGCAGCGGCATGGCGCTGCAGTCGATATACCACGCCTGCTTGCTGTCTACCACGAACAGGTTGTTGCCCAGATGGCTGACGCCGACGTTGGTGTACTTGCGCACTTCCATGTAGCCGTCGGTGCCGAGAATGAACAGCCTGCCGTCGCCCCAGGTTCCAAGGCCGTCGGGCGTGAACCAGTCGAGGCGCACATAACCGAATCCGCGGTTGCCGCGCAGTACCATGTCGCCGAAGTCCTGGAAGCGCGGGTGCTTGGGATGGCGCACATTCGCGATTTGCGATTCGACAACTTCAGCCTCTGTCGACCCTGTGTAGAACAAAAACTGATCCACCTGATGCGAGCCGATGTCGCACAGGATTCCGCCATACTGATCCGGGTTCCAGAACCATTCGGGCCGCGGATTTGCGCCGCCTGCATCACCGTTGCCGCCCTGGGAAATCTGGTGCGGCGCAATGTTGATGGTCTGGATCACTTTGCCGATCGCGCCCTGACGAACGAGATCGCCCGCATAGACGGCTGCCTTCACTTCGAGCAGCTCGCTGTACATGATCGCGTAGATGCGCTTAGTTTCGGCGACAGTTTTGCGCATCTCGGCCAGTTGCTCGAGCGTGGTAAGCCCAGGCTTGTCGGAGAGGAAGTCCTTGCCGCGCTTCATGGCGCGGATGGCAATCCCCGCGCGCTCGCTGGCGATCTGCGATGTAAGAACTAGCTGCACCGAGGGATCGTCGAGGATTTCGTCCTGCGTGGCAACGATCTTCACATCGGGAAACCGCTTCCGAAAGGCCGCGAGCTTATCCGCCTCGCCGCCCCATGCAGCCACCAACTCACCGCCGCCACGCTGGACGGCGCCGATCATGCCGTAGATATGGTCGTGACTCATGCCGCACACGGCAAACTTGATGTGATACCTTGGCGCGGCTTCGGATTGGCTGGGGGACTGCGCGGGCGCAACCGCGTCTTCCACAATGGGCGCCGATCCGCCTCCCAAAGCCATTGCACTCTCCGGCAGTCCGGCCATCATTGCCGCGGACCCCAGTGATCCCACCAGTCCCGCCTGCTTCAAAAACTCGCGTCGCTGCGTCAAACTCGTTGTCATCTCTCCTCCACGTTTCTTCAGCTGGCTTGCACGGCCCCTATGCGGCTTGCGCCGGCCTCGCAGCCCGAAGCGTTCCGCAATTTGGACTCCATGCACGCGTCGCTCCGCTTGCGCTCATTGATCATAGCTGCCCTAAGGGGTGAGAGTGAATTGCTGAAGACGGCGCCGGCCCCGCGGGCTAACATAATCTGTTCTGACGCCGCTCGGACGAATTCCACGAGGAGAACAAATGACACGATACGGAAGGGTAATCGGCCTCAAGCCCGAAGCCGAACAAAAGTACAGGGAACATCACGCCGAAGTCTGGCCCGGCGTGCTGAGCACGATCCGCGCCTGCAATATCCACAACTACTCTATCTATCTGCACAATCACACGCTGTTCAGCTACTTCGAGTACCACGGCACCGACTTCGCGGCCGACATGGCACGCATGGCAGCCGACAAGACGACGCAGGAGTGGTGGGCCATCATGGAGCCGATGCAGAATCCGCTGCCCGATCGGAAAGAGGGAGAGTGGTGGACCACGATTGAGGAGGTCTTTCACGTGGACTGAGCACTGTCACGGGATGCCCGTCGTCGCGCGCTTCGCGCGCTTCTTTGCGACAATGGAATCTCATGCTCTCGCTCCAACATGCCGGCAAGCGGTTCGGGCCGCGTGTCCTGTTTCTCGAGGCCGACTGGCTGATCCGCAACGACGAGAAGACCGCGCTCGTAGGCGCCAACGGCGCGGGCAAATCCACGCTGATGAAGGTCCTCTGCGGCCTGGAAACGCTGGACTACGGCTCACTCGAGCAGACGCGTGGCATCAGCATCGGCTACCTGCCGCAGGAGGGGTTGCGGCTCGTCGGCCGATCTGTTTTCGAGGAGTGCCTGACTGTCTTCGACCAGCTACACGAGATGCAGCACGAGATCGAGCGGTTGGCCGGGCAGATGGGGGAGCTCGATCACGAAGGCTCTGAGTACCAATCCGCGGCCGAGCGTTATTCGCTGCTGCAGGATCGCTATCACGCACTCGACGGCTACGCTCTCGATGCGCAAGTGGGCAGCGTGCTCACCGGCCTTGGATTCGGCAAGGAAGATTGGGCGCGGCAGACGGATGAGTTCAGCGGCGGATGGCAGATGCGCATTGCGCTGGCCAAGCTCCTGCTCGCCAAGCCTAATCTTCTGCTTTTGGATGAGCCCACAAATCATTTGGATCTTGAAACACGCAACTGGCTCGAGGACTATCTCAGGAACTACCCGTTCGGCTACATCCTCATTTCGCATGACCGCTATTTTCTCGACGTCACCATCGACCGTACCGTGGAGATCTGGAACAAGCGCCTGACCATCTATCAAGGGAATTACACAGAATATCTGAAGCAGAAGGACGAACGGCGCGAGCAGCTTATGGCCGCATATCGCAGCCAGAAGGAGCGCATCGAGCACCTTGAGGCTTTCATCAATCGATTCAGGTATCAGGCCACCAAGGCCAGGCAGGTGCAGTCGCGCATCAAGGAGCTCGAAAAGATCGAGCGCATTGAAGTACCTGAAAATGAGGCGGTCATTCACTTCAAGTTTCCCCAGCCGCCGCCGTCGGGCCGCATCGTGGCTGAAGCCAAGGGGCTTGCGAAGAGCTACGGGCCAAAGCATGTATTCGACGGTGCGCGCTTCAACCTCTCGCGCGGCGATCGTGTCGCGCTGGTGGGCGTGAACGGCGCGGGCAAATCCACGCTGATCAAGTTGCTCACCGGCGAGGAGGCGCCCACCGCGGGCTCGATCCGTCTCGGCCACAACGTCATCGCCGAGTACTTTGCGCAGGATCAGTACAAAGTTCTCGACCCTGAGGCGAGAATGCTCGACGACATGAACCGCGCCGCCCGGCGCGTGCCGGAGGTGGAGCTGCGCTCGCTGCTGGGTTGCTTTCTCTTTTCCGGCGACGACGTCTTCAAACCGTTGGGCGTGCTCTCGGGGGGCGAGCGCAACCGCTACGCGCTCGCGCGGATTCTTGTATCGCCGGCGAATTTCCTGCTGCTCGACGAGCCGACCAACCACCTGGACATACGCGCCAAGGACGTGCTGCTTGAAGCGCTCGCGGGCTACAGCGGGACGGTGATTTTCGTTTCCCACGACCGCTACTTCATCGATCGCCTGGCCACGCGCGTGCTCGAAATCGAAGGCGGCGCGGTGACAGCGTACGAGGGCGACTATGAAGACTATCTTCGGCGCAAAGCTGCGCTGGCTGCGCCTGTGCCCGCTCAGTCGCCGTCCCCGCAACACGAAAAACCTGCGCCGATTGGAACCACGATCGTCATTGAGGGCGGCTTCGAGGAATTCGACGGCGCGACCTCGTCACCGGCCCCACGGAGTCGCCGCCTGAATCCGATCAAGCAGAAGCAGATGGTGGAGCGATGCGCCTTTCTCGAAGAGGAGATCCCGCGCATTGAGAGCGCCATTGCGCATAGCGAAGAGCAATTGGCTTTTTACGTTTCCGCCGCCGAAACCCAGCGTCTCACTGTGCTCGCCGCGGAACTCCGTGCGCAACTCGCCGCGCTCACCGCTGAGTGGGAGGAGCTGACGGCGCAGTTGGAAGGCCAGACGACCTGATCCCAGGTCGATCCCCGAATCCCGTCGTGCATAATCGAAATACGATGGCTCTTTTGTGGAATCCCGAGAGCTGGTCGCAACGGCTGGCCGAGCTGGAGGCGCAGACCGGCGACCTGAAAGAGGCTCCGCTGCGTCGCGACGTGCGTTCGCTGGGCACGCTGCTGGGCGTGGTGCTGCGCGAGCAGGCCGGCGACGAGCTTTTCGCGCAGGTCGAGGCGCTGCGGCAGGGTACCATCCGCCGCCGCGACGCCGACGCGCACGGCAATGCCGAACAGGCCGCCCGCCACGCATCGGCCGCGATGGAGCTGGTGCACTCCCTACCCGTCGAGCGCGCCGTCCTGCTCACGAGAGCCTTTGCGTTCTACTTCGAGCTCATCAACCTAGCTGAGACCAACCATCGCAAGCGCCGCCGCGTTGCACTGCGCCTGAGCGGCCAGGCCGGCCGCCAGCGCGGCTCGCTGGAGGGCACATTCAGCGAGATGCTGCGCGTGGACATCGGCGGCGAGGAAGCGCTGAATTGGCTGCGCCGCGTGCTCATCGTGCCCGTGTTTACAGCGCACCCCACTGAGGCGGCCCGGCGCACGGTGATGTTCAAGCGCCGACGGATTGGCGAATTCCTCGAAGCGCTCGACCGTATTCCGCTGCCCGAGCAGGACATGGCGCGGCTCGAGGAACTCGTGCTGGCTGAGATCACCGGGTTGTGGCAGACCGACGAGGTGCGCTCGCGCCGGCCTACCGTCTACGACGAAGTCAAGATGGGCCTCGACTACTACGACGTCTCAATCTTCGAGACCCTACCCGAGCTCTACCGCGAGATCTCCGCAGCCTTCAGCGCGGCGTATGGCCTCGAGATCGAGCCGCTGGAGCTGCCGCTGGTCCTGCGTTTCGGTTCGTGGATCGGCGGCGACCGCGATGGCAATCCTTTTGTTACGCCCGACGTGACGCGTGCCGCTCTGCAGCTTGCGCGCGGGCACTTGCTGCTTTACTACCAGCGCCGGCTCGACGGGATCATCGACCTGCTGACCACGAGCGCGCAGCAGCGGCCGGTGAGCGATGCGCTGCTCGAGCGCCTGCGCGCCTACGTGGCCCAGGTGCACACGCCGGAGGCGCAGGTCTTCGGCTCGCAATACGAATTCGAGTATTACCGCCGCTTTGTCATCTGCCTCAAGGCGCGCATCCAGCGCACTCTGGAGCGGGCAGGCGAAATGCCGGGCATTGGCGGAGTGATGCCCGTGATGCCCTACACCCTGGCGCGCACACAGGACAAACTCATTCAGGCGCTGCCGGCTTACTGCTCAGTTCAGGACTTTATCGACGACCTGGAGACACTGCGCGCATCGCTGGCCGCGAATGGAGGCATTCGCATTGCGCGCACGCTTATTGACCCGCTCATCCTGCAGGTGCGCACCTTTGGACTGCATCTGCATACGCTGGATATTCGCCAGCACGCGCGCGTTCACGCCGCTGCGTTGCGCGAGGCTATCAGCGACACCATCGCGCCAGCGCTGCAAAGCGGGCTCTCTCAGGAAACGGCGAACGTTCTGGAGACGTTTCGTGTAGTGGCCGAGGTGAAGGGAGGATGCTCGCCGGAGGCGATTCGCCAGTACGTGATCAGCGGCGCATCGTCGGTTGAGGATGTGCTTGCAGTGATTCGCCTGGCGCGACTGGGTGGCGTGACGGTGGAGGGCGCGGGCGAAGAGCCCGGCTGCGATCCTGGTCTGATGCCGGTGCCGCTTTTTGAGTCCATAGACGATCTGCGCAACGCGCCTTCAATCTGCCGCGAGCTTTGGAGCCGGCTCGATTACCGCCGGCTGCTGGAGTCGTGGGGTAACTGGCAGGAGATCATGCTTGGCTACTCCGACTCGAACAAAGACGGCGGCATGCTGACCTCGACGTGGGAGATCTTCCGCGCGCATCGCGATCTGCACGTGGTGGCGCGCGAGGCGGGGCTCAAGCTGCGCATCTTTCATGGGCGCGGAGGCACGGTGGGCCGAGGCGGAGGGCCTACCCATCGCGCCATCTTTGCCCAACCCTTTGACGCGTTCGACGGCCAGTTGCGCATCACCGAACAGGGCGAGGTGCTCAACTTCAAATATGCCGACGAAGTGCTGGCTGAGCGCAACCTCGAGCTGATGATCGCCGCCTCGCTCGATGCGCTGGCCCGGCCTAACGCGCGCGACCCCGAGGGCCACTTCACCGGCGTGCTCAAGCCGGAGTGGGAGGCCGCGTTCGATGAGCTTTCGAGCCTGGGCTTCGACTTCTACCGCGAGCACATTCTTGACGACCCGGGCGTGATTACGTATTTCGAACAGAGCACGCCCGTCGGCGAGCTGGAGAACGCCAAGATTGGTTCGCGCCCCGCGCGCCGCAGCGATTCACCCAAGCTTTCCGATCTCCGCGCCATTCCCTGGGTCTTCGGCTGGACGCAATCGCGGCTGCTGGTGCCCGCGTGGTTCGGCGTGGGCTATGCCATCGACCAGTTTTTGGCTCACTCCGGCGCACTCGAGTTAATGCAGACCATGGCCAAGGAGTTTCCGCTCTTCATCGATCTGCTGCGCAACGTGGAGATGGCGCTGGGCAAAGCCGACCTGGGCACGGCGCGGCTTTATGCAACGCTGGTAAAAGATGGGAAGCTGCGCGAGCGGATCTACGACATGTTCGAAGCCGAGTTCCATCGCACGGTGCGCGCGGTTCTCGCCGTCACGCGGCAAAAGGAGCTGCTGCAGAGCAACCAGGTGCTGGCTCATTCGATCAAGCTGCGCAATCCCTACGTCGATCCCATGCATTTGATCCAGGTGGATATGCTGCGCCGCAAGCGTGCCGGCGAAGACACCCCCGAAGTGAACAGGGCGATCGCCGCGACGATCAATGGGATCTCGGCGGGACTCAGAAACACCGGCTGAGCCGGGACTTGGCCTCAGATTGCAGGTTCTATGGGGCTTAGGGCGTGTTTCCGAGCGGCCCAGTGTCCCGCAGCAAGGAGAACCCCGAAAAACCGGTTCTTGCCAACGCTTGTCGCTTGGGTCTACCTTATTTGTATGCATCGATGTCGCTAACACCGTCCTGGTGCCAGCTCCGATGCAGAAGTGCGCTTGATCGCGCGCGATTTTTCCCACTTGACAAGCTGCACCGTTCCCCAAGAATCCCGTTCCACGAGCGATCCGGGTCTATGGCCCCGGAAAAAGGAGATCATCATGGCGCGAATTGCCGCGAATGTTACTGAATTGATTGGCCACACCCCCTTGGTGCGGCTAAACCGTGTGGCAGCGGGATTGCCCGCTACCGTTGTCGCCAAACTGGAAAGCCAGAACCCCGTATCGAGCGTCAAAGATCGAATCGGCTTCGCCATGATCGACGCTGCCGAGAAGGCGGGCAAGATCGCACCGGGCAAATCCGTGCTGATTGAGCCCACCAGCGGTAACACCGGCATTGCACTTGCATTTGTGGCCGCGGTCAAGGGCTACCGGATCATCCTCACTATGCCGGAAACCATGAGCCTGGAGCGCCGCGTAACGCTGCTGGCCTTTGGCGCAGAGATCGTGCTGACTCCCGGTCCCAACGGCATGAAGGGCGCCATCGCCAAGGCCAACGAACTTCTGGAGAAGACGCCCAACGGCTATATCCTGCAGCAGTTCGACAACCCCGCCAACCCCGCTATTCACCTGGCCACCACGGGACCCGAGATCTGGGAAGATACCGACGGCAAAGTCGACATTCTCATCTCCGGCGTGGGCACCGGCGGTACCATTACCGGCGTGGCCAACTACATCAAGCCGAAGAAGCCCTCCTTCAAAGCCATCGCCGTTGAGCCGACCGACAGCGCAGTGCTCTCAGGCGGCAAGCCTGGCCCGCACAAGATTCAGGGTATCGGGGCCGGTTTTGTGCCCGGTGTACTCGATACCAAGATCATCGATGAGGTTATCCAGGTTACGAATGATGAGTCCATTGAGATGGCCCGCCGCCTGCCCCGCGAGGAAGGCCTGTTTGTGGGCATCAGCTCGGGAGCGGCCGTGGTTGCGGCATTGAAAGTTGCCGCGCGGCCTGAGAACAAGGGCAAGCTGATTGTCGCCGTGCTTCCCAGCTTCGGCGAGCGCTATCTGTCGAGCGTGCTCTTTGAGCCGCTGCGCCAGCAGGCCTTGGCGTTGCAGGCCGAGCCGATTGCAGTGCCGGCGTAAGAAAGGCAGGGAATAGGGATCAGGGACAAGGGATCGGTACGCCGGTGCCGCTGCTGGAGTTTTCTACGTTCCTGATCCCTCGATCCACTGGAAGTTATGTCCATCTTTGGCCGAATGCGCGACGAAATCGACTCCATCATGGAGCGCGATCCGGCTGCGCGCACCCGCCTGGAGGTCCTGCTTTGCTATCCGGGACTCTGGGCGGTGTGGATTCATCGCGTGTCGCACTGGCTTTGGCGTCACCACTTGCGCCTCTTCGCGCGCATACTCTCGCAGGTGGGCCGCTTCTATACCGGTGTCGACATCCATCCCGGCGCGCTGATTGGCGGGCGCCTGTTTATCGACCACGCCACGGGGGTGGTGATCGGCGAGACGGCCGTCGTGGGCAGTGACGTGACCATGTACCAGGGAGTGACGCTGGGCGGCACCGGGAAGGGCCACGGCAAGCGCCATCCGACAATTTGCGATCGCGTCTTCATCGGCAACAACGCCAACATCCTGGGGAACCTGACCGTGGGCGAAAACTCGCGCGTCGGCGCGGGCTCCGTGGTTCTTTCCGATGTGCCGCCGAATTCGACAGTCGTCGGCGTCCCCGCCCATATCGTCTACCGCAACGGCGAGCGCGTACTCCTCACCGATCCGCACGACATCAAGGACCCGCTCTCTGACGCT
>JBEKAJ010000063.1:0-14420 GCA_050018295.1 Occallatibacter sp. | reverse complement strand
CAGCGTGCCCCACAGCAACACGCTCATGTACCCGCTCGCCGGCGCTGCAACTTCCGCGGCGATCCCGAAGCGCGCAAAGAAGAAGCTCGTCAGCGCGATCCCCGCCATAATCGGCACGGCGGCAATCGACGCCAGATACACGCCCTGCGCCAGCCATCTATGGCACTCGTCGTGATCCTTGCGCCCGTAAGCCTGCGCCACCAGCGTGTCCAGCCCCAGCATCAGCCCCATGCCAAACATGCTCGGCGTGTAGCAGACAGCGTTGCCCAGCGCCACGGCTCCAATCGCCGCCGGACCCAGCCTGCCCACCATGATGGTGTCGACCACGCCCATCAGCATCCAGCCCAGCTCGCTCAGCACAACAGGAACCGCGAGCGCCACCATCGCGCCCAGCTCCCGCCGCCACTCCGCCCGCCCTTGCTCCATCACTCCAATGTATCGGGCCAAGTGAGGACGGAGCGAGGCGCGGGCTTTAACCCGCACATAACCCATTCACCATTTTTGAAATAGAAAAGTACACGGCGAAGCCGAGCTCCCCAAGGAATGTCATCCTGAGTGGAGGTCGCCTTTGCGACCGGAGCCGAGGGACCTGCTTTTCAAATCGGCCATCAACCCAGCCCCTCCGCCATCGCGCTAACGGAAAGCCTTCCACAAGCCGACTTCAGGGTAGTGATCCGAGGGGACAATGGTCAGGTGTAAGGTCTGGTCGGCAATCTCGGCTCCCGAAATCCGCGGCGACCTCCTGTCGGGCGAGTAAAATCCCGTACTGCAGTCATTTCTTTGATTTGATCCGCAATGTGCGAAGACCTCGATCCCATAGCGCAACTGAAGTTCGGCGCGGAGATCGAATCGATCTCCGCGCAGTCGAAGCCTTTAAGCCGGGAAATACAAGTTGTTCGTCAATGGAAGGCAGCCGCTCGCGGAGCCAGTATCATTCTCCCGTTCGAGATTCAGCAATCAACTCTCATAAACCCGTGATGACAAGCCTCATCGATCCGCGATCAGCGGAACTACGGATTCGTTTTGGAAGGACAGATTGGAGAATTCAGCATGAAATTGCAGTCTGAGATGGATCGCCGAGATTTCCTCAAGACAGGCGCCGCACTGGCCACAGCCAGCTTCTTCCCGCAAGTTAGTTCCGGGAGCCTCTCGGGATCGATCGACCGTTCGGCACTCGTAAAGAGACATACCGTTACCCTTCACCAGCCCGACTCCCTAGGCGTCTTGGCGGTTGGCAACGGAAATTTTGCCTTTAACGCCGATATTACCGGCCTGCAGAGTTTTCCGGAGTATTACGAAAAGTCCATGCCGCTGGGGATTCTCTCGAATTGGGGTTGGCACAGCTTTCCCAATCCGAAGGGATATAGTCTCGAAAACTTTCCCGATACCTGCTGGGATATAACGCGCAATGGAAAAAGTGGCAAGATTTGCTATCCCAGTATTGACCAGCTCGTTCAGGGGATTGAGACGGGTGTGCCCGAAGAGGCGGAGTATCTGCGGTCGAACCCGCATAAATTCGGCATCGGAAGAATCGGGCTCGAAATCACGAAAACCGATGGCTCCAGGGCGGCCATAGGCGACCTGGAGAGCATCGAGCAGAAACTGGATCTTTGGTCCGGCGTGCTTACCAGCAATTTTGAAGTCGACGGCGAACCGGTTTCTGTCGAAACCGCGGCCCATCCCCAACGCGATGAAGTGGCCATACGGATCAAGTCGCGGCTCATTACATCCCAGCGGCTGAAGGTGAAGATTGCGTTCGCCTACGCTCCAGGAGTTTGGGGATGGGCGTACGAAGACTGGAGTCATCCCGAACTGCATCAGACAACGCTTCTAAAGCGAGGTAGCAACGGAGCTGATTTCGATCGTCAGTTGGACTCCACGCGATATTTCGTCCGGGCTTCATGGTCGCCCGGGTTATCCCTCGCGGCAACCGAACCTCATACCTGGTTGCTGTCGTCTGCCGCCCAGCCCGGCTCCGCCGCCGGCTCCATGGAATTCGTTGCCTGGTTCTCTCCCCATGCGATCCAGGGTCAAGCGGATCCACTTGCTGCGGTTCAATCCGCCTCCAGCAGGCATTGGAGACAATTCTGGATGAGCGGCGCCGCGATCGATCTTTCCGATACCGCCGATCCTCGTGCGCACGAGCTGGAACGCCGTCTTGTGCTGTCGCAATATGTCACTGCCGTACATTCTAGCGGCAGCATGCAACCGCAGGAAAGCGGCCTCACTTGTAACACATGGTTCGGTAAGTTTCATATCGAGATGTACTGGTGGCACTGCGCTCACTTCGCGCTTTGGGATCGGCCGGCACTGCTGGAAAACAGCATGGCGGAGCTGATCCGCATTCTGCCCAAGGCCCGGGAGATCGCGCGCAAGCAAGGATTCAGCGGAGCACGGTGGCCGAAGATGATCGGCCCGGAAGGCAATCAGTCTCCTTCGCCGATAGCGCCCAAGCTGGTTTGGCAACAGCCGCACCCGATTTACATGTCTGAACTCCTCTATCGTGCCCACCCCACCCGGGCCACGCTCGAGAAATACAAAGACATCGTCTTTGAAACTGCTGAATTTATCGCTTCCTTCATGAATTGGGATCCGCAAAGGAAGCAATATGTCCTCGGTCCGGGCATTTATACCGCAGATGAGCATCATCGGGATTTGGAGCACAACATCAATCCGACCTTCGAGCTGGGCTACTGGCGTTGGGCTCTCGAAACCGCGCAGCCCTGGCGGCAGCGTCTGGGCTTGCCCCGAAACGCCGATTGGGATCACATCCTGAACAATATGGCTCCGCTGCCCGTACACCATGGCGTCTACCCGGTGCTCGAGTTGGTCGACGAGCCCGGTGCATCCATCAATGCCACGTGGTTGTACGGCATCTTGTCCGGCAAAGGGGTCGACCTTGCGGTGATGCGCCGAACACTCGAGGAATTGCTAAAAGTCAGGTCGACGCGTGCTCCGCTGAACTTCGTAGGCACCGCAGAGCCGATGATGGCGATGTGCGCCGCACGGTTTGGCGAGCCAGAGCTCGCCGTCGATCTGCTGGTTGGCAAAAATGCGAAAAACCCCTTTATGGTCTCGGGCTATGCGCGCGGCTACGACGAGATTCCGGTCTTTCTGCCTTCGAACGGTGGCTGGCTTGCGGCAGCTGCCATGATGGCCGCAGGATGGAAAGGTGCACCATCCGGTTCGGCCCCCGGGTTTCCGCGGGATTGGAGAGTTCGCTGGGAGGGCTTGCGGCCGCTGCTATGAGGGCCTTGCCGAACTACGGGAGCAGTGTCTCTGAAAGACCCTCACAGACACTGTGTTTCAAAACAGTCCGAAGTCGTGCGGGCGGGCAGTCCTGAATTGTAAGCGGAGTCGAAGGGAGCGGCCTTTCTTGCCAACTCCGCTCGCTCCACAAGCTTGGCCGACTTGCCGTCGCGCTGACTTGCTAACTCGCTGCCTTTCTCATTTCTGTTTGCACGAAAGCACGACCTGGTTTTTGACGTAGAGGCCGCAGAGGCCCATCATGCTCGACGGGCACTGGTAGGTTCCGCTGTCGCCCTCCTCAAAGCAGCCGCCGCGGCGAAGAATCTGATCGGTCGAGGTTGGGATGAGTGCGCCGCAACTGAGCACCGCGCTGTTCTTCATCATCGTCTGGCACAGCCCGAGCATGCCGTTCACGGGGCAGAGGTAGTTCCCTTCCGCGCCGTTGCGCTGGCATCCGCCTCCGGTCAGCGTGCGGTCCGCAACATCACGCTCCTTGCTCATGTCCTGCACTTGTCCGGTGGCTGCGTTGTAGACGGGCTGGAAGTCCATGACGCAAGTGGTTCCAGCATGGCAACTGAAGTTCACGCCGCCCGGCGGAAGGTTGATGGCAAGCTGCGGGAACCAGACCGGCCATTGCCACTGATCGGACCAGACCGCGACGTTGACCCAAACAGTTGGAGCAAGGCCCGGCGTCAAGGTGAATCCCAGGTTGTAGACGGGGTTGCCAACGGCGAAGTGACTGTAGTCGCCATTCTGGGCGCTGGCGTCGCCGAGCGATACGGTCTGTCCCGAGTTGATGGTGGACGACCGATGCTCGAGCTCGTCGTTAAGCGTGAACTGCAAACTATCCGAATGGAGGTTCACCTTAATCGCGGGATAGACCGAGCCCCCGACGACACCAAAATCGAGCAGACCACCCAGCAAATCGATGCTGTTGAATGTGAAAGTGTTATTGATACCGCCCGATCCGGGAGCGGGCGGCTGGAATCGCCCGCCCGTGTAGGGCGCCGGCAGCAATTGCGTAAAGTCCACGCTGGTCGGAAAATTCTGGCTGGTGCTCAGGACGGGCAGGTTGACGCTGAAGCCCGCGTTCGCGCCCACCTGCGCAACGATTTCCTGCGCGTTGTACAGCTCGCTGGGATCAAGTTCGGATGAGAGGAAATCCTGGTCGTTGCCCTCAATGGGCACGAATTGCGGCGTCAACTTTGCTTCGGCTGAATTGTTGGGGTGAACGACGGTTTCATACTTGAGGGTTGCCTGGATGGGAAAGCGCAAGCCGAAAGCGTAGTTGAATCCGGCATTGAGCTGGATGCCGTAGGTCGAGGTGCACCCGACGACGCACCAGTTGATGGAGATCGACACGCCCCATTGCCATTCGTAGTCGTGGGCGATGGTGAAGCCGGAGAGAAAGTAGTACGGGCCCATATTGAGATCGGCCGTTTGATCGCCGCGCGGCGGCCCGGAACCGGACAAATGAAGTTCTGAACCCGGAACAATTTTCAGGAGCTTGGGAAAACCTGCAGGGCTGGAGCCGCCTGCCACTCCATTGCGCATGATTTGCTGCACGGCCGCGACCTCCGCGGGGCTGGCGGTCGTGTTGAGCGTGTGCTGTGGGTGCGCGTAGATTGACGACTCGAGTTTCGGCACGAACATCGTCTCTTCAACGGTCTGCACCCCCATGTTGACAAGCTCATCCTTCAGATCGTCGTCGCTGAGCGAGCTCATGCGCACCGCTTCGGCCTGGCCCACCTTGGCCACAATGGCCGCGCGCTGCGTTGGATCGGCCAATTGCTTGCGCAGCGCAGCAATGTGCTGGCTCGCATCCGCGTCCGCCGCCGCGCTTTTCTGCTGGAATTCCGCGATCGCCGCCTGCCGCTTTTGGGGGTCGGCAATGTAGCGCGGGCTGCCTGGAACGCTGAACTCCGACACGCGCTGGGCTGTGCTGCTGCGCGTGAAACACTCCACTCCGGCTGTCGCAAGCTGGGCCTTGGCGCCGGGATCGGCGCACTTGCCGGGAAGAATCTGGTAGGTGAGCACATGGTGAATCACCAGGCCCTGGTCGACCTCATTCACGTCGGAGGTATTCTCCTGCACCTGTACGTGCTGCGGCAGGGCCTGCAACCTGATCGCGACATTCGGCAGCGCCCGGGCATTGTTCAGCATGGGCGTAAAGTCGAGCTGTGATTCGCCCAGCATCACACGCGGATTCGAGCGCAGGTCCTGGAGCGCGTATTGCCGCACCACGTGCAGCCGCTGCATGGTCTGCACGTGATTGCCGCCTTGCAGAATCACCGAGTTTGCGTAGGGTTGCTGGTTCATCGCACGCGCTTGTTCCGGCCTGCTTTGCGCGAATGCGGGGCTGGAAAGTGAACATGCGATGAACAGAAGCGCGAAAGAAAAGGTCCAAAGGACCCTGGGAAGGGGGAAGGTCATTGGTTTGCCTCCATGACATTCCCTGGCTGTGGGCCTGGGGAAATTGAGCCAGGGTAGGAGGGACAATAAACCGCCGTTTCGTGTGTGTCAACGGGGAAGTGGGAGGGCCGCCACACTTTGGTAAACCCCGCAACATCGTCCGTCCGCTTATATCGATAGCCCCTACGGCCTGACCATCATCTTCCCCACGCCGTCGCGATATTGGCTGGCGATGGCGAAGGCCTCATCGATGCGGTCAATGTTCCTCGAATGCGTCAGCAGCGGCGCGAACCATGCGGCGTGCGAGCCCAGCAACTCCAGCGCCTCTTGGGTCTCGTGGTTCGATCGGCGCACATTGAAGAGCGTCAGCTCCTTGCGCCTCATGACCGACGCATCCACCTGCGCAAACGCTGTTGTATGAATCCCGGTCAACACGACGCGGCCGGCATTGCGCGCGATTTGCGCGGCCTGGCTGGTGGTGTCTTCTCCGGCCGCACAATCAATGGCGCAATCCACGCCGCGCTGCCCCGTCGCACGAAGAATCTCGTTCACAGCTTCGCCCGGCTCGAGGGCCACATCAGCACCAATTCCGCGGGCCAGCTCGCGGCGGTGCTTCAACGGATCCACGGCCCAAATGCGTCCTGCCTGCGTTGCTCGCAGCGCGGCAATCGTCAAAAGCCCGATCGGTCCCGCGCCGATGACCGCAACCGTTTCATCCCGTCCGATCGACGCCAGGTGCAGAGAATGGATTGCAACCCCCAGCGGCTCAGCCAGCGCCGCTTCGCCGTACGACATCCCACCGGGGATGGGAAGAAAGTTGGCCACCGGCAGGTTCACAAGCTCGCGGAAAAAACCGGGATGGTTCGGCGTGCTCAGGAAGCGAATGTTCGCGCACACATTGTGGTGGCCGCTCAAGCAGAATTCGCAGTGGTAGCAATAGAGCGCGGGCTCAAGCGCACCGCGGTCGCCCGCGTTGAGGCCCGTCACGCCGGCGCCCGCCTTCACGATCCTTCCGGCCGGCTCGTGCCCCAGCAGCATTGGGTACGCGTTGGGAGTGCCGCCCACCGCACCCTCTGTGTAGGCATGCATATCTGACCCGCACACGCCCACGGCTTCAACCCTGACCTGCACTTCGCCCGGTCCGGGATCATCGATTTCCATGTCGGTTAGCTGGAATGTCAGGGGAGCAATCAGTTCAGCAGCGCGCATCGAAACCTCTACCCCACAAACGATAATTCATCCGCGGGTAGGAATAGAAGGTGGGCGGACGGCGTTGCCCATCACGCCACCAGCGTGCCGAAGGAAAGCTTCCCACAAGCCGACTTTCCATTACATATTCGGCTCTCGACGAGCGCCTCGGTCGTTTTGTAACAAGTCAGCGCCGCACCAACGGCTCGATCACCGAAGCCGACATGCTGAAACCGGTCCGATCCCAGTCCCCAAGCGTCCGAGAATAACCTCGTGACCCACGAGATCTACGGAGCAGAGGCCCAGGGCCCATTGCTTGGAGGGCCGGCTGCTGACAGTTGTCGGGTAGATCGACTAGGCATACAATCCGAGCCAGCCATGCCCGATAAAGTTCAATGTTTCGTCGCGTATTCATCGGAACCTGCATCGAGAGCCGAGCCGGTCGAACTGGCAATCGAGGAGATCTCCGGTGGCGGCGGCGTCGATATAACTGGGTGGAAGAGCGTTTCTGTCGGCGGCCGCATAGTGATCGGTGCGATTTGTGAACAGATCCGCAGATGTCAGCTGTTCATGGCGGACGTAACTGGACTGAATCCGAACGTCCTTTTCGAGCTCGGCTACGCGATTGCGCTCGATAAGCGGGTCTGGCTGATGTTTGACCCCAACATAGAGCGTGCCAAGCAAGAATTCAACAGCTTCCAACTCCTCACGACCGTCGGCTATTCCCCGTTTTGCAACAGCCGCGAAATCGCAAGCGGGTTCTACAGGGATCAACCTTACGAGAGCTTGGGTAAGACAATCCTCTCGGATCTGCTCGGCCCTGCGGAGTCGCGGGAGTCGCGCAGGCCAACGCTATTGCACCTGAAGTCGAGCGTCGACACCGAGGCGGCGGTTCGCATAGCGCGACGGGTAGCGGCAGGCCCGATCCCGTCGGTCATCGATGATCCCAAGGAGGTCCAAACACAGCCTTTCTCCTGGTACGTTCAACACGTCAGTTCGGCGTTCGCGGTGACCTGTCATTTTCTCTCGACGGACTACAAGAGCTGGGAATTGCAGAACGCAAAACACGCTCTCGTTGCAGGCCTTGCTTACGGGCTCGGGAAGCCGCTCTTGATGCTCGCGCACGACCCCTATTTACCTCCGATTGACTACAGGGATTTGCTGCATCAACACAAAACCGCCGCCCAAGCAGAGGCATTTTATAACGCCTGGCTTCTCCCAATTATCGAAGCCTACGAGAATAGGAAGAAGGACGCCCGACAATACGAACTAGAGGAGCGCGCCCGCGGCGAGCTTCGCAGCATCGCTATTGGCGATCCGATCGCCGAATTTGAGTCCGAGGAGGTCCCCGACTACTTCGTGCCAACCGCCGCATATAACGAGGCGCTGCGGTCTAAACACTCGATCTTCGTAGGAAAAAAGGGCACGGGAAAGACTGCGTCCTTGTTCAAGCTCTCAGAGGAGCTCCGCGCAGACCCCCGGAACCATATTTGCATCGTGAAACCCGTGGACTACGAGCTAGAGGGCCTATTGGCAATGCTCGCTCAGCAGCTCGCCGTCGCAGACAAGGGGTATCTGATCGAGAGCTTTTGGAAGTTCCTGCTGTTTACAGAACTGGCCAAGACTGTGTACGAAGAGGTTCTCGGCAAACCCGTGTATTACGTAAAGACCGAGGCGGAGGCCGAACTATGCGAATTCGTTGAACAGCACCAATCTCTAATCACGCCTGAGTTTTCGCTGCGACTAGAGGCCGCAGTCCGTCGCCTCGGCAACATGCTGACCGAGGGTACCTCAGAAGCGCGCAGAGCGTCGATAAGCGAAAGGCTACACAGCGAGATGCTGGCCCGCCTGCGCGCCCTGCTCGGTAACGCGCTCCACGCCAAGGCGAAAGTAGCGATACTGGTCGACAATCTCGACAAGTCGTGGGATCACCAAACGGACCTCGAACTGCTTAGCGAATTGCTCTATGGACTACTAAGCGTCAGCACGCGAGTAGCCGTCGAGTTCGGTAGAGAGAAGCGGGGCACCGTCAACCTCTCCCTAACGCTATTTCTACGCAGCGATATTTATGCCGCGATGATCGGGTACGCACGGGAACGCGACAAGCTGCCAATCCGCCGGATTAGCTGGCAGGACCCCGAGCTACTAAGGAGAGTGGTCGAGGAGCGCTTTATGAAATCCGGAGCGGACGTGCCCAAACCTGAGGGCGTCTGGAGTAGATACTTCCCGGCGTCAGTTCGAGACATCCCTATACGCGATTATTTAGCCTTCTCGGCGCTTCCAAGACCGAGGGATTTGATTTTCTTGGTGAAGGCATCGCTAGAGTTTGCAGTGAACCGGGGCCACGGACGCATTGAAGAAGCGGACATCGTGTCGGCCCAGCAGCAGTATTCGCATTTTGCGCTCAATTCGCTCCTCTCTGAGGCAGCGCCGAGGATCGACGGGTTTGATGACCGCCTCCTGGAGTTCGCGGGAGGGCCGGAGATCGTCGACGTCGAACGTATCAAGATCGCAATGAGAAGAGCAGGGGTGGGCGAGACCAGAGTCGCTGAAGTCGTGGATCTGCTGACTGAGCTCACCTTCCTTGGACCTGAAACCTCCCCTGGCCGCTTCGATTTCATATACGACGAAGAAAACCTGATGAAAACGAGAGTAATGGCGCGCAACCTCTCGGAGGAAGCAGGTAGGCCCGCGCGCTTCAGGGTGAATCCGGCATTCCATGCCTTTCTCGAGATCACCCCGCAAAGGGCACTCGCACCAGGCCAACTTCAGATCGACCTCCTGGGCGCATCATAGGCAGGAGTGCTACCAGTATCTTTGTCCCTGACAACACCCCTCAGGCCGCCGGATTGATCTCATTAGGCGGCGCGGCGTCTGCAGGCATCTATGGGGTCGAAGCTCAGTCGACGGAGCAAATAATTTACTCGTTCAGCTCACTTCAGGTAGCCGCGATGAGATTCGTACCGAAAAACGCCCATGTCGCCAGAAAGGATCCCCGCCGACCCCATCTTCTTCGACGCCGCAAGCCCCTCCCTACCCACTTTCCACGTAAGCCGCTGAAAACACGGCCAAAATTCTTTTCCCAGCTTTGGTGATCATTTCCCCGTTGGGCGGATACTCGTTCAATCTCGCGCGGCTGGGCTGGGCAAGCACCCCGGCGCGCAGGCCCAGATAGGCGTCCGCCTGGGTTGGCAGCCCGTTTTCCGTTCTCGCCTTCCTGCCCCTCACTCGCCCAGTTGATCGCGGGACGCTTGCCGGCTTTTCGTTACTGACCAGACCTCAACGAGTTACCAGAACCGGTCTCATAAACCATCTCTGTCAACTCGCCGGAATCACGGGACCCCCCTTGTTGTTGGGTCCCATACGCGCTCATTATGCAGCCGAGGCATCTATGAGACCGGTTGTAGGCGATTTTTCAACGGGTGACCCCAATCGGGTCCCGCGAAATTTCCCAAAAGTGAGCAAAAGGGAACATACTATGCCTGTGATCGAGGGCGAAGCTGATCAGGGCATTGGTGTAGTAGGCCTCAAGTGCGGGAAATCCGCCCCGAAAGTTGTGGCCTCTACCCAGGTTAGCGACTCGGGCCTGCGTTGCTGGCAAGGCTGCGCGGGATGCACTGCTCTCCCAGTCTGAAGCACTTCCTCCTTGGCCTTTGATCCGCCTATCGAAGTCTGCAACGCGTTTCCGGGCCGCCCCAAAGGAGGCTCCATGCTGATGACCAATAAGGACAACTACCCATTCGACCCTGCCGCTTTTCTTGCGCACGCCGGCCTTGGCCGAAGAATCGTCGACGTGAAGAAGGACCAGACCTTTTTTGCCCAGGGAGATCCGGCAGACTCCGTCTTTTATCTTCAGAGCGGCCGGGCAAGACTTAGCGTCGTTGCGCACAACGGCAAAGAGGCTATTATCACGCTCCTCTCCGCCAGGGACTTTGTCGGAGAGGAGTCTCTCGCGGCGGTGCCTGGGCTGCGATTGTCCTCGGCCACCGCCATTACCGCCTGCATGGCGCTCAAGATTGGACGGGATGAGATGATCCGCGTGATGCATGACGAACCTGCATTCGCTGAGATATTTCTCAAATTCCTGCTGACCCGCAGCATGCGCACCCAGGCCGATCTTGTCGATCAGCTGTTCAACTCCAGCGAAAAACGCCTGGCGCGAATTCTCCTGTTGATGGCGGAGTTTGGCAAGCCGGGGGAATCCGAAACCTTCATTCCCCCCGTTACGCAGGAAGCCCTGGCGGAGATGATTGGCACCACACGATCCCGCGTCAGCTTCTTCATGAACCGCTTTCGCAAGCTCGGCTTCATCGACTACGACGGCCGCATCCAGGTACACAAGTCGCTGCTCAATGTGGTCCTGCTCGATCAATTGCCCGAGCACAACTCCGAGAAGCCGCCTATTTCCCCCGGCGCACAAAGTCTGCCTCATCGGTCAATATTGGACAGTCCGCGTCACGCAGATCGCGCCAACCTGACTTCAGCCCGCTGGCAAGGCGATCGGGCGCAAGAACCTGCCTGATGGTGTGGTGATTGAGATGGAAGATCCCCGGTGCAGGATCGCGGCGATTGCGATAGAGGATCCTCGGTGCAAGGGCATGCTCAGGGGCGTGGTCATTGAGATGGAAGACCCCCGGTGCAAGGGCCTGCTCCAGGGCGTAATGCTCAAGCGCGTAGCCATCGAGATGGACGACCCCCGGTGCAGGAGGGTGGAGATTGAGGTGGATGACCCTCGGTGCAGGAGTCTCGGCATTTGGTGATCTAGGATTCAGTCGTGGAATCTAGCGAATCTGGGTTTTAAAGGAACTGAGCGAAAGGAGATGCTTCATCATGGCTGAGGATAGCAAGGGACAGGGTCTGGTGTGGTTGCTGGCAGGACTCGGCATCGGCGCACTGGTGGGGGTTCTTTATGCCCCGAAGAGTGGTCGCGAAACCAGAGAGGACATTGCTCGGGGTGCTCGCGAGGGAACGGAGCACTTGCGCACTCATGCAAAGCAGGTCGCCGAACATATGGGCACGCTGGTGGACAAGGGCAAGGGGCAGGTAGGTGAGTATGTGGAGCGTGGCCGGAGCTTCGTGGGCGACCAATCGAACCGGTTAGCCGAAGCGGTCGAGGCTGGCCGCGAGGCATATCGGACGACCGAGTCAAGCAGGGGGTAAAAGCGTCGTCCCGCCATTCAAACCGGGGCAATCGCACCGCACCATAGGGAGCCGCCGGTTACAGACTCGAGGCGCAATGTTGCACGGGAACCTCTAAAAAGCGAGGCGCCGATTTGACCGCAATCCACGCAGCGGCTCCGAGGCGTCCCCGCGCGCGAACTCCTTACGCTGCTTCCATGTGTGCACTTTTGACCACGATGAAAAGCAACTCACGGCACGCATACTCTTCTGGGCGTATGCTTAGGTTAGCAGCCCGTTTTCCCCTTCTCGCCTTCGGCATTCCAGGCTTCGCTCCAGACGAGCATCTTTCAGGCACGCAACAGGACGACTGGAGCCGCCATGAGCCTCATCAAGCAAAGCGATGTGAAGAACCACCTGTCTCCGCGCTTCCGCACGAAAGTCCATCTGCAGCAGCCTGAAAGCCAGCCCGATGCAACCGGCTTTTCCGAGGCCGAACCGGACGCAACGAATGTGACAGCATCGAGTTTTGCTGAGGATTTCGTTGCGGAACATTCGGCCCCTGACGCAGCGGCCGCGCCAGGCGATCACTTGCCCGGTTCCTTCCGCCCTGAGACGCCCACAGTATCGAAAAGCGCGCGACCGTGAAGCCGCATTCCGTTTTCCTGCGCAAGGACTGCGCTCTTCCCGAACCTCTGGATCCGCTCACGGAGCCGGCTGGCGAAAACTGGACGCGCGTAGAAGAGATCCCGGCAGCGGTTTTCGACACGATGATTCGCCAAAAGGGCTGGCACTTCCTGTGGGTGGACCGCCCGCGCAAGCGAAAAGGCCTGGGGCTGACGGAGAAAGGTGCGGCGAAGCGAGCATTGGCCCTCGCCCTGAAGGGAGTGGAGAGGCGATTCAATGCCGCCGAGCTTATTGACGCTCAGGCCACGAAGTATCCGGGCTTTTACGTCGCCAGTGTCACCTTGCAACCGCGCCAGATCCAGCAATACACGTGGCTGGAAATTGCGGGAGAATGGCATCAACTGGCGGTGCCCGTTCGATAAACCGAGCGGCCCAGAGTATGAGGTCGAAGCACTGAACCATCTGGTTGGCGTCCGCGCTGAAATCGTGCAGCGTATTTCAAGCGCGGATCGAATCACGATTGAATAGAGGTTAGGATGACTTTCCCCGAGATCATGAATTCCGAGACACAGGCTGGAAGAAACGGCGCATCAGCTTCTTTGCCAGTCGCGTTGAAAGCCAGCCGCCTGCCATTGCCCACCCGCATCGCTTTTGTCGGGAATTACCTGCCGCGAGAGTGCGGCATTGCCACGTTCACGACCGACCTGTGCAACGCGCTCGCAGGCGAATACGGAGAAGGACGCCTGTTTGCCATTCCTGTCAACGATCCCGATTCGAGCTACGACTATCCGGAACAAGTGCGCCTGGAACTGACTCAGGAGGACATCGCCTCCTATGAGCGGGCCGCCGATTTCCTGAACTTCAATAGCAACGATCTCGTCTGCCTGCAACATGAATACGGCATCTACGGCGGCGCCGCCGGCCGCTACATTTTGGCCATGCTGCGCCGATTGAAAATGCCGCTGGTCACTACGCTGCACACCGTTCTGCGCGAGCCGGACTTAAATCAACGGATCGTGCTCGAAGAGATCGCTCAACTCTCCGATCGCCTGATTGTGATGAGCGAGCTTGCGGCCCAATTGTTGCGCGAAGTGTATTCGGTTCCCGGCGGAAAGATCGATGTGATCCCGCACGGCGTGCCCGATATGCCCTTCATGGACCCCAACTACTTCAAGGACAAGTTCGGCACCGAAGGCAAGTCCGTTTTGCTTACTTTCGGCTTGCTATCCCCAAACAAGGGAATTGAGAACGTCATTCGCGCACTGCCGGCGATTCTGGCGCGGCATCCGAACGTGGTGTATATTGTCTCCGGAGTAACGCATCCTCATATCCGGCGGCGCGATGGCGAGCGCTACCGCGAAGAATTGCAGGCGCTGGCCGCCGAGCTTGGCGTTTCTTCCCATTTGATTCTGAACAACCGCTTCGTAAGCACTGAAGAACTTGTTGAGCACGTGGGCGCGGCGGATATTTACATCACTCCCTACCGGCAGGAGGCGCAGATTGTCTCCGGCACATTGGCGATTGCGCTCGGAGCCGGCAAGGCAATTATCTCCACGCCCTACCTGCACGCCAAGGAACTGCTCGCGGACAAAAGAGGTGTGATTGTCCCATTTGACAATCCGGATGCTATTGCAGATTCGGTTGTCGCATTGCTGGAGAACGACGCGGAGCGCCATGCAATGCGCAAGCGAGCGTATCTGCACTCGCGTGGAACAACGTGGCCAACGACTGCGCGCGCCTACATGGCGACTTTCCAGCGGGCGCGCTTTGAGCGCTCGTTGCAGCCAAGGGCTACTCATCCGGACGATGCGGCACTGGAGCTCGCA
>JBEKAJ010000062.1:0-14443 GCA_050018295.1 Occallatibacter sp. | reverse complement strand
TGAAGAAGCAACCTGCGGACCTCGCTCTCCTGAGCAAGAACAACGGAGGGAGGTTTCCCTCAACGCACGTCATGGCAGTGCTGCAGTTTGGCGCGGCTAATCCATTGCATGGCACAGCCGATATGCCGGTCTGGGGACCTGTTCTGAGCGGCATGGACAAAACCAATGCCGAGGCGAACGTGCAGGTTCTCAGGATCAGCAATCTGAGCCGTTACCTGCAATCGTTGCAGGCCAAATAGCAGACGCACCGTTAGGCTCCCAATCTCAGGCCTGATACTGGGAAAGGGAGCCGATGGCGAAGCCAGACAATTCGAAGGCTAGTGCAAAGCCAAAGGTGCGCGGCGCAAAAGGGTCCGATAGGGCCGTAACGCCGGGCAAGCGCGGTTCCGTACCCGCCGTGCGTCCGCCGCAAGGCAATGGGGCGCCTTCCCGGTCCCACCCCGCTTCGCAGAAAACCTCAGTCGGGCAACGCCAACCCGTGCCGCAGCGGGATGTCGGCGGTCAAACTCAGTCCGCGCCGTTCGGCGCCACGATCAACCGCCGCGCCGCGGATCGTCTCCGGGCTGGCCATCTTTGGGTCTACGCGTCCGATGTTGCCGCAATCACTCTCCCAAAACCAGAAGAAACGCTCCTGCCTGTCGCCGACAGCCGCGGCCTGCTGCTTGGAACGGCGCTCTACAGTCCATCGTCGCAAATCGCATTGCGCCTCATCTCGCGCGACGCCCTTGACGAACCCGCGTGGCTCGAACTGCTCGCGTCGCGCCTGCGCGCGGCCATCGCCCGCCGCAAGCCGCTGCTCGACAGCGCCAACGACGCCTGCCGCCTATGCTTCAGCGAGGCCGACGAGCTGCCCGGCCTCATCGCCGACAAGTACGGCGAGCTCGTCGTGCTTCAACTCTTAACCAAAGGCCTGCTCACCGCAGAAGTGCGCGACACCTGCGTTCGTGTCCTGCGCGATGAGCTTGCGCCCGCAGCCATTTTCGAGCGCCCCGATCCGCGCATTCGCGAGTTGGAGGGTCTGCCCGCGCCCAGCCTCGATCCGCTCTGGCTCGCCGATCCCCAAAAGCCCGTGGCCGCCACGGAGTTCCACCTCAACGGCCTCGCCTTTCATTACGACGCTAACGCCGGCCAGAAGACCGGCGCGTTTCTTGACCAGCGCTCCAACTACGCCGCGGCGCGCGACTGGGCGCAGCGCCTTGGCGCCTCAAGATCTAGATCAGGCGGCAGCGCGCTCGACGTCTGCTGCTACCAGGGAGGATTTGCCCTGCATTTCGCCCAGGTCTGCCGCCAGGTGACGGGCATCGACGTTTCACGCGCCTCGCTCGAAGTAGCGGAGCGCAACCTCCAGGCTAACCGCTCGCGACTCTCCGCAGAAGTCGACTGGATCGAGGCCGACGCTTTCCAGATTCTCCGCGACTGGTCGCAGGCAGGCGAACGCTTCGACGTTATCGTCCTCGATCCGCCGGCCTTCGCCAAGACGAAGCGCGCCGTTGAAGGCGCGCTGCGCGGCTACAAGGAACTGAATCTGCGCGCGCTGAAGATGCTGCGTTCCGGCGGCCTGCTCATCACCTGCTCGTGCTCACATCATGTGGCCTGGGCCGATCTTGAGGGCGCAGTCGCCGCTGCCGCCGCTGACGCATCGCGGCGCGTGCGGCTTCTCGAGCGCCGCGGCGCGGCTCCCGACCATCCCGTCGTGCTCAACCTGCCCGAGACGGAATATCTCAAGTGCCTGGTGCTTGAAGTGGAATGATCGTCCGCTGTTGACGGGAAGATCTGTCAAGGCATCCCGGCCTAAGGCGCGTGTCCTGCCAAACGCCTGTTCGGAATCAATCGCGCCAACCACCCAAACCAGGACCGCCGTTCCTTCGCGGGTGCGGCCGGATTCTCTTTTGCTTCAGCAGATCTTAACTCAGCCAGAGCCGCTTTCACCTGCGCGCGCAATGCCTCGGCCTCAAACGTGCAGGAGCGCATATACGCCGAAACCGTCACTCCCGCCTCCGCAGCGCGTTTGTGCAGCCGCGCGCACTCCCCCTTGCTCAAGCGAATCGTCACGCTCACAGTTCGCAGATCGCGGTCACTCGCGCTTTGCGGCGAATCACCTGCCGGCCGAGTTGCCGCTTCTTGCGCATCGGCAGGCTCTGTCCGCCGCGGCTGCGTGATCGGCCAATCACTAGAGTCCGCCGGCCTGTACCGGGCGTGGGCGTGCAAGGCGCGCTCGTAGCTGAGCGTGGCCACATCTTCGCCCAGATCGCTCTCGTCCCATCCCGTAGCCGGATCCGCCTCTTCGCGTGAGGGCGATGCAAGCGTGGCCAGCAGCCCTGCAAAGGTTGCGGAAGCGGGCGAGGTCTGACTCTGCGCCGGTGGCTGCATGCAACGGAGCATACGCTGTCGTGCGCGGGCAGCTCTCAGAAAACTCCGATTGAAGACTTATTCTGTTCCCGAATCAGGAGAGGTCATGCGCTATTCCCATTTCGGAATGTTCCTGCCGGTGCGCCTCAATCGCGCCCTTGGTCGGACCCCGTTGCCGATTCCGGGGGCTCGGGCAGAACGCGTCCGGGCAGCCGCAGCATCTGACTGATGATTTCGGCCGCCACTGGACGGGAGAAGAGAAAGCCTTGTCCGAATCGGCAGCCCAACTGCCGCAGCAGCGCGTACTGTTCCGGCGTCTCGATTCCCTCCGCCACCACATCCATCCCCAGCACGCGCGCCAATTCCACAATCGTGCGCACAATCTGCAGCGGCTGATCGCTTCCTTCCGTCATGCGCGTAACAAACGAGCGATCGATCTTGAGAACGTCGAAGGGCAACGAGTGCAGGTGATGCAGCGAGCTATACCCGGTTCCGAAATCGTCCATCAGCAGCGATACCCCGAGCCGCCGCAAGCTGCTCAGCACCTCCAGTGGCGTGCCATTGTCCGAGACGAGGCTGGACTCGGTCATCTCCAGTCCAAGTAGCCGGCTTGAAACTCCGGACTGGCGCAGCAGCGCCTCCACATGGTCGGCCAGCCCTTCGCGCGCGAATTGGCGAGCGGAAAGGTTCACGCAGACGCGCGGCGCCCCCTGATCTGGATCCTCGCGGCACCACCTCTGAATCTGGCCGCAGGCTTCCGAAAGTCCCCAGTCGCCAATGGACAGGATCAGCCCGCTTTCCTCGGCAAGCGGAATGAAATCCATCGGCGGAATCAATCCACGCTCCGGATGCTTCCAGCGGATCAGCGCCTCCAGCCCTACGATCCTGCGTGTTGAGAGTTCGACCTCCGGCTGGTAAAAGAGCACAAACTCCCGCTTGTCCAGCGCCTGCCGCAGGTCCGACTTGCTCGGCCAGATCCCGGCCACCGGTTTGTGGGCGCGTGTATTCCGCTGGCGGCATCTGCTTAAGGTCATGCGCATCCTGCGCAGCTCCAGATGGCTGGCAACAATATCGGCCAGGCTCTCTAGCATGCGCAGCTCCACCACTGCCATTCCCCGTCGAGGCTGGCACCCAAAGACCGTCAGCGCACCCAGAATTTTGCCGTTGCTCGAACGGATGGGCGCGCTCGCAAACGAAGCGACTTCAAGCCGCCGAATCGTGAGCCTGACGCCGGCAAAGTTTGGGTGCTTCGACACGTCGGGCACCACGACCGGCCCGTCGTCGGCCAGCACCATTTCAAAAACGCTCCGCTCGCGCGGAAGCTCGCGCACTGATTCGCCCCAGTACGACTTGATCCACACGCGGCTCTCGTCGGCAAAGCCCAGCAGCACCGTGTCGGCTTTAAAGTACTCGGCGGTCAGGCGGGTGATGGCGTCAAAGCTTGGCTCCGGCTCCGTGTCCAGGATTCCCGTTGAAGCCAGCGCGGACAGCCGCGCGTCCTCTTCCTGCCAATCGATCCTGCCGGTCTGAAACTCTGCCTGCAGCATTCCTGCTCCGGGCCCGCTGTGCCGTCGCCAACAACCTTGCCGGCCCGCGGCACTCTGCGGATTGCGTTTTTAGCGTTGCTGATGCCGCCTGCGGCAGTACGCTCCGATTCGCCCGCGGTTCATCTCCGAGGGCCGAGCCGCTGCGGACGCGCCTCTGGCATCCATTCTGATTCCGTACTTTACTTATCGGAGCAGCACCCGGTGACATGAGGTTACGTGCGGCCAATTCCGGCGTGTGACCGCTTGTTGTTTCCACCCCTTGAAATGGTTACTTCAGAGAGGAAGGCTGTCCCGTTTCCGTCCATAGGAAGGTCAGTTGGTCGGTGGCATCCAGAATCTTCTGTTCCACGCCAACGCCCGCGGAGTGGCCGCCAGACACGCTATAGTGCAGCAGCACCGGCCGCCCGCTGGATGAGTCCGCCTGCAACAGCGCCGTCATTTTCCGCGCGTGCATTGGATCCACCCGCGTGTCGCTCGCTCCGGTAAAGAAAAGCACTGCCGGGTAGGCCATGCCCTTTTTTACGTTCTGGTAGGGCGAGTACTTGAGCAGATATGCAAACTGATTCTCGTTGTCCGCTGATCCGTACTCAGTCATCCAGTGCGCGCCCTGCTCGAACTCTTGGTAGCGCAGCATGTCCAACAGCGGATAGGCGCAATCCACCGCGGAAAACAGTTCCGGCCTTTGCGTGATCGCCGCGCCCATCAGCAGCCCGCCATTCGATCCGCCATAAATGGCAAAATGTTCGGCCGAAGTGTACTTATTGGCGATCACGTACTCGGCCGCGGCATAGAAATCGTCGAACACGTTCTGTTTCTTCTCGAACATTCCCTGTTCGTGCCAACGCTCGCCGTACTCGCCGCCACCGCGCAAGTCGGGCAGCGCGAACCAGCCGCCCTCCTGCAGCCACCAGGCGTACATTGGTCTCCATTCAGGCAACATGCTTATGTTGAATCCGCCGTAGGCGGTCATCAGCAGCCGTTCCGTGCCGTCCTGCTTCAATCCCTTTTTCCCGGCGATAAACATCGGCACCTTTGTGCCGTCTTTCGAAGTAAAGAACACCTGCTTCAGGTCATACTGGCTGGAATCGAAGGGCACCTTGGGTTGCGCAAAGACCTCTCGCTTGCTGGTCAACGTGTCTAGACGGTAAATCGTGGGCGGCGCGATGATCGATTCAAAGCTATAGAATCCGTATCGATCGGTGGTATGTCCGGCCAGGGTGGACACCAACCCAATGCCGTCGTATGCAACGCTGCCGGCGGGTTTGCCATCCAGCGTGTAGACGCCGGTTTCCGTCTTCACATCGTGAAGGCGGTTGACATAGATCCTGTCGCCCACGATGTTGAAGCCTTCGATCGTATCGGTGCCTTCCGGCACGACCGTCGTCCACGCATCGGGCATCACGCCGGGGTCGGCCTTCAGAATCCTCCAGTTGGGCGATTTGTAGTCCGTGCTCACGTACCATGCGCCCTTCACGTAGTCGGCGGAGAACCGCGAATCCACGCCCCAGATCAGAATTTCGAAGTAGGAGCCGGGCTTGGTCAGGTCGCGGTAAACAATGTCCACGCGCCTGGCCGGCACGCCGCGCTCGATTTGGATCACCAGATATCGGTAGTCGTCCGACAGGCCGGCCTCCATCAGGTCGCTCGGTCCCAATGCCTCGCCGCGAAACTCCCGCCCGAACACCAGCGTGTCGTGCGAGACCCTTGCTCCCAATTCGTGCTCGTAGACCAGCGTTCCCTTCTGGTCCATGCGCGAGTAATAGAGACCTTTCCCGTTAGGCGTGAAAGCAACGCTCAAGTAAACTCCGCTCGGCAGCTCGTCCTCGAGTGTCTTACCCGTCTTCGCGTCGAAGATCCGCACCGTGCTTTCATCCGCGCCGCCCTGGCGCACGTCGTAAGCCACCAGCGTTCCATCGCGAGACACGTCTTCCAGGTCGACTGAGGTGTTGGGATCGCGGCTGAGCTGCGCCGGATCGATAAGCCGCTTGTCTTTCTCCGTCCAGCCGTGGCGCACATAGATGGATGCCTGGTCCTCGCCGGCCAGCATCTTCTCGAAAAATAGATCGTTCCCGCGCTGGATGGGCACCTTAAAAGTGCTCACGTGTTCCAGGGCGTCTATATCGTCGGCGATCTGCGGGCGGATGCGTGCTTGCTCCATGTAACGCTGGGTGTAGGCATTTTCGGCATCGATGAAAGCCTTCGTCTCGGGGCTGTTGGCATTTTCCAGCCAGCGGTAATTGTCAACAATCTTTGTCCCGAAATAATCGTCCGTGACCGGAACGGCTTCGACCGCAGGCGGAGGCGGCAGCGTGATTCCGCCGCGTCCATGAATCGCCTGGCCTGAAGCAATGGTTTCCAGCAGAAGAATGGCTGAAAGACAAGAGAAACTCCGCATGCATCTCTCCCTTGGAACAGAATAACCGCCTGAGATCACAGCCGTGAGGTGTTTGCTAACGGAGTGCTCGATGGTGCTTTTCGCGAGTGAATTGTGTTGTCCTCAATACGTCGATTCTCAGACAATGATCTCAATGGTCACCCCATCGGGACCCTCTAGTACGAAGGCAAACCGCCTGGCCGAGTTCCGCCTGATTCCGCGCATCGAAACCTTTCCGGTGGTGGTTTCCTTTGCCCAAACCTCGCTTGGCAAAATCGTTTTGCTTGCCGTGTTCGGTTTGGGTTTGCGTTATTTTCTCCCGGATCTGCCCTCCGTATTGACACTGATTCTGCCACTCGCACTCATTACCTTTCTGCAGGAGTACCGCCGATTCGTACTGGCCATCAGTCCAATCGCGATCGTCGTGATGCAAACCGCAAATGATCTCCTGGCGCTTGGGCTCACTCTGGCCGTAATCGCGTTGGGGATATTCCTGTATTGGTGCGCGATGCGCTGGCCTCAATCGCGGTTTGGACAACGACCGGTCGCGTCTCTTCTTATTGGCTTTACCGCGCTCATCGTATTGGCGCGCGTTGCTACGCTGCGCTCGTGGCCGCACTTGATTTTATGGGGCCTCGTCGGCGCATTGGCCAGTTACCTCTGGTTCATCGCTTATGCTCTGTCGGACCGCAATTCGAAACCGGCCGAGGAATTGACTCTGGAATTGGCCGCTCTTCGCCCGCTTTGGGGTTCCACGAACACGCCCTTTCCCAAGGGCGCCGCATACCTTCGCCGCATCGAAGCAAAGAATCCGGAGCAACTCGCGATTTTCCAGTTGAAGGGTCTCAAGTTGCTGGCCTGGGCCATTCTGCTCGCCGTGCTCCAGGGATTGTGGTACCGATTCTTTCACGGATATTTGCGCATTCCAATGCCGGATCAGGCATTGACCATGAGTGTGCAGGGCATACCGGTAGCCTGGCATCTGCGCTGGGCCTGCCAGATCCTGGCGTACTTTGAGCTCATCTTCGCCTTCTCCATCTTTGGCCACAGAATCATTGCCGTTTGCCGTATGGCCGGATTCAACGCATTGCGCAACACCTATCGGCCTCTGTCTGCAACAACGATCATGGAGTTCTTCAACCGCTTCTATTACTACTTCAAGGAATTGCTCGTCGATTTCTTCTTCTACCCGGCATTCCTTCGCTATTGGAAACGGCATAAACGGATCCGCATGATTTTTGCCACCTTTGCCGCCGCATTCTTTGGCAACTCGCTTTACCATCTCATGCGGGACTGGCAGATCGTTCGCGACGGCGGACTCTGGAAGGCGATCGCCAGTTATCAGGTGCTGTTTTTCTACAATGCGTTCCTCGCCGCAGGACTGTGTGTTTCTCAGCTGCGCAAGCGCGGTCCAAAGCCTGCCGGATTTGTTCGCACACACTTGTTGCCCGCGGTTGGTGTGGGATTTTTTTACTGTATCCTGAATGTATTTGATTCCGACGAACGAATGTATCCGCTTGTAGAGCATCTGAGATATCTGGCCGGTTTGTTCTTCATTCATTTCTAGGAGCGCCATGAAAGGAAGAGCCGAGATACGCGAATTTGTGCAGGGTCTGCTGGCCAACAGCGGCGACAAAGGCGCACTTGCGGACAGCGATTCATTGTTGTTCAGCGGACGTTTGCAGTCGATCGATGCAGTCGAAATCGTCGTGTTCCTGGAAGAGAATTTCGGAATTGATTTTGCGCAGATCGGCTTTGACAAAGAGCGGATCGACAGCATCGACGCGATTTACGCTCTGACCCAGTCCGTCGCAAAGTCCTGACGAAACTAGCGGAAACCTGGATGTGCGCCCTGACAAACAACTCCAGCCATGCAAACTCAAGCGATGAGGTGCAGCGAGCTCAGCGACGAGCTGCCGTCGAGAATGCGTTGCGTGCGCACCCCGGTGTGCGAGAGGCCTCGGCGGTCTTTGATGAAAGCGATCATCTGGCAGCCTTCGTCGTGCCGGACGATGGATTCGTAGACGATGTTCTGGGCCGCGGGACCGCAGGCTCGACTCTCGTCAGCAAATGGCGGAAGATCTTCGACTTGAGCCAGTTTTCGAAAGATGCCACCTCTACACCGGTCGGATTCAACACCATGGGCTGGAATAGCAGCTACACGCGGGGTGCAATTGCAGACGACGAGATGCACGAGTGGGTCGAGAATACCGTGGGCGATATTCTCCGCCTGAGTCCAAAGTCCTTGTGCGAGATTGGCTGCGGAACCGGCATGTTGGTCATGCGGGTCGCGCCCCACTGTGACCGGTACGTGGCCGTGGATCAATCTCCGGCCGTGCTGGAACGGCTGAGGCAACAACTGCGGACGGTTCCCGTGGTAGCGGAGCGAGTTGAAGTGGTGGAGAGCCAAGCGGCCAATTTAGATGGATTCGACGAGAACTCGCTCGACACAGTGGTCCTCAGTTCCGTCGTTCAGTTTTTTCCCAACGCTGCCTACCTGACGAAAGTGCTGGAAAAGGCGGTCAACATCGTGAGACCAGGAGGGCATGTTTACGTCGGCGATGTGAGGAGCCTACCGTTGCTGCAAGCCTTTGCGTCTTCGGTGGAACTGTTTCAAGCAGCGGATGAGTTGAGCGCTGGAGAACTGCGTGATCGAATTCGCCGTCGCGTGGAGAGAGAACCGGAATTGGTCATCTCCCCGGCATATTTTCTCGCCTTGCGTTGTAGCATCCCAAGGATATCGAGAGTGGATATACGACCACTTCGTGGCCGTGCCGACAACGAAATGACGCGCTTTCGATATGAAGCGATTCTTCATGTCGGCCACGAGGATGCGGCTGAATTCCATGATGACTTTCTGGACTGGACCGAGCGTAAGTGGACAGTGGACAACATTCGCTCGTTGTTGCGGCAGCATCCAAACCAGCGCATCGGCATCAAGGGCATTCGGAATGCCCGTTTGGAAAAGGATCTCGCTGCCATGGCGATTCTGGATTCTGCGGATGCCGGCTATAGCGCCGTGGAACTACGCCACCGTGCCGAACAGAGTGCGCAGCAAGGGATCCACCCTCAGTCCTTTTTCGACCTGGAGACTGAGGACCTGGGATTCGCCGTCTTCCTTAGTTGGGCGGCATGCCAGCACGATGGAAGTTACGATGCGTTCTTTATCCCCAGCGAATCGTTGTGCGGATTAACTCTACCGGCAATCCATTGGCCAAAGCCGGACGCCTCGGAGTTCGCACATCTGGCAAATGCTCCTGGACAACTTAAGTTTCGTAATGAATTAATCAAACAACTGCTCGCGCATTGCAGCCAGAACCTGCCGAAGGAGTTGGCGCCCGCCGAGATAGTCCTCGTGGATATGCTTCCGAGGACGGCGGATGGGGAGTGGCGACGCAAGAGTTGCTGAACGCAAGATTGGCGTGACGCCCGGACACGATGGGATCGATCAGTTCAGCAAGCCAATCACAGCTTGGCTTCATTCAGCATGCGGACCAGCGCTTTTCGATCGATCTTGCCCGTCGCGCCCAACGGCAGAGCGTCAAGATAATGGATCCGTTGCGGAACCATATAATCGTGCACACGCTTTTTCATCTCCTCGCGGGCCGCGTCGCGAGTCACTCCGGGCGCACAATGGAAGGCAACGATGCCTGTCGCGCGGCTGTCAACCAGAGGCCACGCCACTGCCGCCACCATGTCTGTGCCCAGAATCTCCCGCAAGTGAGCTTCGACTTCCTCGAGTTCTACCCGGTTGCCGAGTATTTTGACCTGATTGTCAATTCGACCCAGGTGGTGAAACGTCCCGGAAGAATCCTCATAAGCGAGGTCTCCGGTGCGATACCATCTCTCCCCTTCCAGTGTGGGAAAGCGTGAGGCCGTAAGTTCGGGATCCTCGAAATATCCCCGCGCAGCTTGTCGTGTCGACACCACCAGTTCGCCTTCCTGCTCTGGCGGCAGGAACTTGAGGTCCGCATCCACAATGCCGGCACGAACCCCTGGAAAGACCGTTCCAATGGCCAGTGTTCCGCGATTCCTTGTCACGTAGGGAGGATCTTCGAGGGTCTGTGCAATGCAATCGACTGTGAGTTCTGTTGGTCCGTAAAAATTCTCCACGATGCTGTTGGGAGCGGCAATCTGCCATGCCTGAGCGGTACTAACTGCCAGGGCCTCTCCGGCGAAAATGGAAATTCGCAACGACGGAAATGCGCCCGGCGTTAGCATCTTCATGCGCCCCATAAACGAGGCGGTCGAAGGCACTGAAAACCAGAGTGTCAATTCGTGATCGCGGATGAACTTGGCTGGAGCCATAAGCTGAGCGGCTGGCACCACGTAGAGAGATGCGCCTGAGCTCCACGCCATAAACATATCGAAGACCGAGGCATCGAAAGTCAGCTCCGAAGCTTCCGCCACACGATCATCGGAGCGTAGTGCGAATCGCTGGTGCATGATCTCGATAAACTGGCATACGCTCTCGTTTTCGATCATGACGCCTTTAGGCGTCCCCGTCGTGCCGGAAGTAAAAATGATGTACGCCAGCGCATCTCCCGCCACGGTTACAGGCTGGCCGGGTCCGTTGTCAGATAGGTCGTTGAAGCTCTGAAAGCTGATTCCAGGGAATCCAGAAACGTGTGGCGGCAGTTTCGCGTCAGGCCCGAACAAGATCCGCCTCGGCGCGTTTTCCAGCACGCGATCCGAGAGCATGTTCAATCCAGCCTGATCGACAATCAGCGAGTCCAGTTTTGTCTGCTGCAGAATGCGAATCACGCGGTCTTCGGGAGTGTCAGGTTTGATGGGCACGTACGCTGCGCCAGACCAAAGCGTCCCCAACACTCCCGCATACGCCTCCAGGGTCCGTGAGGCAAGAATTCCAACCTTGCCCGAACGCTCGCCTGTTTTCAAGTCGAGCCAACCGGAGATACGCCGCGCAAGGCTCGCCAGCTCGCCGTAAGAAAACCGCGAATCGGCCACAAACAACGCCAGGGCTTGTGGGCTTCGAACAGAGCTTTCATAAAATGGCAGGGCTAGATTGTAATTCGCTCTTGGCTGAACGATTGCGCTCATGAGTGGAGAGTCTCCGTGACCAGAATATAACCCGGACTCAAACGGCGGGATTGGTCAACTAAGTTCCCGATCTCAGCAGTCGCATAAAATCCCAGTAGAATCGACAGCAGTGACCACCCCGCCCTCAGACCGTGATCCCCTGCGGCTGGACTTCGCCGCCGCGGTGGAAACTCAGCCGCCGCCGCCCCCGTGGTGGGCGCGCGTGAGTAGCCTCCTGCACCCCTCCCACGCACACAGCATCTTCTCCGCCACCGTCGTGCTCATGGTGTCCACTGTGTTGTCTCGCATCATCGGCCTGGTGCGCGTCAAATACATCGTTTGGCTCTTTGGCCGCGGCATGGAGGCCGATGCCCTCAACGCCGCCTTTGTCTTGCCCGACATGATCTCCTACTTCCTCGTCGGCGGCGCGGCCTCCATCACCTTCGTCACTATCCTCACTCGGTATCGCGAACAAAGCCGTGACGCCGAAGGCGAGCGCTCGCTCTCCGTCATTCTCACCACCATGTACCTTGTGCTGGGCGCGGCCATCGTCCTCGCTGAAATCTTCGCCCCTTGGTATGTGCGCTGGTGGTTCAACGGCTTCGACCCGCACAAGGCCGCGATCTGTGTGCTGCTCACACGCATTCTGCTTCCCGCGCAGTTGTGCTTTTTTGCCGGCGGCGTCTTCGGCGCCGTGTTGCTGGTGCGCAAGCAGTTCAACGTGCAGGCCGTCGCGCCGCTCATTTACGGCCTCGGCACCATCGTCGGAGGCATGCTGCTCGTCAAGAAGATGGGCGTCCCATCGCTCGCCATTGGCACCGTGGGCGGAGCCGTGCTGGGTCCGTTCCTCCTGAATTGGTTCTTCGCCCACCGCGCCGGCACGCGGTATCACTTCATTCTCGACTGGCGCGATGAGGGCTTGCGCGAATGGGTCCGCCTCTCTTTGCCGCTCATGGCCGGCGTCTCCCTGGTCACCGCCGACAACTGGATCATCGCCCACTTCGCCTCAAGCATCGGAGGCGGCGTCTCGCTGATGAGTTACGCCAAGCAGGTCTTCACCGCGCCCATGTCCGTGCTGGCCCAGGCCGCCGGCGCCGCCTCCATGCCCTTCTTCGCCAGCCTGTGGACGCGCGATCGCCGCTACGAATTCGCCACCGGCGTCGCCGACTCCGTCTCCCGCGTGGCTTCGCTCGGCCTTCTTGTGGCTTCCATCATGGTGGCGCTGGGTTGGCCGGCCATCGATCTGGTCTTCACCGGCGGCCGCTTCTCGGCAAACGATGCGCGGCTGTGCTCCGCCTATTTCGCCGTCTTCTCGGTTTCCTTGTTTCTCTGGTCGGCGCAGGCCATCTACTCGCGCGCCTTCTACGCCGCCGGGAACACCTTTGTGCCCATGGTCGCCAGCACCATCGTGACCGTGGTCTCTCTGCCCATCTATGACTTGCTCTTCCACTGGCGTGGAGCCGTGGGCCTGGCGCTCGCCTCTGACATCGGCATCGCGCTGCAGACCCTCACCATTGCCTTGCTCCTGCACAAGCGCCGCATGGTCTCTATCGCCAGCCTCGATTATGCGGAGATGGGCCGTTGTCTGCTGGGCGCCTGCGCGGGTGGCGCGGCCGCCGGGCTCGTTGCCTGGGCTCTGTCTTCCTTGTTCCGCCATCTGCCGCGCATGGCCCAGCTTCATCATGCCCGCTATATCGCCGACTCAGCCATTCTCTTCTGCGGCATCGCGGCCTGGACCGTCATCGCAATGTGGGTTCTCGATCTGTCCGGCTCGGCGCTGCCTCGCGTTACCATGCGCCGCCTGCGGCTAGGCTAGAATCTCGTCGCGTCGAATCTGGCGCGTTTCCGAACCAGACGTAGCCAAGCTTCAACCCGCCTTAAAAAGCACAAGCGCCTCCGCCGACGCGGAAGCGCTCGTGCTTGATGCTGGAATCTTCGGCTGCGCAGGCAACTGCCGGTCTAGGCCTGGTTGTGCGCCTCGTGGATCGACGGCGCTGGGCCGGGAACTGCAACCGGTCCCGAAGTCCCGGTGGCTTGCATCGGCTTCGACTCGGGCTTGCGGATGTCGATGCCGCCCTTGAAGAACGCGCCATCTTCAATGCTGATGCGCGCTGCCGCCACGTCGCCGTGCAGCGAGCCTTCCGCGCGAATGTCCACGCGGTCGGTGGCGGAGACGTTGCCGCGCACCTTGCCCAGTACCACCACTTCGCGCGCGGTAATGTTGGCGGCCACCTGGCCGTTGCGCCCGATGGTCACGCGGTTGCCCGGGAGGGTGATCGCGCCCTCCACTTTGCCGTCAATATATAAAGACTCGGAGCCGGTGATTTCGCCTTTGACGAACAGCCCCTTGCCGAGCGTAGCTTGATCGGCGGTTCCCGCCTGCAGGCGGGAGGGGTTTTCAGGCGTGATCGCGGGAGGCGCAGCGCGCGGCGGCTCCGGCGTAGGGGTTGGGGACGTAGATCCAGTCTGGCTTGGTTTCCACATTGCGCTCAAGGGTTTCTTCCTTTTCTGTCCGCTGAGGACCGGGGATGCCAAGGCAAGGCCAAAGGCTCGCACCCAAAAAATGTAAATCCGCTCGCCGTTCGAGCACTCGCCGCGGCCATCTCCTGGGCGGCCGGGAATCGGACGAATCAATCTTCCGGCTCCGCCAGGACCACGCGTACCCCTCATTCTACGGCAAGTCCATGTTTTCTGTGCAGTCTCTGCCCGCCGGACGTAACCAGGCCTTCAACTTGCCTTAATCTTGGCGTATGACCGATCGCGAATTGCTCGCCCGTATCGCCGCCTCGGCAGGCCAAAAGGCCGGATATAAGCAGTTGGTCCGCGAACTCTCGCTCGGCGGCGGCCGCGAACGCCGTCTCCTTCTCGAGCACCTCGCCCGGCTCACGGTGGCTGGCAAGCTCATTCAACTTGACCGCGAGCATTGGAGCCTTCCCCGGGCAGTTTCCCGGCCTGCGCCCCGCGAGAATCTCGCTGTTGGCCGCCTCGATCTGCACCGCGACGGCTACGGCTTTGTCCGGCCCAACCGCAAACCCTCCGCAGAGGGCTCAAAGACTCCTCCTGTGGTGCAGGACATTTTTATACCCCCCAACGAGATCAATGCCGCCATGCAGGGCGATCAGGTTTTGGTCGA
>JBEKAJ010000061.1:0-14456 GCA_050018295.1 Occallatibacter sp. | reverse complement strand
GGATTAGCCCAGGTGTAGTTCCACAGATGCTCGGGACGGTCGATCGCGTCGGAGACGGCGACGGTCTGCTGCACATCGACAGGCAGACCGAAGAGGTTGGGTATGACGGTCGCGCCATAACCTGAAGGTTTGCCATAAAAAAGATGCGGGCGGTCAGGATCGGTGGATGTGGCAACGTCTTCAACGTAGGCCACATCTTCGTCCTTCTTTTTCTTTTTGAGCTTGGGGCTGCCGGAGTCGCCGCCGGACCCGTTACCCGATGCGCTGCCGGACGATGAGTTGTCGTCGGTGCGATGGAGGACGGGGCGATCGGAATCGGGCAGAGGCGTGTTGGAGTCGGCGCCCGAGTCGCTGCTCGAGCCGGAGCCCGAGCCGGAACTCGTCCCGCCGGAAATGGTTCCGCCGGTGCTGGTGCCGCCGGTACCGTTCGTCGAGGCGTCGCCGCCCTTGTGGAGCGTGGGACGATCGGGATCGGGAGCGGGCGCGCTGGAAGTCGAGCCTGAACCTGAGCCGGAACTCGACCCGGAACCTGGGCCGGAACTTGACCCGGAACCTGAGCCGGAGCCGGCACCGCCGGCGGAATCGTCGGCGTGATGCTTGCGGTGCAGAATGGGCACGTCGCTCTGGGCATCGTTCTCTTCATCGACCTTGGCCACCTGCGTTGGGGCGGGTTTGGGCCTCGACAACGGCCTCCACTTGCCGAAGCCGACCCATCCGCCCTGCTCGCGGGCGGAGGTGTCAATGTCAAAGAGGCCTGACGGTTGGCCGTCGTGCTGGAGCTGATACTCGACATCGCTTTCGAGCGCGAGCGGCTCGGGCTGGGAGAGATAAACGCCGGCGTCATTGAGATCCTGTCCGTCGTAGATGCAGACGGGAACGAGACGGCCGGCCTTGGGATGCGCTTCATCGCCGGTCCACTCGAACACCGCGACAGCGCGCAGGTCTGGCGCGTTCGTTTCGGGTTTGGCGATCTGGCCGGGATATTGCGCGGGCGCGCGGAGGGTGAAGACGAACGCAGCTAGAGCGAGCAGCACGGCTGCCTTTATCCACAATCGACTTACACTCCGCGATGACACGTTCGACTACCCTCGACAATAATCAAATTTGGCGGCCGCAGTGCGGCCCGACCCATCTATAGAGAGGATATTCCCCATGAAGCTCAATGAGAAAGTCGCCGACTTTACCCTGCAAACGGATGAGGACAAAACCGTGAGTCTCTCGGACTTTGCCGGGAAGCCGGTGATCCTGTTCTTTTACCCGAAGGCCGATACCCCGGGCTGCACCATTGAGGCCTGCGGCTTTCGCGATACGTTCAAAAAGCTGCTGGCCTCGGGCGCCGTGGTTCTGGGCATCAGCCGCGACACGCCGCGCGACCAGGCCAAGTTCCGGGCGAAGTACGACCTCCCGTACACACTCCTTGCTGATGTAGACGAGAAAGTGTGCAAACAGTTTGATGTTCTGAAGGAAAAGAACATGTATGGGAAGAAAGTGATGGGCATCGAGCGGACGACGTTTGTGATCGGGCCGGACCGAACGCTGCTGCACATCTATCCCAAAGTGAGGCCGCAGGGCCATGCCGAGGAGGTGCTCGAGCTGCTGAAGGAGTGGAGAAAAGGCTGAAATGACGCGAATTGGGGTCTGTCGTTTCGCGGGTATCAGAACCGAGACCCGAAGCACCACTAACCTGCGTAATGGATCGGGGTGATATGTGACCTGGGTAATTGGAACTCCGACGATGTTCGGCTATGGAATTGGGATATCGGACATACGTGTAACGGTCGGAGACGGTGTACAGAAAGACTGCCTTCAAAAGATTTATCCCGTCGCCAGGTGGGTGGCGGCGGCTTTTGCTGGCTCTGTAAAGATCGGTTTCGCGATGATCGATAAGCTTTCGAGACTTGGCAATGCGATCGAGGAACCCTATGCGATTGTGCCGACCGTGATGGCTCGCGAATGGCCTGCAATGGCTCGCGGACTTTTTGAGAAATTTCCCGAGGAAGACCGCAGCGGTGCCTCTCACTTGATGCTCATTTCAGCAGACCCACAAGAAGACAACGGTAACCCCGATTGGCCGCGCTGCTACGTGCATATCTTTAGATCTCCGGCATTTGAACAGGAAGAGATTCCGGCCCACAAAATGGGGTCGATCGGAATTGGACAATGCTACGAAAAATGCCGCGGCATCGTTGATACCTTCTCGAACAGCTATGAGAGAAGGTTCTTCTATATGGAGACTGGCACAGGAGGAGCGGGAGGAATAGCCACCTCGATCGGACACGATCTAACCATCCTCCTCAAGAGTGAAGCTCCCGAATTCATAAGCAGCCATCTTCATTATTGTTGGGTGTATAGGGGGCAAATCATCATTGAGTCGAATGACCATGTCTCAAAAGGACCTTGGACCATTTCGCCACTGGGTCACCGACAGGATGAGTTCGATTTTCGCCCGGAATCGCACGATGAGGGTTCGGAAATCTTCCGTATGCCCCGGGTCGCGCAAACGTGGTTAGAGCTTGAAGATATTCTGCACGAGCAGGACCTGAGCGCCGCAGGCGCGGTTGCTTAAGCAGCATCGTGGCCCTCTTGGCTATACAGTGACTGAGGCGAAGGTAACTCGAACGCGTGCCGCCAGCACTTTACTGAAGCGGGCGTTCTTCGAGGACGCGCCAGAGAAGGTTGCGCCTCGGCTGTTGGGCAGATTGCTGGTTGCCAGGACGAGTGCGGGCCTGATGACGGGGCGGATTGTCGAGGTCGAGGCGTACCTGGGACCGCATCGGAAGCCTGCCGATCCGGCAGCGCACTCACATCGCGGACCAACGCCACGGAATCAGGTGATTTTCGGGCCGGCGGGACATGCGTATGTGTACTCGATCTATGGGCGCTACTTCTGCATGAACATCTCCTGCGAGAAAGAGGGCCGCGCCGGGTGCGTGCTGCTGCGGGCGCTGGAGCCGGTGGCGGGATTGGAGCAGATGGCGCGCCGGCGCGGTTTGCGACCGGACTCATCGCCGCGCGAGTTGACAGGCGGGCCGAGCCGGTTGTGCCAGGCGATGGGGCTCAATCGGGACGCGCACAACGGGCTCGATCTGCTCGATCCGAAATCGCCATTGCAGGTGCGCGACGACGGTGTGCGCGTGACGCGGGTGCTGGTGACGCGGCGGATCGGAATCCGGCACGCGGCGGAGCTGCCGCTGCGCTTTGCACTCGCCGGAAACGGATGCGTGTCCGGGCCGAGGAAGATGGAGGGCACGCATATCTTTCTGCGCAAGGGCGCCGTGGGTAGACTGTTACGGTAAACAATCCGGGGTCTCAAAAACAGATCCCGAGAGGATCACTGAACGTGAAGCTCACTTCCCTGCTCTCACCCGTCGCCGCAGTCGCCTTGTTGACTGCGGCCGTGCTTGCCGCCACCACTGGAGTGCAAGCGACGCAAGACCAGCCACAGACGACCGCGCCGGCTGCGCAAACCGCGCCCGCCCCACCTGCCGGGGGCGCGCCTATGCAGGGTATGCCGGGTGGCCGGCCGCCGCGGAGTTATCCGGCGCCGACCAACCTGCAAGTGCTGCCGAAGGATCTCTCCGGCCAACAGGTGCACGAAATCATGGAGGGTTTCGCCGGTTCGCTCGGCGTGCATTGCGATTTTTGCCACGCGGCGGACCCGAAGAACTTGATGCCCAATGGACGGCCGCGGCTGAACTTCGCCGACGACTCCAAGGATGACAAGAAGATCGCGCGCATCATGATCTCCATGACGCAGCAGATCAACGCGGACTATATCAGCAAGGCGTCGGCGCTCGATCCGGACTCGATGAACATGAAGGTAACGTGCGGTACGTGCCATCGCGGCCACGAGATGCCCGAGGAGTTCGTGATCCCAAAGGAACAGGGACCGGGCGGGCCGCCACCGGCTGGAGGCGCACCTGCGAGTGGCGCGCCGCCGGCAGCCGGGACGCCGCCGCCAGCAAACTAGGTTCCTGACAGCATGAAGTTGAGTCTGAGGCGTCGTGCTATCCCATGTCCCAGAATCGGGACATGGGGCACCCATTCTTCCTGCCTTCCCGGACATGGGTCGCCCGCCATACCCGCGTCTGCGCCGGGCGGAATTAGACTGACTCGGTATGCGGCTGTTTGTGGGGATTCCGTTGGCGGATGCGGCGGCGCGCGAGCTTGCGGCGGCGGTTGCGCGGCTGCAGGGGGGCGAGAGTCCGGTGCGAGAAGACGGTCTGCGCTGGACTGCGCCGGAGTCGTGGCACATTACACTGCAATTCCTGGGGAATGCGACAGACGAACAATTGGAGTGCCTGAAGGCGCGGCTGGGCGAGGTGCGTTCGGCGGCGGTTACCGTGCAACTGGGCGAGCTCGGCTGCTTTGAGCGCGCGGGCGTGTTCTTTGCGGATGTGACGGTGACGCCGGAATTGGCCGCGCTCGAAAGGATTGTGGCGGCGGCGACGAGCCGGTGCGGATTCGTGACGGAGACGCGAACCTTTCATCCGCATATCACGCTGGCGCGAGTGAAGGGACATGGGCGGGGAGGAGAGCTGCGCGCGCTGCGGAGCAGAGTTCGCGGCCAGCCCGCGTTCAAGCGCTTCACGGCGAAGGAGTTTGTACTGTATGAAAGCCATCTGGGGCCGGGCGGGGCGCGGTATGAGGCCCGGTTGCGCGTGGCGCTTAGAGCATTTTCGGAATACACATAGACTTCTTGAGTGCATCAAAGGGCGGCTTTTACTTCCACCCCAGCGGCGAGGACCTGCCGCCGGGGGCCCCGGTTGAGGAAAAAGCCGCTTGAGTGTGTGCTTTCGGTCTACAGCAATTCCGAAATGCTGTAGCAGCGGGTGGGGCCTGATGGCGGGCGCCAATGACTGATATACTGAAGATTCGGCAAGGTGATGGCGCGTGACGTTGTGCGCGCCCCGGCGGCTCAAGCCGCGCCCGAAAACACTAGAAGATCTGGAGTTGGACGATGGCACAAATTTGTGATATCTGCGGAAAAGGGCCGCGCTTTGGCAATAACATCTCGCACGCGCACAACATCACGCGGCGGCGCTGGAACGTGAACCTGCAGGCAGTGAAGGCGATGGTGAACGGCGCGCCCAAGAAGCTACGCGTGTGCGCGAGCTGCATCAAGAGCGGGAAAGTCGCGAAGGCTTGAATCTCACCCTATCCGCCGCGAAAGCGCGCGGATAGGATGGGGCACCCATTTCTGAGGCTCAATGAACCCCGTCCCGAAAGGACGGGGTTTTGTTGTGCACGAAAAATCGCAAGAATCTCCGAACAGGTCTTGCCGCTGGCTCGACATTCCCTCGGGGGCTGAAGTCCCCAGTGATTCGATGCCACTGAATGTTCGGGCTAAAGCCCGTACCCTTCAAAACGGATTCGAGCTGACAGTTGGCTGGTTTATTCGCCTTCGCGGGTGAAGGTGAGCGAGGCAGAGTTGATGCAGTAGCGCAGGCCGGTGGGGCCGGGACCGTCGGGGAAGACGTGGCCGAGATGGCCGCCGCAGCGAGCGCAGGTGACCTCGACGCGCCGCATGCCGTGGCTCAGGTCCTCGTGCTCATCGACGGCTTTGGAGCCGGCGGGGATCATGAAGCTGGGCCAGCCGCAACCGGAGTCGAACTTGGCGCCGCTCATGAAGAGCAGCGCGCCGCAACCCGCACAGTGGTAGTTGCCGGTTTCGTGATTTTCAGTGAGGAGGCCAGTGAAGGGGCGCTCGGTGCCTTTTTCACGCAGCACGTGATACTGCTGGGGCGTGAGCATGGTTTGCCACTCGGCGTTGCTACGGACGACCTTCTGCTCGGAATCGGTCTCGGAATGATTCAAGGTGACCTCCTGCGCTTGCGGAGTGGCGCGATGGGATGCGGGTACAGCGATTCCAGAATAGATGTACCCCGAAACCGCTGGGGCCAAGTGGCATTTTCATCGAGAAAATGCCACCTTTCAATACTCTCAGAAAGGGCACGTGAATTCTGGAACCGCTCGAGCCGAGCGCCGGTGCGGCTGAAACCGCAGGGCACAGGCTCATGCTCTTATTGAAACAGATCAGCTTGAAAAAGATCTGGGGCAGCGCCGGTCAGACTTCGGCGACAACTTCGATTTCGACAAGCAGGTTGCGCGGCAAGCGGGCAACTTCAACCGTGGTGCGCGCAGGAAGAGTGTCGCTATCGGCTCCGAAGTAGGACGCGTAGACCGCGTTCATGGCCGCGAAGTCGTTGATGTCTTTGAGAAAGACAGTAGCCTTGACTACCTGGCCGAGACTGCTGCCGGCGGCCTCAAGAACCGCTTTGAGATTCTCAAGGGTTCGGGCCGTCTGTTCCTTGATTCCGCCGGGGACAACCTGGCCGGTGATGGGATCCAGGGCACCCTGGCCGGCGGTGAATACGAGGTTTCCTACACGCACGCCTTGCGCATAAGGGCCGATCGCGGCAGGCGCGCCGTCGGTGGTGATGTTCGAGCGACTCATGGGTCGATTCTATGACGAGGGGGGAAGGGTGACTCAAGGAAATCGTTGGCCGCAAGAGATTGCCGTTGGGGACCAAGAGCGGCGCCGGCGATGAAATGCGAAAGGGCAATTTCACAAGGAAATTGCCCCTATGCCGGCGGAATGGCCCGATGCGCGAGCGGGAGTCAGCTGCGGAAGGCTGCCATGAGACCGCCGCCGATCGCCATGACCAACAGCCAATAGGCGGCATTGATGGCGAAGAGATTGACGCGGCGATTCTCGTAAATGTGCTGCGTAAAGAGCGGCGGCGCCATAAAGCCAAGCCAGCAAATGACTCCAAGCTTGGCGCCCCCCGGGAAGGTCGTGGCCCCTGCCCAACCCACGACGTGCGCGATTACAAACGAGAGGAGCACACAGGCAACAAACGACGAGACCATGCCCAAGGCGGCATTTTTCGGCTTGTGGCTCTCATCGAAGCCAACCAAAGCCATCCATGACTTGCGGAAAACGAGACCGTACCAGAGGGCTCCCAGCAACCACTGCGCGATGGCCGAAACGAGGACCATCATGATGAGGTGATTTGAAGGCATCATCGCAAACAGAAACGCGGAGTAGGTGACAACATGCATTCGTGAATCCTCCACAACCGGATTGAGGATCGGCTCCCACGTACAAAAGCCCCACGGACGTGGTTCCCCGCTGGCCAATCTGAAAGGAGTCGCCGCAAACACGATGCGGCATGCAAGGAACCGATGTCAAGGCAATTCAGGGGTTCGGCGCAGAAGTGGTAACTAACACGAATGAGTCATAGATAGCGGCCAACGGGCTTAAGGCATTTCTCCTTCAGATATAGCCATCTTGGTTTTTGTGCAAGGTGGCGATTCCTTCGACCCCAGCGATGAGGACCTGTCGCTGGGGACCCCGGAGGAAATCGCCACTTCAGCGTATCGGTTTCGGAGTGCAGCAGAAGGAGAAATGCGCTAGCGGCGTTTGAGGGCTTCAAGCTCGTCGAGGGTGCGGGGCCAATCGGAGCCGAGCAGGCGCGAGAGGCTGCGGTCGGCGAGGACTTTGCCGCCGGTTTGGCAGGTGGCGCAATAGTTGGTTTCGTTGTCGGCGTAACGTATGCGCTGGATGGGGTTGCCGCAACGAGGGCAGGGCTTGCCGAAGCGGCCGTGAACAGCCATCTCGGGACGAAATGCCGTGACGCCCTCAGGGAATCTTTTTCCGGCCTCGGAGGAGAGCCGTGCGATCCAAAGCTCCAATGTGAAGCGCGTGGCGTCGAAGAGGCGCTGCCACTCGTCGGGCGGGAGCTTGTGCGTGAGCGCGATGGGCGAGAGACGAGCAGCGTGGAGAATTTCGTCGGAGTAGGCGTTGCCCACACCGCTGATGAGGCGCGGATCGGTGAGGGCGCGCTTGAGGGTGCGGTTCTCCTGAGTGAGCGCGGCGCGGAAGCCGTCGAGGTCGGTGGAAAAGATTTCGACTCCGCCGGGATCAATCTCGTGGAGGGCCTGCTCGCCGCGAAGCAGATGAAGTGAGGCGCGGCGCTTGGAGCCGGCTTCCGTGAGGGTGAGCGAGCCGGAGGGAAAGTCGAGGGCGAGGAGAGCTTGGCGGCCGGAGAGTTTGGCGTTCGGCGGCCGCCAGTGGAGACGGCCGGCAATCATGAGATGAAGGACGAGCCAGAGTTGAGATTCGAGTCCGGTGGCGGGATCGCCCTCGAGCCCGATGGCGATGCGTTTTCCGATGCGGCGGAGTTCGAGAACGGTGCGGCCTTCGACGGACTCGATTGGAGGGTCGGCCGTCCGCAGGACGAAGACACTTTGCAGGCGGACACGTTCGAGCGGCTGGCCGAGGATTCGCGGCTCAAGCGCGGCGATGTAGGCGGTGATGTCGGGGAGTTCCGGCATTGCTATCAGGTTGCAGCGAATGAGATGGCCAGCGCAACGAATTTCTTTCGCTGGCTTCGCGGCAGGATCGCGTTGTCGATCAGCCGCGTTGCGCCTTTGCATGCGGCGGGCGCGGCACATATCGCGACCGTGAAGCTCGGCGGGTTAGTCCGCAGCTCTGGTACCGGATGGTGAGGGCCGTGGTCCAGGGAGTCCGAGCCAGCGCGGAATCGTGTTCGCATAGAGGAGATAAGGCGCACCAAGCAGGTCGCGCAGGAAGGCTTCTTCCGGCAGGACAAATCGAAAGTGGAGCCAAACCGCCAGGGCCGCAGGAGCCCAGAAGTTTGCGTAGAGGCTTGTGATCAAGGGCAGGCTGGCGCTGGCCAGCACCATTCCCAGATACATGGGATTGCGAGTGAAGCGGAAGGGTCCCTGGCTGACGAGTCCGGCGACGGGACTGAAGGGACGAACGCCGGCGCCATACGAGTGAAATAGTCGATCAGCCCAGATGTTCAGGACCATGGCCGCGGCAAGGAGGGCAACACCCAGGCAAACAGTAATGGGCGCGGGACGCAGCGGCCAGAACCGGACCGTGAGAGGGACCTGAAGCAGAATGCTGATCAAAAGGCAACGGGGAGGCAGAGGGCCCCACGAAGGGAGTGAGGCGGACTTGAGATCAGTGGCGTTCATTTGGAAGCTCCTTACTGAGTGAAAGTTCGCGCCGCAATTGCCGCAGCATCCCGGAGGTCGATGCGAGTTGGTTTCTGGAAACGCGGTGTGCAAGTTGATTCAGGAACGCCCGGTCGAGGCGCCTGATTTGCTTCCATTTGGCCCTGCCTTCAGGACTGAGGTGCAGGAGCACGCTCCGGCTATCAGTGGGATCGGCCTTCCGCTCGACCCATGCGCGGCGGGGAAGGCGGCGCAGGGACTGGTGGATGTGTTGACGGCTGACAGAATATTTTCTAGCCAAATCGGACAGGGATATAGGCTTCCTTTCCCGCGAAAGAAGTTCGAGTAGGGCTCGGTCGCCAGTATTCAGCCCGATGGGCCGGAGCTCCCGATCCGCCACGGCGGCCAACTCGCGGAAGAGCCGGCGCAGTTCCCATATCACCTGCTCGAGCAGCTCTGCTTGCTCTACCATACTGTCAACTCTATTGACAAATGTCATAACTGTCAATCTAATTGACGAATCTTGCGAATGAAATGTGCGATTCATCCGCGTGCCTCTTTTAGCTCAGAATTGCGTTGTCGATCAGCCGCGTTGCGCCAACGTAGGCTGCAACGGCGAAGAGCGTGCCGGGGGCTGCGGTTTCGACGGGTTCGAGAGTCGACCAATCCACGAGGACGACGTAGTCGATGCGAATATCGGGCTCGGAGCCGAAGACGCCGTGGGCAGCCGCGAGGAGCATATTTGCGCGGCGCTCGCCCTGGGCGACGAGCGACTCGATGTGGCGGACGGCGCGGCTGAGCGTGAGCGCCTGCGCGCGCTCGGACGGGCTGAGGTAGACGTTGCGCGAGCTAATGGCGAGGCCGTTGGCTTCGCGGACGATGGGGCAGACGACGATTTCGGCAGCGAGCCTGAGATCGGCTACCATGCGGCGCAGAACGGCGACCTGGGCCGCATCTTTCTGGCCGAAGAAGGCGCGATTGGGCTCGGCGGCGATGAGCAATTTGGCGACGACTGTGGCGACGCCGCGAAAGTGACCAGGGCGGGATGCGCCATCGAGGCGATCACCGAGGCGGGGGACTTCGACAAATGTAGATTCGGGGCCATTGGGGTAGAGCTCTTCGACCGACGGCGCGAAAAGGACATCGGCGCCTTCTCGCTCGGCGAGGGCGCAGTCGGCGTCGAAGGAGCGCGGATAGCGGGTGTAGTCCTCGTTGGGGCCGAATTGCGTGGGGTTGACGAAGAGGCTGACGGCGACGTGGGTGCACGCGGCGCGAGCGGCGCGGATGAGTGAGGCGTGGCCCGCATGGAGCGCGCCCATGGTGGGCACCAGGCCGATGGTATTGCCGGGCCCAAAGCCGGGCATGGAGCGGAGCGCGCGGGACCAGCTTCGAAGCTCGTCGACGGTTCGGAAAACCTGCATTAGCTCGGCCAATCCTCGAACGCGTCGCGATTCACTATAGCCTCATCAGAATCGAAGTCAGCGCCGGGCGACGCGGCACCCGTCTCCTTACGTGCGGCCAAGTGATAGCTTTCAGCGTCGGAGGGGAAGGCTCGATGTTCCACATCTTCGCGGTAGCGCTCGATGGCGGAGCGGAAAAGCGCGGAAGCATCGGCGTAGCGGCGGACGAATTTGGCAGGCGGCGCGAAGGTGAGATTCACGAGGTCATGGAACACGAGAATCTGGCCATCGCAATCGGGGCCTGCGCCAATTCCAATCGTCGGGACGGGCAGCGCGGCTGTGATGGCCGCGGCAGCCTCGCGGGGAACTCCTTCGAGCACGATGGCGCCTGCGCCGGCACGAGCAAGCGCGAAGGCATCGGCCTGAAGCTCGAGCACGGCGTCGGCGGTGCGGGCCTGAACGCGATAGCCACCAAGGCGATTGACACTTTGCGGCGTGAGGCCGAGATGGCCGACGACGGGGATCTCAGCGTCGACCAGCGCACGGACAAGTTCGACGCGCGGCCCCTCGATCTTGACGGCTTCAGCGCCGGCCTCCTTGACGAAGCGGACGGCATTGGCGACGGCGTCGGCGATGGAGCCGTGAAAGCTGCCGAAGGGCATATCGGCGACGACGAGAGCGCGGCGGACAGCGCGGCGCACGGCGCGGGTATGGTGGAGCATCTCGTCGACGGTGACGGCGAGCGTGTTTTCCTGGCCGAGGACGACCATGGCGAGCGAATCACCGATGAGGATGAGGTCGACACCGGCCTCATCGACGAGACGCGCTGTGGGGTAGTCGTACGCGGTGAGCGCGGAGATGGGCTTGCCCTGGCGCTTCATTTCGCCGAGGGCGGGCATGGTGACTTTGGGGATGGGGACACCGCGCTGCGAGAGATGCGCGCCCGCGGGAGGTTGGGTGAGACTCATGATGGGCTCCAGTGCCGCTCCGAAAACTCAGGATGCGACCCGAACAAGTCCAGTATACGCCGCAGATTCCCCGAAGGAAACAGCGCTATCGAACAGCTTCTTCCAAGTTGTATAAGGATGAGAGAGGGCAGCGAGTGCTCATCCGAGCTGCCTCGGAATTGCCCAGCGCCGCGGAGGAAAGAATGGCCTACGATTTGGCAATCGTGCTGCCCACGTTCAACGAAAGCAGGAATGTGGGTCCGATTGTCGATCGCCTGGAGAAGGCGCTCAAGGGCATCCGCTACGAAGTGATTTTTGTGGACGACGACTCGCCTGACGGCACTGCTGATGTCGTGCGCCGGCTAGCGGAGCGGCACGACAACGTACGCGTGCTGCAGCGGATTGGCAGGCGGGGGCTGGCGTCAGCGTGCATTGAGGGGATTCTCGGCGCCGCAGCACCTTATGTTGCGGTGATGGATGCGGACATGCAGCACGATGAGGCCGCGCTGCCGGAGATGCTGCGCCGGATTCGCGAAGAGAATCTCGACCTGGTGGTGGGTTCGCGCAACATCGCCGGCGGCAGCATGGGCGAGTTTACCAAGTGGCGCGTGAAATTGAGCCACCTGGGCAAGCGGCTTAGCCTGATGGGCGTCGAGCACGAGCTCAGCGATCCCATGAGCGGGTTCTTCATGGTGCGCGTGTCGATCTTCGAAAGATTTGCTCACCGGCTTTCGGGGATCGGCTTCAAGATTCTGCTCGACATCGTGCTTTCGGCGGGCCCGGGGCTGCGCATCGGCGAGGTGCCTTACCGCTTCAGGCAGCGCGAGCATGGCAAGAGCAAGCTCGACGTGATGGTGGGATTGGAGTACTTCGAGCTGCTGGTGGATAAGCACCTCGGGGACATAGTGAATGTGCGCTTTGTGCTTTTCGCGATGGTGGGCGCGCTGGGCGTGGGCGTGCACCTGCTGATCCTGCGTGCGCTGTTGCAGCTTGGCGGGCTGAGCTTCGCCAAGGGCCAGGCGATTACCACGTTCATCGTGATGATCCTGAATTTCGTCCTGAATAACTCCGTGACCTACCGCGACAGGCGGCTGCGCGGATGGAGATTTTGGAGCGGCCTGATCACTTTCTGCCTGGCCTGCGGATTGGGCGTGGCGGCGAACGTGGCCATCGCGAATGAGGCGTTCCGCCGCGGGGTTCCATGGGTGCTGGCGGCAGTGACGGGCCTGCTGTTCACCGCGGTTTGGAACTACGGCGTGACGTCGATGACGACGTGGAGGCAGGAGCGGCGCTCGAGCGAAAAGCGCGCCAGGCAGCGGATGGAAGCGGGGGCGTTGCAGGCTGGTCGGCAGCGTGACGGAGAGATGCCGGCAAAAACGATGTAAATCACGAAGGCGCGGGCGCCCGCGCTTGCGAGTTGCGCGCACGCGCTGCGACGCCCCATACTGACAGAATGATTTCTCCCATTGCGACAGGGATTTATGCAGGACTGGGCGTGGCCGCGTGCGCCGGCGTGGCGGCGGGCGTGTATGCCTATGCTTCCTTGTGGCCGGGGTCGCGCCTCTTCGGCGAGGCACTGACAGCGCCGGCGCGGCCAGACGAGCTGGCGCTGACCTTCGACGACGGGCCCAATGCCACGTGGACGCCAAAACTGTTGGACGTTCTGGCGAGCCATGAATTGCGCGCGACGTTCTTCGTGCTGGGCGGCCGCGCGAAAGCGGCGCCGGAACTGGTGCGGCGGACGGCAGCGGCCGGACATGTAATCGGAAATCACTCGTGGGACCATCCCGACCTGGCGCGGAGCTCTTCGGATGTTATTCGAGAAGAATTAGGGCGCACACAGGACATGCTGGAGCAGATCACGGGTAAGGCGGTGAAGTTTTTCCGGCCGCCTTACGGAGCGCGGCGGCCGGCAGTGTTTCGCATTGCGCGCGAGATGGGCCTGAAGCTGGTGCTGTGGAACGCAATGACGTCGGATTGGAGCGATCCTTCAGCGGACCGGATCGCGGACAAGTTGGCGGAAAAAATCGACCGGCTGCGACAGATGGGCCGCGCGGCGAACATCGTGCTGCATGACGGCGGTCACGGCGACCCGGCGGCAAACCGGGTGTCGTCGGTTGCCGCGGCGGAGCGGCTCATTGAACGGTACAAAGGGACGCACCATTTTGTGACGCTGGACGCGTGGAGTTGAACGCGCGAATTAGCCCTCGCGCAGCGTCGCGAAGGCCGCGCGGGCGGCGGCGATAGTGGCCTTTACCTCGGCGTCGCCATGCGCGGTGGAGAGGAATGCAGCTTCAAACTGCGAAGGCGGGAGCCAGATGCCGCGATCGAGCATCGCGCGATGGAAGCGTCCGAAAGCCTGGGTGTCGCTGCGCGCGGCGCGGGCGTAGTTGGTGACGGGGCCTTTGGTGAAGAACCATGTCCACATGGAGCCGACGCGGTTGGTGGTGAGCGGGATGCCGGCGCGGGCGGCTTCCCGTGCGACGCCTTCGGCGACAGCTTTGGAGGTCGCTTCAAGGCGCGGGTAAACTTCGTCGGCATGATCTTGTAGATAGCTGATGGTCGCGAGGCCCGCAGCCATGGCGAGCGGGTTGCCGCTGAGCGTTCCGGCTTGATAAACAGGCCCCAGAGGCGAGACCAAATCCATAAAAACGCGCTTGCCGCCGAAGACGCCGACGGGAAGGCCTCCGCCAACGATCTTTCCCAAAGTGACGAAATCGGGATCGAGCGAGTAAAGCTGGCAGGCGCCGCCGAGGGCGATGCGAAAGCCGGTCATGACTTCGTCCACGATGAACAGCGCGCCGTGGCTTGCGGTGAGCTTGCGCAGAGCGGCCAAAAAGCCGGGCGCGGGCGGGATGCAGCCCGCATTGCCGACAATGGGCTCAACGATAACCGCGGCGATGGCTTTGGGGTGAGCGGCAAAAGCGGCTTTGATAGCTTTGAGGTCGTTGTAGGGCAAGGCGAGGGTGAGACGGGCAATTTCTTTCGGCACGCCTGCTGAGCCGGGGATGCCGAATGTGGCCACGCCGGAGCCGGCTTTGACGAGAAGGCCGTCGGCGTGGCCGTGATAGCAGCCCTCGAATTTAACGATGAGCTTGCGGCCGGTGACGGCGCGGGCCAG
>JBEKAJ010000060.1:0-14571 GCA_050018295.1 Occallatibacter sp. | reverse complement strand
GCAGGGAAAAGATGGGGTGACTGTGCAGCATGTGTAAAAGTCGTATTGATACCGCAGGAATGTCATTTGATTATATGGACTTTGTGTGCTGGCACACAGTAAATGCTTCAAATCGCTCGCCATGAGCGCACTTGCGCCTGTCGTCCCGAACATACTCAAAACTGCCCCAAAGAGGACTCGCTGTATTCGGTACTTGTTTTCCACAAGGGCTGGAAACGGCTGGTCGATTCCTCCAAACCCCTGCCCTCGACCCCGCCGCTTCATCGATAAGAGACAGTGAACTCTAGTAGACTCAACGGCAGAATGCTTCCTTCTTCCCGTCTTCTTCGCCGCATCCCCTCCGCACCCCCGCTTCTCGCGCTTCTCGCCATGACTGTTGCCGGAGCAGCATTGCTCTCCTCACGCGCCGCCGCCCAAGGAACCCACCTGTGGCAGCAATCGCAGATGGAGGAGTTTGAAAAGGGCACGCCTGCAGGCGTTTCGATTGAGAGCGATGGTCACCTGCGCCAGGGGCCGGGGCTCACCGAGCAGCTCACCACGCCGTCGACCTTCGTGTGGTCGCTGGCCGTGGGAAAAGGCAGCCGCGTCTTTGCCGGTACAGGCTCACCCGCGACCGTGCTGCGCCTTGGCGAGAAGCCCGGCGACAAGCCGTTCACACTGTTCGAGACCAGAGACCTCAGCACTCAGGCTCTTCGCCTCGGGCCCGACGGCTCGCTCTATGCCGCCACAGTGCCGGGCGGCAAGGTCTACAAACTCAATTCCGACTCGACCACCAAGCTGGATGAATCCAATGCCCCGGTGGTCTTCGACGCGGCCAAGGCGGACGACGCAAGCTCCAGCGACAGCAAAGCCTCCTCTTCGCCAAGCGGGCAATCGCACTACATCTGGGATCTGACCTTCGATTCGGCGGGACGGCTCTATATCGCAACGGGCAATCCCGGAGCGGTTTACCGCGTCGATCCCGCCAAGCCCGGCGCGGCGCTCGAACTCTTCTTCAAAAGCGACGAGGCGCACATCCGCACGCTGGCTTGGGACGCGAAGGGCAATCTCATCGCAGGCTCCGACGGCTCCGGCCTCGTTTACCGCATTGATGCGCAGGGCAAGGGCTACGTGCTTTTCGAGGCTCCGCGGCGTGAGATTACTTCCATCGCGATTGGCGCCAATAGAACCATCTACGCAGCTTGCGTGGGCGACAAGAGCCGCAACCCCTTGCCTCCGTTGCCGGTGCAGGGAATCGCCTCAGTTTCGATCACTGTGGTTCAGCCGCAGTCGCTTCAAGCGGCCAACGCCAGCGCATCTGTTCCGGAAGGAACGGAGATCTTCGCGCTCACCGAGGGCCAGGCGCCGCGTTCTCTCTGGACCAGCAAGGATGCAATTGTTTATGCGCTCGCGGCCGGTCCTGACGGCATCCTTGCGCTCAGCGGAAACCGCGGACAAATCTATCGCATCAAGGACGATGGAAGTTACGCCGACGTCGCTCATCTGCAAGCGCAGCAGGGCCTGAGCTTCTCCTCCGTACGGGATGCAGAAGGCATGGGCGCAATCTTCATCGGCACCGGCAACACCGGCAAAGTCTTTATGCTGGGCGCGGCGGAAACGCACGAGTACGCCAGCAATGTTCTCGATGCCGGAGCCTTCGCCCGCTTTGGCCGAGTCGAAATTGAGCCCGGCTCATCCGGCTACGACATCCTCACCCGCAGCGGCAACGTCGAGCAACCAGTTCGTGGATGGAGCGATTGGCAGCCGCTTGCGGACAGCTCCGTGGCCTCGCCTCCGGGACGCTTTCTGCAGTGGAAGGCGGTTCTGCACTCAGGCGGCGTTCTGGGCAGTGTCGGCGTCAATTACCTGCCGGTCAATTCCGCTCCTGTCGTCGACGAACTAGTTGTTGTTCCCGGCGCGCGTCTCAATCCGCAGACCTCGCTCTCTCAGAATCAAACCGTCAGCATCACGTTCCCCTCGTCGAACCAGAACTCGGGGATTACGTATGACGCGGGCACAAGCCAGCCGCTTCAGGCAGTCAAGGATCGCACCGCGGTTACGGTACGCTGGGCCGCGCACGACAACGACGGAGACACGCTGTCTTACGCGATTTACATGCGCAGCGATGGCGACTCCGAGTGGTGGCCGCTGAAAAAAAAGATCAAAGAGCAGGCTTACAGTTTCGACGCGACCCTGATTCCCGACGGCGGTTACCGCATCAAGGTAGTCGCCTCTGATGCGCTCTCCCACTCGCCGGGCGACGCGCTTACGGGCGAAAAAATCAGCGATCGTTTCGTGATCGACACCACTCCGCCTGTGATCGCAAACTTGAAGGCGGCTAGCCAGCAGGGAACTTGCGCCGGCACGAATTGCGCCAAGGCGTTCCTGGTCAGCTTCGACGCCGAGGATTCGGCTTCGCCCATCGCCCGCGCCGAATATTCGCTCGATGCCGGTCCGTGGCAGTACGTCGACCCGGCGGGGCAGATCTCCGACTCCCGGCGCGAGCATTACGAGTTCCGCATCTCGCTGGACGTGGAAGCTGGCAAGATCGGAGAGCACCTGATCACCGTGCGCGCGTACGACCGCTACGACAACGTGGGCGTGGCCAAAACGATCATTCCCGCTCAGGAACAGTAGGCGGCCATGCGATTCGAGCTTTATGTGGCGGCGCGGTACCTGAAAGCCAAACGGCGACAGGCGGTGGTCGGCGTCGTCACCGCCATCTCTATCGCCGGAGTTACCGCCGGCGTTGCGGCGCTCATCATCGCTCTCGCCATCACCAACGGCATGCGCCGTGATCTGCAGGACAAGCTGATTGGCTCCAGTGCGCACGTGCAGCTTATGCAGGTCGACGGGCGGGGAATTCCCGATTGGCAGGCGCTCCTCGCGCGTCTGCGCGCAGTGCCCCACGTCGTCGCAGCCTCGCCCGGCCTGTACGAGCAGGTGCTCGTCGCTCGCGGCGCGCGCGATGGCGGCGCGCTTATTGAAGGCATTCTGCCCGACGACGAGCGGACGGTGAGCGATCTGCTCTCCACGGCCACGCCTGGCGCAGTCCAGGCACTCGAGCCGCAGCCCGCACCGACGTCATCCCAAAACGCCGAGCTTTCACCCATCGTTCTGGGCAGCGACCTGGCCGACACCATCGGCGCGTCCGCCGGTGATTCGGTCCTGATTATCAGCCCCCAGGGCGAGATGACGCCGCTGGGCGTGATTCCCAAATACGTGCGTTTCCGATTGGCAGGCACATTCCACTCGGGCTTTTACCAGTACGACGACCAGATGGGGTTCCTGCGCCTCGCTGACGCGCAGCGGCTCTTCGACGAGCCCGACCTGCTTTCAGTGATCAGTTTCAAAGTCGACAATCTCAACAACGCGCCGGAGATTGCGCGCGCCATCGAGCAGGCAGCGGGCAAGGGCTACATGACCACCAACTGGACCGAAGAGAACCGCGAGCTCTTTCGCGCCCTTAAACTCGAACAAATCGTCACATTTATCGTGATCGCGCTGATCGTGATCGTGGCCGCGCTCAACATTCTCATCGCGCTCACCATGATGGTGATGGAAAAGACGCGCGACATTGCCGTGATGATGAGTTTTGGCGTCGATCCCGGCCAGGTGCGGCGCATTTTTTTGCTTCAGGGCCTTCTCATCAGCGTGATCGGCACCATTCTCGGCCTCGCGCTCGGGTACATCGCCTCCTGGGCCGGCGGCCATTACCACTTCATCCATCTCTCCGCCGATGTCTACTCCATCGACACGCTGCCCTTTGCGCCGCGCGTGCTCGACGGCGTAATCGTGTCCGCCGTTTCGATTGGAATCTCGTTGCTGGCAACGCTGTATCCGTCGTCGTCAGCCGCGCGGGTGCTGCCAGCCGAGGCGTTGCGGTACGAATGAATCGAGCTACTGTGGCGTAATGATCCCGCCCATTGCGTGCCGCCGTGGCAGCACAATGCCGCGATGATCCACTTCCGCAGGTGCGGATTGCTCCGGGCTACGAGGGAGCTCCGCGCGTTCCGTCAGCGCGCCACCGCAGGCTGGGCACCAGTCGGCCTTTGTCTGCTCCGCGAGCACCGCATGACACTGGCTGCACATCCGTTCCATCCCCTAGAGCATAGCGGATCGGACCCCACGCAAAATCGAAGTAGTGACTGCTACGGAAAATCGCTTACGCAGCGGGCAGAAGCTGCCGTGCGATTCTTCCGGCCCAGGCGCGAATCGCGTCCCAATCGCGAATATCCGTGGCGGGCATGTCCTTGGCCGGAAAAGCAGGCAGATGCCGCGCCAGACTGAAGGGAAACGGCATCCGGTTCACGTCGAATTTGCCGCCGAATACCTCCAGCTCCGACGGCTTGAACCAGGCACACTTCGCCAGGTGCTTCTCTGCCTGCGCGCGCGCCGCCGCAAACTCCTCCGGCTTTCCCTCAATCGGGCCAAGGACAAATAACCAGGTCATTAGCCCCGTGAGAGCGATCCGATTGCGGGCAAGAAAGTGGTACAGCTCTCCCGGCAGCCGGGCCATGTAGAGCGGAGCGCCAAGGACGACCGCAGTTCGCTCTCCAATCGACTTCAAACCGCGCATAGGCGCCACTTCAACCTCAAGACCGGCTGCGCGCATCCTGGCCCCGATTGCCTCGGCTACCTCACCGGTGGATCCGCTGCGCGTTGCGTAAGCAATCAGCACTGGAGCTGGCATCGAACACACCTCCGTTGACCGCATTGTGCGCTTGAGCGATGGAGCCGCTTGTGCCCGCAATCACAAGCCGCAGTTTGGGCAAAGAGGGCGAAGGACACGGCCTCAAACCACTGCTCACAGTGGGCAACTACACTGAATGTATGCACCCTGCCCCGCGCCTCATCGCAATCGACGTGGACGGCACTCTCGTCCCCACGCTTTCGCAAACCATCAGCGAGCGCAATGCGCGGGCGTTGCGGGCCGCGCAGGAAGCTGGAATCACCGTGGCCATTGCCACCGGACGCCGCCCGGCCTACACCGCGCCTTTGTTGGCGGGCCTGGGACTGCGAGCGGATACGCCCCTCATCGCGTCGAATGGTGCAGTGCTCTCCACGCTGGGTGGTGACGTCATCGACAGGTGCCATATGCAGGCGCGCGTGGCGCGCGGCCTTTGCGGCGTGCTCCGCCCCTTCGGGATGGTTGTCTTCACATTCGACCGTCCGGGACGTGGCGAGCTGGTTCTCGAAGACCTTGAGGAGGCGCATGGACGCATCGCGATCTGGGTCGAATCGAATCGAAACGCAATCGAAGTGGTAAAGCCGCTGGAGTCGGCGCTCGTCGACGGCGAGGATCCGATTCAGGGCATGGCGGCGGGAAGCATCAGCAGGATGAGAGATGCCGAAAAAGCGTTGAAGGCCAGCGAGTGGAGCGCGGAATGCGAAAGCGTGCGCACCGAGTATCCTGCCAGGGATCTGTCGATCTTAGACCTTCTGCCTCCCGGCATCTCCAAAGCATGGGCGCTGGAACGCCTGGCCGCGCGCATTGGTGTGGATCGCAAAGAGACCATGGCTATCGGCGACAACTGGAACGACGCGGGTATGCTGGAGTGGGCAGGGCAGGGAATCGTGATGGCGAACGCTGCCGTGGAGCTGCGCACGTTGGCCATGACGCGCGGGTGGAAGCAGGCGCCTTCGAACGATGAGGACGGCGTGGCTGTGGTTCTTGAGGCAGCGCTGGCCAAATTGGCATCGGCAAAAGCATGAGCAGAGAAAATCAACGACGGAAAGCGGCACGCAGGAAAATATTTCTTGCGCTTGGATCGATCGCCGCGCTCGCTTGCCTGCCAACGCTCTCTCGGGCCGGAGAACGCGTGACCCTTAGCAATGGTTTCGTCGAGCAGTGCGATCACCATGCGCTTGTCGATGGCCGCATTCGCCTCTACCTGAGCGCAGGAGAGGACAGCTACATCGAGTTCAAGCCCGCGGAGATCGCGACATTCGAGCAAGTGCCCGATCCACCGGCGTCCGTTCCGGCGGCGTCAGCAGGCAGGCCCCAGACGCTGGCGAAACTAACCGCAGGCGACCTGCGCGAGATGCTCGCGCGAGCCGGAGCGGATCACAACCTGGATGTGGATCTGCTGGCAAGCGTGGTGAAGGCCGAGAGCGACGGCAACACTCGCGCCGTAAGCCGCGCAGGCGCGCAGGGCCTGATGCAGCTCATGCCGGGAACTGCAGCCGGGCTCGGCGTGCAGGACAGCTTTCAGCCCGACCAGAATGTGCGCGGCGGCTCAACCTACCTCGACAAGTTGCTCATCCTCTATCACGACAATCTTGCCATGGCTCTGGCCGCGTACAACGCCGGCCCTGAAGCGGTGGACAAGTATCACGGCATTCCGCCCTACCGAGAGACTCAAGCGTACGTCGCCCGCGTGATTCACGAGTTCAATCGCCGCGTTCTGGCTCGCGAGGCGGCGACACGGCGAGACTCCGCCACCCCGCATGATGCAGCCGCGCAGCCGCTTCGGCCCGATAACAGCCACAATTAATTCTTCACCGTTCCTTAACGTCGCTGCGAGCCATTGACTCGGCTTGGACTCGCCTGCACATTCCCCGCAAGCCCTCTCATGCGCGCGTGAGAACATACGGATAGACCTTGATCGCAGACTGCCGAACGGAGAACGCGTGAAGAAGAGCCATTGGATTCTGGGCCTGGTTCTGTTGTTGGCGCTGGCCGCCTTGGCCCTTTGGGCTCGTTCCAGGATCCACTTCGACTTTCACGTCTTCGGTGCGCAGATTGCCCTCGCCGATTGGCTCAAGATCGCCATTGGCGTCGCCTGCATTTATCTCGCCTTCGTCTTCCGCGCCGTCCGCTGGACCATGCTCATGCGCCATAACAAGAAGGTCCCGCTTTTGTCGCTTTTGGGAACACAGATCATCGGATTCACCGCAGTGGCTCTCATCGGGCGCTTCGCCGATCCGGTTCGACCTTACCTGGTAGCCAAAAAGACCGGCGAACCCCTGGGTTCACAGATCGCCGTCTACATTGTCGAGCGGCTTTTCGACTTCGGCTCCATGGCGCTCATCTTTTCGCTGGCTCTTTTGTGGATTCCACAGGCCGCCATGGCCGCCGCGCCCGGTCATCCGGGATTCTTCAGCCATCTCTTCGCGCCGCTCATCGAGCGATATCCGATTCTTTCCGTCATTTTCGCCCGCTTTGGAGCGTTGTTCGTCACGCTGGCCGGCGTTCTGCTTCTGGTTGTTGTGCGCTTGTCGGGCAACGCGGCGGCCAACTTCTTTGAGTCGTCCCTTGGACTCATTTCAAAGGGTATGGGCCACGCAGTCGGACACAAGATCAGAACCTTTCGCGCGGGCCTAGACGTGATTCACAGCCTCTTCGACTTCGCCATCTCCGCATCGATTTCGCTCAGCATGTGGGGCCTCATCGCCTTTGCCTACCTCGAAACGGTGCATGCCTTCACGGCCAGTCCCGCGCTTGCCGGGATGAGCTTCTCAAAGTGCATTCTGCTCTTGATGATCAGCGGTAGCGTCAGCGTCCTTCAGCTTCCGGTCCTGGGCTGGTTTTCCCAGATCGCCTTCGTGGCCGCGGCGCTATCCAGCTTGTTCGGCGCGACGCCCGAGGCCGCCACCGCCTGTTCCGCCACCATCCTGCTCGGCACATTTCTCTGCGTTGTTCCGGTGGGACTCATCTGGGCCCAGTTCGATCACATCAATCTGCGCAAGGTTACAGTGGAAAGCGAGCACGCCGAAGAAGAGCTCGTCGCGAAAGAAGAAACCGGCGCGGCGCCCTAGATTCGGGCCGCCTCGGCCCCGCTCGCCTTCTTCGAGTACTGAATCGTCTCCGGTCCCACTGCGCCGCCCGTCATCACCATGCTCATAGCCTGTTCCATGGTCAGGTCCGTCTCGATCACCCTGTCCATGGGAAGAATCTGCAGAAACGCCGACGTAGGATTGATGGCGTTGGGCACAAGCACCGCCGCCAGCGGCAGTCCGCTCTCTGCGTCGCTCATCGTTCGCGTCAGGAACCCGATGCTCTTTTGACCGGCGATAGGGAAGTCCACCAGCACCACGCGCTGGCTCGCATCCTTTTTGGTCATCATCGTATCGAGCAGTTGCCGCACCGACGTGTAGACCTTGGCCACGAAGGGCAGCCGCTCCAGCAGCGATTCGAACAGCCCAAAGGCCTGCCGGCCGACGACGAGCGAAGTCACCCGCCCCACAACGTAAAGCACAACCAGCGTGAGCAGAATGGCCAGCACGGGCTGCAGCCAAGGAGAACTGAACCATCCCCGCGGGAAGGTCGCCGCCAGCAGATGCACTGCAGGCAATCCCGCCTTCGCCAGCTCGCCCAGCAGAAAGCTGAAGATCAGGTAGGTGACAAAAAGCGGGCCGACGGTGATGATCCCGGCCAGGATACTTCGCTGTACACTGCGAAGCGAGCGGCTTAGATGTGCTTTCACGCCAGTCTCCTCGCTTCGAGCATACGCTGGCTTGCGCTCGACGCGGAATGTCCCCATCCGTGAAATGGGAGTTCCCAACGAGCGCAAAATGAGCTATATATGAGGATTGCCTCATGTGAATGCAGAAGGATGCCCATGAACGAACCCGAGAGCATCGAATCCATTGACCGGGACCCTTTGTCACCCAGATCCACTTCGCCGTACCCGCGCGCCATGGGATCGCCGTTGCCCATGGGTTCCGGTAGGCGGCCTGCAAATTCTCCAGCCGCTGGAAACCGCATCTCGCCGCCCCCTCCCGGCCGCGCTCTGCCCGGATCAACAGGTGGGGAAGAGCCCTCCGGCGCGCAACGAGCCATGAACGCCTTTCGCACGGTGATGCCGCTCGTGCAACGCCTCCTGCCTCTACTCGAAGGAAATATACTCACCGCGATCTCGAATGTGCTCGCACCGCGCCCGCAAGCGCCTCCGCCTCCACCTAAAGTCGATCTGACACCGTTCCAGGACAGCCTGGCCGAGCTTCAAACGCAGCATCGCGGTCTTCGTGATCAGGTGATGGAGCAGAACGCCTCGCTCAAGCGCGTCGAAGATCAGTTGGAGATGGTGCGCGAAGCCACCGACCGCAATACTCTCGAGCAGCAGGAGCTCCTTGAGGATCTGAAGACCTTCAGCGGCAAGGTGAAGGTCGTCGCCGCGATTGGAATCGGCGTGCTGGTGATCGGCTTTGTGCTGAACCTGATTCTCTTCCTGCACATTCAGCGCGTCCTGCCGTGAAGCTTCGCGTGGGCACCAATCTCGCCGGTGTCAACGCGGTTGCGCGGGGCGAAGAAAGCAGATTGTAAGTTTGGGATTCATCGGCTCAACTGTGCGTCGAGCCAATCGAAATGGCCTGTGATTTAGCCTTTAAAGCTCCAGAACGTTGTCTTCGATCGCCAGCCTGACATTGCCGTCGGATTTAGCCAGCCGCCGCACGGCCTCGGGCTTGTCCACTCTGGCCCTCAGCATCACCAGCGCCACCGGCACGCTGCGCCCGGCGCTCTTGATGGTCTCCACCGCGGTCGCCCGGTCGATGTTGCACGCGCACATCAGAATGCGAATGCCACGTTCCACCAGCTTGGAATTCTGCATGTGCACATTCACCATCAGGTTCTCGTATACGTAGCCCAGCCGCGCCATGGCGCCCGTGGTGATCATGTTCAGAATCATCTTTTGCGCGGAGCCGGCCTTCATGCGCGTGGAACCGGAGACCACTTCGGCGCCCACATCGGCCACGACAGTGATGTCTGCCGCTTCAGATAGTGGCGTTCCCTGATTACAGGTCACGGCGGCGGTGTGCGCTCCGCGGGCGCGGGCATAGGCAACTGCAGCGACCACGTAGGGCGTCCGTCCAGACGCCGAAACTCCTACCACCACATCCTTGCGCGTAGGTCGGCGGCGCGCGATGTCCCGCTGGCCCAGCTCTTCTGAGTCCTCGTTCACTTCGACTGCAGACGCCAGCGCCTTGGGTCCGCCGGCCATGATGTATTGCACTTGCCCCGGCGCGGTTGAGTAAGTGGGAGGACACTCCGAAGCGTCCAGCGCCGCAATCCGCCCGCTGGAACCGGCGCCGATATAGATCAGCCGGCCGCCATCGCGCAGGCTTCGCGCCACCTGGTCGATCACTTCAGCGATCTCAGGGATCGCCTTCTTCACCGCCCCGGCAACCTTCGCATCCTCGTGGTTGATGATGCGAGCGATCTCGAGCGCAGACTTGGTGTCGAGTCCTTGAGAAGCCTCGTTCTGGCTCTCGGTGGTTAATTGCTGAAGCAGGGTGGCCTGGTCGTTGTGATTGTCCTTGGTTCGGGAGCCGGCCATCTCCTGCAGCGTTGTGCTTGGTAGCATCGCGTCAGACCCCAGCATTGATTGTATCTATAAACCCGCGCAAGCCCCTACACAATTTTCGCCAGCCCGCATCCGCTTTCGTAACCGCCAATTCTTACCTTTGGAGGGCTTCGCGGACCGCGTCATGGAAGGCCGGCCGCACATCGCGAATCAACTGATTCTTTCGATCGGGCCAGGTTCGATTGGTGAGCAAAACAATGGCCACAGCCGCTTCCAGATCGATCCACAGCGAGCAGCCGCTAAAGCCGAGGTGTCCAATGGTATGGCCCGAAAAATGCCTGCCCGCCGACGAGTTCGCCGAGGGCGTATCCCACCCCAGAGCCCGCGAGCTGCCCGGAGGCTCTTGCCGTTGGGTAAATTGTTTCACCGTCGCTGCCTCAAAGAGATTCGGCGTTTCGTTGGAACTGTTTCCGGCTTCCGCACTGACAATCTCCGCTGCAAATCGCAGAAGGTCGGCGACATTCGAGAAGAGCCCTGCGTGTCCCGCTATACCCCCGAGAACCGACGCATTTTCGTCCTGCACCTCGCCCTGAATCAGGCGATGACGGAACCAGGTGTCCTCTTCCGTCGGTGGAATCGCGTCGCGAAGTGCCGGGGCAGGGCAGAATCTTGTAGCACTCAATCCGAGCGGCCCGAGCACCTCACGGCTGAGCCACGAATCCAGGGGTTCGCGCATCCGCGCTTCGAGCGCCTTGCCAAGCAGAATGAATCCGGGGTCGGAGTATTCAGCCCGCGCTCTCGGCTCGGCTTCCAGCGGCAGCTCCAGGCACGCACGCAACAGCGCCTCCGGCGTTGTTGCGGTACGAAAGATCTCCACGTAACCCGGCAAACCCGAGTTGTGCGCGAGCAAGTGCCGCAGCGTCACCTTGCGCGCCGCGTCTCCCGGGGCGCGGCCCACGACAAATCCCGGCAACAAGTCGCCAAGCAGCGTTTCAACGTCGATCTGTTGCCGCTGGACCAGCAACATCGCGGCGGCGGTGGTTGCCACCACTTTCGTCAGGCTGGCCACGTCATACGCGGTCTCCGCGCTTACAGCAGGCGATTCCTGCTCGTAGGTAAAATGGCCCAGCCCATCCTGAAGGACAACCTCGCCGCCGGCCATCACGCCAAAGGCGCATCCAGGGAAGGCTCGCGCCGCGATCGCCTCTTCTAGCACGCGATACGCCGCGCCAAACTGGCCGGACTCCCGGCCGGGACCAACAGCGGTTGATTGGGCTTTTCTTGGCATCGCCTTTCCGCATGGTAACCCGGGTACTGCCTCCCCGCCGCACCGCGCACGCTTTTGATACCCATGCCATGCGAAGTCGAGCTATCCTTGTGGGCGAGAGTTTCGTCTATCCAATAGGGTGAAGGAGGGCTGGATGTCCTCGGTGCGAAAGTTGTACTCGGCAGCAGTTTTGGCCGGCTTAGTCGCCGCTGGCCTGAGCCTGGGCGCTGCTCAAACGCCCACTCAGCCGCAGCCGGACCAAAGCACCTCCGCTCCCGCCGGGGCCCAGCCCTCGAGCCCGGCAGCCCAAAGCCCCGCAGCCTCGACCGCGGCGGCGCAACCGGCTGATTCGGATCAGCCGCCCGCTGACCCGGTCGGCCTGGCCAACACCGCCCCCCCAAGGAAAACCTACACCGTCCCCGCCGGAACAAAGGTCCTTCTTGAATTGCGCAGTGCCATCAATACCAAGTCGGCCAAGCCCGGCGACGGCGTATACCTGTCGTCAACCTTCCCGGTCGTGGTCGGCAACCGGGTCATGATCCCTACGGGCGTTTATGTGCAGGGCGTGGTCGACCGCGTGCAGCGCGGCGGAATGAGGGCCAAAGCGCAGCTCGACATGCACTTCACTTCGATCATTTTCCCCAACGGCACCGTGGCTGAGATTCCTGGCGTCGTGGACAATGTGCCCGGCTCAAAAAACCAGACTGTGATGAACGACGGCGAGGGAACCATTCAGCAGAACGGCGATAAGGGCCGCAACGCGGGCCAGACCGCTGAAATCGCGCTTCCTACCGGCGCGGGCGTCGGCACCATCGGCGGAGCCGCCTCCGGTCATCCCATCGAGGGCGGTCTCGCCGGCCTCGGGGCCGGACTTGCCACTGTGGGCATCGTTTCGCTTTTTACGCGCAACGCCGAGGTAGATATTCCCCGTGGCACGCAAGTCGAGATGGTCCTGCAGCGCCCCCTGCTACTGGAGGAAGAGAATCTGGCTGGGCTCTCCGAACCGGGAGCCGCACCCACACTGGTCCCCGCATCCAACCAGCAAAAACCAATTACAAACCACCGTCCGCGCATCATGTGCCCGCCGGGAAGCCTCGGCTGCGAGTAGAGCGATACTCTTCGCCGCGCTACGCCGGCATGGGCGCAAGCACCAGTCAAGAGTCCGTAAAACTCAACTTTTCTAGATGAGTCTCGCGTTCGGCGCTACAGCACCGGCGCGCATTAGCATGCAGCTTCCATTCTGGTCGCATCGGTAGTGCACGCCCGACCGGTAATCGTCCCACGATGTTGCATAACTTGCGGCCACCGTCGTGCCGAGGACGAACGTTCTGCCATCGCTAGCCTGAAGCGTCCCCGTGGTTACGTCGTAGTTCGCAATCGTAAGAACCCCTTCGGTGTGGAGGCTCGACGGCCTTGCTGCGCCATCAAGGCTCGATAGTGTTGGATCCAGAGCAGTTGAGGCAGCCAACGGCGCGCTGGCCACTTGATGCCGCACAGGCTCGGCAACCGGCATGGAAATCAGTCTTGCGACGTGCCATTCTTTGCCAGCCAGCCTGAAGGTTGCAGGCTTCACCGCCTCCGGCATTTTGCTAAAAGCAACTTGTGCCGCAGACGAAGGCTGCGCCTTTACGGCAGGATTTGCAGTCGAGAGGCGCAGGTCGGTCGCCTGCGCCGCGAAGTGGCCGGTAGTGCCATCCGGTTGGCTGGGACTGGCAGCCAAGGGTGCTGTGACCGCTGTTTGAGCGATGGTCGCCGGGTTGGAATTCATGGCGAGGCTGGTCGCGGCTTTGTGACTCGCTGAACTGGCTTGAACTAAATCGCTGGAAGCTTCTACGACTCCATTGGGCGCGTTCACCAGCGCGAGTGTCAGTCCTGTTGCGGTACCCACGAAGGCACCGATTGAGACGCAAAGTAGCGGTACTGCAAGTCGCGCGAGGGAAAACTGTGAATAGCTCGGAAGGCTCGATCCAGTTACAAATGCAACTCGGGGTGGTTCTATGCAGGGATCCATGGTCCTCCGCGGTAACGTGTTGCTGAGAGTTTTAAGAGGTGTCCCAGTACTTCCGTCATTAAACAATTTCGGCGGTAACTGAACAATCCACCGAAAGGGGCATTACTAAACTGTTATGCGAACGCCGCGGTGGCAATCGGCCCAACTCCAAAACATCCGTAATCCACTCGACGGTTCATGCTCAACCACTGAGGCTGATTGGTCCCGGAACCCTCTCTGTTGACGTTCGCGGTGCCTCGCAAGTGCAGGAAGCCACGGTTCCTAGTAATCTAGATAAAGATGGAAACAGTTTCAGCCGAACCTTCGATTCCTGGGCCCAGCTCGAGCCCTCAGGCAGTTTCAGCGCAGCCGCCGAACAGCCCTTCATCCGCTCCAGAACCCAAGTCCGCAGGCATCCTGCTTTGGGTCCGCGATCTGGCCGTTGCGGCAGTCGCTTCCGTCCTCATCATCACTTTTCTTTATCAGCCTGTCCGCGTAGAAGGCACCAGCATGTTGCCTCGCCTCGAGGACCGCGACCGTCTCTTCATCAACAAATTCGTTTATCACTTCACCGCCATCGATCGCGGTGATGTTGTGGTCTTTCACTATCCGCGCGATCCCGAGAAGAGCTACATCAAGCGCATCATTGCGCTGCCCGGCGATCGCTTTCGCATCGATCACGGCCGCGTATTCGTAAACGGCAAGCTGGTTCCCGAGCCCTACGTGCCGACCGAGTACCTCGACAACCGTTCATTGGACGAGATGATTCTTCCGGCTGACGAGTACTTCGTCATGGGCGACCATCGATCCATCTCCTCTGACAGCCGCGATTTCGGCCCCGTTGATCGCTCTCTTATCTACGGCAAGGCTATCTTCGTCTACTGGCCCACGCGCGACGCTGGCGTCGTTCACTGACCTCGTAGTGCCCCCGTGGAAAACCGGACAAAACTTGTCCGCAAAAGCTGTTAAAATCGATTGAATCCACTCCTCGGAGAGGCGATGCAGGCCATTCTCGCGCTCGAAGACGGGCGCATCTTCCGCGGCCACGGCCATGGACACCTGGGCGAATGCCAGGGCGAGGTCGTTTT
>JBEKAJ010000059.1:0-15152 GCA_050018295.1 Occallatibacter sp. | reverse complement strand
AACGTGGGTGCGACGGCCGCGCATTGGATTGCGGCCAAGGAATTGGCCGATGTAGCACTGATTGACGTGGTGGAAGGCGTTCCGCAGGGAAAAGCGCTGGACTTGCTCGAGGCCATGCCCATCGAGAAGCGCGACGTGGCCATCGTAGGCGCCAACGACTACGCGGCCACGGCCAACTCCGACATTGTGGTGATCACCGCGGGCATTCCGCGGAAGCCGGGCATGAGCCGCGACGATCTGCTTCACACCAACTTCAAGATCATGTCGGACGTGGTGCAGAAGGTGGTGGCGCAGTCGCCTGAGTGCATCCTGATCATCGTGTCGAATCCGTTGGACGCCATGGCCCAGGCCGCCTTTCGCCAGGCCGGATTCAATCGCGAGCGGGTGATCGGGATGGCCGGCGTGCTGGACTCGGCGCGCTTCCGCAGCTTTATTGCGGCGGAGCTGAACGTGAGCGTGGAGAACGTGACGGCGTTCGTGCTGGGCGGGCACGGCGACACGATGGTGCCGCTGGCACGCTACTCGACTGTCGCGGGCATTCCCATCACGGAGCTGATCGCGCCCGACCGGCTGGATGAGCTTGTGCAGCGCACGCGCGACGGCGGCGCCGAGATCGTGAAGTACCTGAAGACGGGCAGCGCCTACTACGCACCATCGGCGGCCGTAACCGAGATGGTGGAGGCGATTCTGAAAGACAAGAAGAAGATTCTGCCCTGCGCAGCGTACCTCGAGGGCGAGTACGGGATCGAGGGCTACTATATCGGCGTGCCGTGCAAGCTGGGCGCGGCGGGACTGGAAAAGATCATCGAGATCAAGCTGACGCCTGAAGAAAATGCAGCGCTTAGGAAGAGTGCCGACGCCGTGAAGGAGCTTTGCGCGGTGATTGGGGTGTAGATTCGGACAGCGCGAAATCCGCAGCAGTTGAAAAGCCCTCGAATCAGGCCGCGTTCGCGGTAGAAGCCGGGGGCTTTTGTATTTCGGGTACGACGAGCGACGATCAATCCATCGCCATACTCAGTTGGTGGCGCACATCGGCGCCGCGAACCCAGAAGATTACGTCGGTGGCAATGTTGGAGGAGTGGTCGGCGATCCGTTCGAGGTTCTTGGCCACCAGAATGCCGTTCATGGCCTGCTGCGTAAACTGCGGCTTCTCTTCGATCAACTTGAGCAGGTCGCTGTGGGCGCGGCGGTTCATGCGGTCGATCTCGTCGTCCATCTCGCGCACGGAATCGGCAAGGCGTGCGTCGCCGTCGAGCAGCGCCTGCAGCGCGTTGCGAATCATTTGCGCGGCAAATTCGCCCATGGCGGCAAAATCCACCGGCAACTCCACGTCGTCCGAAGTGAGAATGTCCTTGGTGCGGCGCGCGATGCTCATCGACTGGTCGCCGATTCGCTCCAGGTCGCCGTTGATCTTGATGACGGCGAGGATGAAGCGCAAATCGATGGCCATGGGCTGCTGCTTGGCGAGCAGGTCATAGGCCATCTCGTCGAGCTCGCGCTGCGCCGTGTCAATGGCCCGCTCGTTCTGCTTGACGAACTTGCAGAGGCCCTTGTCCCGCCGAGTGTAGGCCTCAACGGCCGTCTCGACCGCCAACTGGGCAAGCGCAGCCATGGCCAGAAGCTTGTCCTTGAGTTCGGCGAGTTGCTGATGAAAGTGGATGCGCGGCACTAGGTTCGATCTCCCATCCGACTATTCTGCACCAAGCGACGTTACAGGAGAACAAATTTCCGCGTGTGCACCAAAACTATTACACCCATTGGTAATGTTCCCGAAGTGGGGCCGATGGCTCGAGTAGTTTGACGACCGGCAGGCGAAAAGGCTTTGCGGCCGGGCGCGAATGAGGCCGTGACGGTCAGTCACGCAGCGTCTGGCGCTCGTGGCGGCAGCTCGATCCTGCCGAGCAGGAAGAGATAGCCTGCGATTCCGATGGCCAGGTAGGCAGCGGCCACGGCAAACGCCGCCGAGTAAGAGTGCAACGCCGAGACCAGATAGCCGGTGAGGATGGAAGCCGTAATCCCGGAAACCTGACCGGAGAAATTGATGATCCCCCCCACTTTGCCCACGTCGGGCAGGTGGGCAATGAAGGAGGGTAGCGACCAGGCCACGGGCGCGGCGGCGGCAAGACCGCTGAGCGAGACGGTGATCCAGATGAGGGCCTGTGAAGCGCTGTGTGCGTGAGCCGCGCCGAGAATGCCCAGCCCGAAGGCTGTGCCCCCGATGAGGACGGTGCGGCGAACAGCACTCTGGCCGAAACCGCGCTGGACGAGGAAGTCGACGAGAAATCCGCCGATCGCGAGGTCCGTCGCGGTGGCAACGAACCACGGCACGCTGGTGTAGAGGAACGAGTGCAGGAGATCAATATGCAGGGCTGAAGACAGATACGCCGGCAGCCAATAGAGCAGCATGAAGAAGACGTAGTTGTACGCGCCGAAGCCGAGAGCGAGCCCAAGGACCTTGCGCTGCGAAAGCAGTTGGCCCAGCGGCGTTGAGCTCTCTTCGCTGAGATCGGGCGCGACGAGCGAGCCGTCCCGGTCTTCGATGTACAGGCGCTCGATTTCAGTCAGCTCGGGTTCCTCATTGGGATCGCGATAGACGCGCCAGAAGAGAACGAAATAGGCGAGACTGATGGCGCCGGTGAAGGCGAAGCTCCAGCGCCATCCGGCGTGGATGAGAACGATGCCGATGACAGGGACCCCGATGGCCGAGGCGAATTTGGCAGCGGCGTCGTTGAGCGAAGTGGCGAGGCTGCGCTCGCGCTCAGGGAACCAGAGGCCGATGGCCTTGGCGTTGGAGGGAAAAGTCGGCGCTTCTCCTACGCCGAGCAGGAACCGCGCGCCAAAAAATGCGCTCAGATTGGGCGCGGCGGCCGCGGCAAAGGAGGCGGCGCTCCAGATGAACGTGCCGATGCGTCCTACGCGGCGGACGCCGAGCTTGTCGAGCACCACGCCGATGGGCAACTGGCAAAGGGCATAGGTCCAGTTGTAAGAGCTGGAAAGATAGCCGAAGACAACGTCGGAGATGCCGAAGGCGGCGATCAGAGAATCGTGCGAGACGGAGAGATTGACGCGGTCAAAGAAGTTGACCAGGACGCCGATGCCGAGCAGCCAGGCGATGCGCCAGCGGCGGCGCGGCGGGTGAGGGTGGCGCGGCGAATTTCGGGCTGAAGCGGAACCCTGTTCGTTCAATCGTCTCCTTGTCGCGATCTGCTGGGGATCAGACGGCCGGGGCGAGTCTTCCCTGCACAACATCATTCTCAAGCGTGCCGATGGGATCGATGGTAATGCGAACCCTATCGCCGGGCGCGAGGGTAAAGTCGTCGGGCGGAACGATGCCGGTTCCGGTCATAAGGAAAGCACCGAAGGGAAATGTGTTCTCGCGAAAAAGGTAGGCGGCTAAATCGGCGGGAGCGCGCTTGAGCTCGGCGAGCGTGGTGGCGCCGGAAAATGCTGCCTGGCCGGAGCGCAGAATCTCGATGCGAATGGGCGTTGTGGACGGAAGCGGATCGCTGCTGACGAGGATGCACGGGCCTAAAGCGCAACTGCGGTCGTAGACCTTCGCCTGAGGGAGATAGAGCGGATTCTCGCCTTCGATGTCGCGCGAACTCATGTCGTTGCCTGCAGTGTAGCCGATGATTTGGCCGCGGGGATTGATGAGCAACGTCAGCTCCGGCTCTGGAACCGACCACTTGGCGTCACTGCGGATGCGGACACCGGCGCCGGGGGCGGCGACGCGGCTCGGCGTGGCTTTGAAGAATAGCTCGGGACGCTCAGCAGTGTAGACGCGGTCATAGAAGTCGCCGCCACCGGCGTCTTTCGATTCGGCCATGCGCGCGCTTCGGCTGCGAAAGTAGGTGACGCCGGCAGCCCAAACTTCCTGACTGCCGATGGGGGCTTCGAGCCGTATTCCTGGGCGCGCAGATGCGAAATCGGAGGCGGGTTTTCCGGCGTCAACGACGGAGCGCAGGTAGGCGCCGAGATTTTCGTGCGCGACAAGCGCGTCCCAGTTGGACTCGGGGACGCGAAAGTATTTGCCGCCGTCTTCTGCGTAATTTCCGTTGCTGGTCCGGTAAAGCTTCAAGCGTTCTTCTCCAATCGAGAGACAATTTGGTCGACATCATAGACGCAGCCGCCCCAGACGCCACCACTCGCCGTGACGAGCGCAGCCCAAAGGCGCGTGTCCGCAGGCATTTCAGGGTGCGGAGCGAGATCGGGGCGGGGACCGCGCGCGGCGAGGCTCTTCGTGCCTTCGTCGGCGCTGAACCGCTCATCGCCTTCTCCAACCAAGTGCACAGATCCGATCTGTCGGGCACGATCGATGACGATCTCGATCTGGTCGCCTTCCCGCACCTTGCCAATTGGTCCGCCAGCGAGCGCCTCGGGTGAAATGTGGCCGATGCAGGCTCCGGTAGAGACGCCACTGAAGCGCGCATCAGTCAACACGGCAACGTGCTTGCAATGCGGCAGTTGCTTCAGCGCCGCGGTGATCTGGTAGATCTCCTGCATGCCGGCGCCTGCCGGCCCGCCGCAGATGAGGACGATCACATGGCCCTCGTAGATCTCACCGGATTTGATCGCTCGGATCGCTGCGGCTTCGGTGACAAAGACTCGAGCCGGCCCTACATGCCGGTAAACATTGTCTTCGCCGACCAACGACGGGTCAATCGAGGTGCTCTTGACGACCGATCCCTCGGGGGCGAGGTTGCCGATCGGAAAACAGACCGCCGACGTGAGCCCGCGCGACCGTGCGCGATCGGGCGACATGATCACATCTTCGGGATCGATTCCGTCCCTCTCCCTGAGGACACGCCGCAACTCTGCGCGGCGAGGGCTATCGCGCCACCAGTCGAGGCAGGCGCCGAGCGTTTCGCCGCTCACGGTTTTCACCTTCTCGTCCAGAAACCCGTGCTTGCGCAGTTCCAGCATGACTTCAGGAACGCCACCGGCAAGAAATACCTGCACCGTGGCAAAACTGCGCGGCCCGTTGGGCAGCGCGTCCACAAGGCGCGGCACCAGGCGATTGACCTCTACCCAATCGGAGACTGTGGGCCGCGTCAAGCCTGCTGCATGCGCAATGGCCGGGAGATGAATGAGGAGGTTCGTCGATCCGCCGAACGCGGCCTTCACGATCATGGCGTTGTAAAGGGACGCAGGCGTAAGGATGCCGCCGATGCCGAGGCCAAGTTGGTGCATTCGCAATATCGCGCGGGCTGAGCGGCGCGCGGCGTCGAGCCATATGGGCTGGCCTGAGGGCGCAAGAGCCGAATGCGGCAGCGAGAGCCCTAGAGCTTCGCCCACTACCTGCGACGTAGCCGCCGTGCCCATGAATTGGCAGCCTCCACCGGGTGACGCGCAGGTGCGGCAACCCACCTCGGCAGCGTACTCGAGCGTGATCTGGCTCTGGGCGAAGCGCGTTCCGATCGTTTGTACCTTCGCCGCATCCTCACCGGATTCCGGCAACAGTGTCACGCCCCCCGGCACCAGTACCGCCGGCATCTTTCCTGACGATGCCAAGGCCATCATCATCGCGGGCAGACCCTTATCGCACGTCGCCACGCCAAGCACACCCTTGCGCGTGGGTAGCGATCGCATCAGTCGCCGCAGCACGATCGCTGCATCATTGCGATAGGGCAAGGAGTCCATCATCCCCGGCGTGCCTTGCGTGCGGCCGTCGCAGGGATCGGTAACTGCTCCCGCGAACGGCGTGGCGCGGAGAGATTTGAGCTCGCGAGCAGCCTCGGCCACCAGTAGGCCGACTTCCCAGTGGCCGGTGTGGAAGCCGAGCGCGATGGCCTCGCCATTTTCCGCGCGCAGGCCTCCGTGGGTGCTGAGGATCAGAAACTCAGGATCGAGAAGGCGATTCGGCTCCCAGCCCATTCCGGCGTTTTGCGACAAGCCGAATAGATTGCCCGAGGGCTCGGTGAGTAGCATCTCGGCCGAGAGCGGCAGCGATCCCTTCGGGCCAGGCGCGTGTGTGGCCACATCAAGGAGATTGACGTCCTGCGATTCCAGCACCGAGCTCAGCGGAATGTCTACGATGGGGAAGCCCTTTCCGTAGACCAGTATAGAAGGGGCGGCCCGGCCTTCGGATGGACCGCCGCCGAGCGGGATGCGATCAAGCTGATGTGTCGAGCGACACTTCGCCCTCGTCCCGGAGTGAGGCTTCTTACCCCGCCGTCAGGCCTCCGTCGATGGGAATCGCAACCCCGTTTATGAACGAAGCCTCGTCGCTCGCCAGGTAGACCAGGGCGTTCGCGACGTCTGTTGTGCTTGCCAATCTTCCCAGAGGCACTTCGCCGATTCTTTCTGCCCGGCGCTCGGGGTCCTTGAGCATAGCCTGCACCAAGGCGGTCTCCACTGTGCTGGGGTGAACGGAATTACAGCGGATATTGTCCTTGGCGTATCGTACGGCCACGGATTTGGTGAGCATGGTCAGGGCGCCCTTGGTCGTCGTATAGGTTTCGTTCGTGTACTTATGGCCGACGAGGCCGCATATCGAGGACATGTTGAGGATGGCCCCCCCGCCCGCGGCCCTCATGATGGGCAGGGAGTGCTTGATTCCGAGAAACGGTCCCTTGACGTTCACTGCGAGCATGGCGTCGAAGGACTTGACGTCCATTTCCTCTATGTTTTTCCTGATGTTGATGCCCGCATTGTTCACGAGGACGTCGAGGCGACCAACCTGCTCGAGCACGGTGGAAAGCGCAGCCTTCCAACTGTCCTCTGAAGTGATGTCGAGTTCGAGGAAGACCGCTCCCATGGACGCGGCCGTCTTTGCCCCCTCCACACAGTTCGTATCAGCGACGAACACTGAGGCGCCTTCCTCCCGAAACCTTCGGGCGATCTCCGCGCCGATCCCTCCTGCAGCGCCGGTGATCAGAGCGGTCTTGCCCGACAGACGCATCGCGCTCACTTCGCGCCTCCTTTGCGGACCTTGACATCGGCGAGCTTTTCATAAAACTGGATGATGCCGCCATGGTCGTCCTTCTGCTTTCCATCGACCTTGAGGGCCTGCATGATCTCCATAATCTGGCTGGTAAGCGGAATCGGGGTTCCGGTTTCGTGGGCGGTATCGAGTGCGTTCTGTACATCCTTGATATGCAGCTCGATCCTGAATCCGGGCTTGTAGTTTCCTTCGAGGACCATGGGAGCTTTCGCATTCAGGACGGTGCTTCCAGCCAAGCCCCCCTTGATCGCGTTGAATACCCGCTCGGGATCTACTCCGGCCTTGGTCGCGAGAACGAAAGCTTCCGACATTGCGGCGATGTTCAGCGCGACAATGATCTGGTTGGCAAGCTTGGTCACGTTACCGGCGCCGATGTCTCCGCAGAGTACCGCGCTGGCTCCCATTTTCAGCAATACGTCCTTCACCTTCTCGAAGACGGCTTCCTTGCCGCCGACCATGATGGCCAGCGTCCCGTCGATGGCCTTTGGCTCGCCGCCGGAGACAGGAGCGTCGAGCATCTCAATTCCCTTCTTGGCTAGCTCGGCAGCGACCTCGCGGCTGGCAAGGGGCGCAATGGAGCTCATATCGACAAGCACACTTCCCTTCTTGGCGCCCTCGATCACGCCGCTTTCGCCCAACACCGCCTTTTTCACGTGGGGCGAATTGGGCAGCATCGTGATGATGAGATCGTTCCGCGCGGCCACGTCCTTCGGAGACGAGCCCGCCGTCGCACCAGCTGCAACCAGCTCTTGCACCGGGGCTTCAACGATGTCGTAAACCACGAGCGTGTGGCCTGCCTTGAGCAGGTTCTTCGCCATGGGCTTGCCCATGATGCCCAGTCCTATAAAGCCGATACGCATTTTTCTTTTCCTTTCAACAGCGTTTTGACCGTCCTGGCAATTTCGTCCGAAGTGAGCTTGAAATGCGCGAGCAGTTCGTCGTAGCCCTCCGCCGAGGTACCGAACGAGTCGGGCACGCCCACGAACTCCACAGGCGCGTGACTCACCCCGCGCAGTGCCTCGACCACGGCCGAGCCGATTCCGCCGATGATCGAATGCTCTTCTGCCGTGACGATTGCATCCACACCGCGCGCATAGCGGATCACTGCCTCCCGATCCAGCGGCTTGATGGTGCTGATGTTGATCACTCTCGTCGAAATCCCTTCCGACTCCAGAGCCTTCGCGGCCTCCAGCGCCTTCGAGACCATGATCCCCGAGCCGAAGATCGCCACATCATTTCCATCCCGCAGCCTGGTCACCTTGCCGATCGAGTATGGCTCGCCCTCCGGAGATACAAAAGGAAGATCGTTCCTGTTGATCCTGAAGTACACCGGACCCGGCCAATCCAGCATGCAGCCCATCATCTGTTCAACTTCGATGGAGTCCGCCGGGCAAAGCACCGTCATGTTAGGCAGCGACCGCATCAGGGCAGCATCCTCGACGCCCTGGTGCGTTTTTCCATCGCCAAAATCTGAAAGCCCCGCGCTAGACCCGCAGATCCGCACAGGCAGGTTCGGAATGCAAATGGAATTGCGCAGTTGATCGTAGGTTCTTCCCGAGGCGAACACCGCGAAGGAATGAATGAACGGAATCATCCCGGAAAGCGCGAATCCCGCCGCCGTCGAAGCCATGTTCTGTTCCGCGATTCCCATTTGGAAGTACCGGTCGGGAAACTCCGCCTGAAACATGACAGATTGCGTGGACTTGCCGAGATCCGCCTCAAGGGCCACCACGCGCTCGTCCTTCTTTCCCAGCCGGACAAGGCTGGCCCCATATGCACTTCTCAGGTTCGGCGAAGTCATTGCATCACCCTCCGTGATTCTTCGATTTCAGCCAGCGCCTGGTCGTACTGCTCGCTGGTCATCGCGCCGTTATGAAAAGCCGCTGTATTCTCCGCGAATGAGACGCCCTTCCCTTTGATCGTGTCGGCGACGATTACCGTAGGGGCGCCTTTGATCGCGGCCGCCTTGTCGAGAACATCCAGGATCGCGCCCACGTCGTGTCCGTCCACGTTCAACACGTTCCATCCGAACGCGCGCCACTTGTCTTCCAGGTTCGGAATGTCGAAGATTTCCTTGGTCGGGCCGGTGGCCTGGATCCGGTTTCTGTCCAGGATGGCCGTCAGCGAGTCCAGCTTGTAGCGCGCGGCGGCCATGGCCGCCTCCCAAAGCTGGCCTTCGGCGAGCTCTCCGTCGCCAATCACCACATACACGCGCGCCGGGCTTTTCTTGAGCCGCAGCGCCAGCGCCATACCCGTCGCGATCGAAAGCCCTTGACCCAGCGAACCGGTAACCGCTTCCATTCCCGGAGTCATCATGTCCGGGTGGCCCTGCAATTTGCCGCCCAAGGTCTTCAGCTTCCCCATCTCTTCCCGCGGAATCACGCCCAGTTCCACCAGGGCTGCGTATTGCACCAGAACGGAATGCCCCTTGCTCACCAAGAAGCGATCCCGGTTTGGATCGTGGAGCGCTTTGGGATCAAAGTGCATCCTCCCGAAATACAAAGCCGCCACAGTCTCGGCCAGCGAGCACGAACCGCCCAGGTGTCCTGCCTTGCCGACACCAATCATCTTCACGATGTCAGCTCTCAGGTCCCATGCGACCTTCTTGATTCTCAGAATCTCCTCAGGCTTTGCCATCCATCTTCCTCCGGCGAAGAAGTTCTGCTACTAGCCGTTCGTTTTGTTCAGCTTCCGGACCTTGCGATTGATGCCATCGATCCCGTGTTCGATCGACTCTGATTGACGGACAAGTGTAGTTCTGCGAATCGGCCCCTTGGCGTGATCAAGGTCACATGTGAATCGATTCTTCTATCGGGCGGCGAGAATCTGCGCGCAACAAAGCATTGCTTTTCGAGCGAGACGCACAGAATGGACTCGCACGCCCGCCAAGTCGGGGTGCTATAAAGTGATGTGCCCGAAGACGATTCGCACAAAGCGGCGCAAATCCAGGCGGGCCTTCGCCGCCGCTGGCTGTACCTGATGCCGGTGGTCTTCGTGACCTATAGCCTCGCCTATCTGGGGAGGTCGAACTTTGGATTCGGCGCGGCAGCGGGTCTGGCGAAGTCGCTCAACATCACCGAGTCTCGCGCGGCCTTTCTCGGTTCGGTTTTCTTTCTCGGCTATTTTCTCTTTCAAGTGCCCGCTGCAGCCTACGCCATCCGCAAAAGCGCCACACGCCTGGTGTTTTTCGCGTTGATCAGCTGGGGGATTTTTTCCGGACTCACAGGGATCATCCACAACTACTGGCTGCTGGTCGTGGATCGGCTTTTGCTGGGGGTCGCGGAAAGCCTCATCTTCCCGTCGATGCTGATTCTGCTGACCAACTGGTTCACGCGCTCGGAGCGCTCGCGCGCCAATGCGATTCTGATTCTGGGAAATCCGGTGACGGTGACGTGGATGGCCGCGGCAACCGGATACCTGATCCGGGCCGTCGGCTGGCAGATGACGTTTATCCTCGAAGGCATCCCATCGGTGTTGTGGGCCTTTGTCTGGATTGTCGTGGCGCGAGACCGGCCGCGGGAAGTTCCTTGGCTTACAGAAGAGAGCAGCAAGCATCTGGCTGAGACGCTCGCGCTGGAACAGTCTTCCCTGCCCCAGTACGCGAATTTTCGCGAGGCGCTGCGCGTGCCGGGTGTAATGGTTTTGTGCTTCCAGTACTTCTGCTGGAGCTTCGGCGTGTATGGCCTTGTGATCTGGATCCCGGCGATGATTCGCTCCGGATCGGCACGCGGTATCGAACAGATTGGCCTTCTCAGTGCGGCGCCATTTCTTCTGGCCGTGGTGCTGATGCTCATCGTCGCAACTTTTTCCGATCGCGTACTCCGTCGCACGTTGTTCGTGTGGCCGTTTCTCATCCTCTCTGGCGTGGCGCTGTTTTGCAGCTTCGCAACTGCTGGACATAACTTCTGGCTTGCGTATTTCTGCCTGATCATTGCTGGCGGCACGATGTACGCGCCCTACGGCCCGTTTTTCGCTATCATGCCGGAGATGCTGCCAAGGAATGTGGCCGGCGAGGTGATCGCGCTCGTGAACAGCTGCGGGGCGCTGGGTGGATTTGCTGGATCGTGGCTCGTGGGATGGCTGCAAGCTATAACAGGTAGCTCCCGTGCCGGGTACCTGGCCATGTCGATCCTGCTGATCGTGTCTGGAGTGATGATCTTCTTTTTGCGCGCGCCTAAGGCCGCTGCGCAACTTCGTCCCGCGTGAGTTGACCATCGATGAGCCGCATGATCCCGAGCGAATTCCCGTCTTTCAGCTCTTCGGGCAGTGATGCCTGAGGAAAATCCTGGTAGCAGACGGGGCGCACGAAACGATAGATCGAATACGTGCCGACTGAGGTGGCGCGGCTGTCGCTTGTGGCCGGGTACGGGCCGCCGTGGACCATCGCGTGACAGACTTCGACGCCGGTGGGAAAGCCGTTGACGATGAGTCGGCCTGCTTTGCGCTCGAGGATCGCGACGAGGTCAGCAAAGGCGGAAAGATCGGCCTCTGTGCCGTGCAGAGTTGCGGTGAGTTGGCCTTCAATGGATCCGGCCAGCTCCATGAGTTGCTCCCAACTGTCGTAGCGGATCACGAGAGCGCTGGGGCCGAAGACCTCGGTGGCCAGCTCGGGATTGCCGAGCAGGTCAGCGGCATCGATTTGCATCAGGACGGGCGCGGCGTAGGTCTTGGCTGCGCCATTGGAGGCGGCTTGCGCCACTGTATTCACGTGGCTGTGCGCCTGGCGGCCCGCGATGACTGAGTGATAGCTCTTTGAAATTCCCTCGGTCAGCATGGGCGACGGGGCGGCCTGCTCAACGAGAGCCTTGACCTCGGCGACGAGCGCATCGGCATCGGCGTTGCGAGGCAGATAGACGAGGCCCGGCTTGGTGCAGAACTGGCCGACGCCGAGCGTGAACGAGCCGAAGAGGCCGGCGGCGATCTGCGTAGTGCGCGCATGAAGGGCTTCGGGCAGCACAAAGAGAGGGTTCACGCTGCTCATCTCCATGAAACATGGGATGGGCTCAGGGCGCGCGGACGCGCGTTGCATGAGCGCTTTGCCGGCCGAAAGGGAGCCGGTGAATCCAACGGCTTTCGCTTTGGGGTGGTCGACGAGCGCCGCGCCAATCTCAGAGCCTGCGCCGAAAACGAGCGCAAACATGCCCGCCGGAAGGCTGCACTCGCGAACGCTGCGAGCGATGACCTGGCCGACCATTTCGCTGGTGCCAGGATGGGCGTGATGCGCCTTCACGATGACTGGATTGCCGGCTGCAAAGGCGGCAGCGGTGTCTCCCCCTGCAACGGAAAAAGCGAGGGGAAAATTGCTGGCGCCAAAGACTGCGACGGGGCCGAGGGGCTTCATCATGGATCGAATGTCGGAGCGCGGCAGAGGCTTGCGATCGGGCTGTGCTGGATCGATGCGCGCGTTCACCCAAGAGCCCTCTTCAACCATTTGCGCAAACAGGCGAAGCTGGTTGATGGTGCGCGCGGACTCGCCTTTGAGGCGCGCTTCAGGCAATGCTGTTTCGCGATTGGCTCGCTCCACCAGTTGCGGGACGATGGCTTCGATGCCGTCAGCGATGCTGCGCAGGAAGCGGCCCCGTTCGCGGCCGGAAAGCTTGCGGTAGGCGGCAAATGCATCCTCGGCCAGATCGGCGGCGTGATTCAGGTCGGCCAGCGAAGCGCAATGGTAGACGGGTTCGAGGCGTGCGCCTGTGGCAGGATCGACGCCATGAAAGGCGGCGCCGGTTCCCGGCCTGCTTTGACCATCGACAATCGAAGCACCCTGCAAATTCAACATTGTTTGTTCACTTGGCATGTCCTACCTGCTCCCAGTTCTCTACTTGAGGAATTCCGTCTACTCTTCGCCAATGTCTTCGTTCCAAATCTCCGGATGCCGGGCGATGAACGTCTCCATTAACTCGCGGCACTCGCGATTGTCGAGATCGACGACTTCGACGCCGTTCTCACGCAGCCAGTCGAGGCCTCCGGCAAAGGTGCGGCTATCGCCGACTACGAGCTTGCCGATGCGAAACTGGCGCACGAGTCCGCTGCAGTACCAGCAAGGGGCGAGCGTGGTGACCATCACCAGGTTGCGGTAGGTGCGCTGGCGGCCGGCGCGGCGAAAGGCGTCAGTCTCGCCGTGAATGCTCGGATCGTTCTGCTGCACGCGGCGGTTGCGACCGCGGCTCAACAATTCGCCCTCGCGCGTAAACAGCGCCGCGCCCACAGGAACGCCACCTTCGGCGAAGCCCAGGCGCGCCTCTTCGATGGCTACCGCCAGCATCTTCTCGTGCAACGTCACAAGTCCAATCTAAATCAGCCAGTCAGCCGGTCAGTGAGTCGGCAGGTCAGCCAGCCAGGCACGATTGCGCGGGAACGCGCGTTTTGGGACCAAGCAGCCTTTGTACAGGCCGACGCGTCAACTGACGGTAAGCACCAACTTGCCGAAATGGCTGGCTTCTTCCATGCGCTCCAGAGCCTCGCGCGCCTGGCGCCAATCGAACTCCTCACCGACAGGGCGCAGCTCGGCCAGCGTAATGGCTCGGTTCATCTCAACAAAATCCCTTCGGGAGCCCACGTAGATGCCATGAATGCGCGCCGTCTTGTGGAGGACGAGCGGAATCGGGAACGGGTCCGCGGACTGGGTGAGCACCCCCACTTGGGCCACCGTTCCGCCGGGCCTGATGGCCCTGAGGGAGCGCAGCAACGTGCCCGCGCCGCCTACCTCTACCACAAGGTCCACACCTTCGCCACCGGTCTGGTCGAGTGCCCAGCGATCCCAATCCGGGTTGTCGCGATAGTTCAGTCCCGCATCCAGGCCCATGGCACTCGCGCGCTCGAGCTTATCGTAGCTGGAGCTGATGCCCAGCACGCGCGAACCCTTCAACCGCGCAAACTGCAAGGCAAAGATCGACACGCCGCCTGTGCCCTGGATGAGGACCGTCGAGCCCGGCTTGAGCTCACCGGTGGCCAGCGCATTCCATGCAGTGACGGCGGCGCAGGGCAGAGTGGCGGCTTCCTGAAAACTGAGATGATCGGGCAGCGCAACCAGTCCTGGTTCTTTGAGCACGATGAAGTCGGTCAACATGCCGTCCACGTCGCCGCCGAGAGCGCCGCGGGCTTTGTTGGCAGTGAGCGGCCCGTCAAGCCAGTTCTGCATGAAGATGCCGGCCACGCGGTCGCCGGGCTTCCACAATGTGACGTCGGCGCCCACGGCCACGACTTCGCCCGCGCCGTCGGAACAGGGGATCCGCGGGAGCTTCATTTTGGGGTTGTAGAGGCCCTTCACGACCATCAGATCGCGATAGTTGAGAGAAACCGCCCGCACCCCCACCAGAACCTCGCCGGGGCCAGGCGCCGGCGTAGGCCGCTCGACAAACTCCAAAGAATCAATGCCAAACGCGGAAACTTGCCAGGCGCGCATAAGAAGCCTCTTCCTCTTTCAGGTTCCACCCTCGTCATTCTGCGGGACGCAAACACGCGAAGCGCCCGTAGAATGAAGATATGGCCCGTGGATGGGAAAGTAAATCGGTGGAGGAGCAGATGGCAAACGCCTTGGAGAGCCCCGGAACGAAACCCGGCAACGGCCTGACGAACGATGAGAACCGGCGGGTAGCCGAGGCGCAACACGCCGCGCTCGAGCGGCAACGCCCGGCAACGCCAGGTGCTGAGTTTGCAACGCGAGAGTATTCTCTCGCAAAGGACGTCAAATCCCGGGCGCCGCACCGCCCTTGAGGCGGCGTTGGCTCATATTGAGGCGCAGCTCCAGTCGCTCGGATAGGCGGCCCCGCATCACGGATCATTGGCGCCGGAGTGCCTTCATCCGCTATTGATCGCGGTGGATGAGCAGGGTGTTGGCCTGATGCACTGAGGTGAGCGAGACGCGCGCGATGTTGACGTGCGCGGGCCGCGTGACCGCCCACAGAATGACGTCGGCAACATCATCACCGGTGAGCGGCGTGATGCCTTTGTAGACTTTGGCGGCACGGCTGGCGTCGCCGTGAAAGCGGACCAGGCTGAAATCGGTCTCGACCAGGCCGGGATCGACGCTGGTGACGCGAACCGGCGTGCCCAGCAGGTCCTCGCGCAATCCGTCGTTGATGGCGCGCGCTGCAGCCTTGGTTCCGCAATAGACGGCGCCGTTGGGATAGACGATCTCTCCGGCCATGGAGCCCAGGTTGACCACGTGGCCACGGCGGCGCACCACCATTCCGGGAACCACGGCGCG